>JAAUPA010000335.1 GCA_012034615.1 Leptolyngbyaceae cyanobacterium CSU_1_4 | reverse complement strand
GCAGTCCTTTTTCGCCCCCCTAAATCCCCCATTCTGGGGGACTTCCAAGCCAGTTCTGTTCTTCAAAGTCCCCAGAATGGGGATTAGGGGGGCGGTTCGCCGGGAGCGTAGCTGGATTCAACAACTTGTGTGTACACGGTAGCCCAGAGGGAGAGAAAGGAGTCAGAATCAAAGTCCCTCTCCCGCTCTAGGGGATTTAGGGTGAGGGTAAAACCTGGGAATTTCACACCTGATTTAGGATTGCTTTCAGCAACGCCGTCAATTTATCCCTGGAGGCAAAGCCCCTTGTGCGATTTACATCTGTATAAATCGCCATTGAGAGTGTCAGCAGTGCTTTCGATATCCTCTGCTGTGCTTAACCTAATTAGTTGAATCTGAAGGTTGTGGGCAATGTACCCGCTAAGATATTGTTGCCAATGTTAGCTGCGGTAAATCCTCTAACCAAAGGGAGCGTCAACAGCACCGCTCCCCTACCAAATCCACTGTTACCTGCAATGCCATCTCCAATGCGGAAGACCGTATTGAGAAGAGAAGTGGTCACATCAATAGAGCTAATACCGTTGAACTGGAGCAAATCGCCACCGACACCCCGAACAAATTGATTCACGGTATCACTACCATCGCCAAGATTATAAACGACGCGATCGCCAGTACCATTCAGCAAACCTAAGTTGAGCGTATCGTTACCCGCTCCACCCACTAAAATGTCTGCTCCGCCACTGCCAGTTAAGGTATCATTGCCTGCTCCACCGATGAGCGTATCGTTACCCCCCCCCCCATTCAGGCTATTGGCACCACTGTTTCCCGTAATGATGTTGTTCAGGGAATTTCCAGTGCCGTTAACGGCAGCCGTTCCGGTGAGCGTCAGGTTTTCTAGGTTTGATCCTAACGTCCAACTAATGCTGGATTGAACAGTATCGGTTCCCTGATTCGCCAACTCTATGATGATGTTGCTAGGAGAATCAACCCCATAGAGATCGTTACCAATACCACCTGTCAGCGTATTGCTCCCTGCTCCACCATTGAGGCTATCGTTTCCTGTTCCACCATTGAGGCTGTCATTTCCTGCTCCACCATCGAGCGCATCGTTCCCCGCTCCAGCCGTGATAGCGTCGTTGCCCGTGCCGCCAGTCGCATTGAGACTACCGAGAAAATTACTGAAGTTAAAGCTCTCGAAGTTTTGCACTGTGAGACCAGGACTACCGCTCAGTTGATTGGTGGCTGTCGCAACGTTCAGAGTTAAGGTCGTAGCTGCCGTTCCTCCGGAAAAAACGAGGGTGTCATTGCCTGTGCCGCCATCAAAGAGGTCATTTTGCTCAGCATTAGCAAAGGTGCTAGTGACCATGTCGTTGCCCGCATTGCCAGAGATGCGATCGGGTTTAGCGGTTGCAATGAGGCTATCATTGCCTGCTGTGCCAATGAGAAGGTTATCACCTGGGCTTAAGTCAACACTGACCGTACGTGGAACCAGAGGATTAAAGGAATTGAAGTTGAGAGTGAGAATTTCTCCAAGCAAACTGTAGCTGTCGGAGCCCAGAACCGATAACTTCATCCCAGCAGGATTCTTTAAATCCAAAATAACTTGACCTTCTCCAACAAATGAGAAATTCAAATCTTCTCCATTTCCAGTTAAGGAAATTAGCTCCGATCGCATGGGCAAGGTGGTGATATGAGTCACATCATCAGGAGTGCCACCCACATTGATGGTGAAGGTTCCACCATTCCTTGGCATGAAAACTGTGTCATTGTCGTAAGCGTACCAATTGTTGACACTCTTAATCGTACTGGTACTTAGGTCTAGACCAAACTTACCTAGGCTGGTTCCGGCAGCAGGCGTAACGGTTGCAGTGATGGTGTCATTAACGCTGTTAATAGACAGTTGGGATTGCTCAAAAGCTTTGATGCGTTGACTGGCATCATTCAGAGTTGTAAATTCTGTGCCGCTGGCATACGCCGTTTGAATCACTCCAGTGAACATGTCTGGGGTATAACCTTTATTATCCCAGTTTGTTGGACCATAGTCGTGCCAAGGCAACATCACAATGGGTTTGTTAGCGTGGCTGGTTACTTCATTAAACTGCTTAATCCACTCGGCGGTGGCTTGCTCGGCATTAAGCTTCTGAGGAATGTAGGTTCCAGTTGCAGCATCATAAACCGGAACGCCAAACTCAAGCAGGGTGAAATCGAAGTAGAGGTTAGGTGCCAGGTAAACAGAGGTCTGTCCCGGTGTTAAGTAGCCAAATGCATTAGGGTAACCAGCTCCAACTCCAGAGTATCCTCCGGAAATATAATCGAAGTATTGAATAATTTTCTGAGCAGTTTCTAAGGTTTCAGGGGCACCAGGAAGAGCTGCGCCCGTAACAGCAATACCTAACTGTTGCGCAATCACTTGCTTGGATTGATTAAACTCAAACTCAAGCTGTGCATCTGTAGCAATGTTGGTGTTCTCGGGAGGAGTATAGCCTTGAGACTCATAGAAATGGGTGTAGGAATGAGTTCCAATTTCATTGCCTGCTGCCAAAAGGCGATCGTAGTAAGGTTTAGAGACACTCCAATCAGTGTATTCTCCACCCTGAGGATCGTTACCAATGTTGATATAGTAGGAGCCCACAAAGTTGTAGGCGCTCTTCCATTGATCTAAAATGGGCAGCAAGCGATCGTAAATGCCTGGTGTTCCATCTGTAGGTCTGACCTGCGATGCTTCCTGCGAAATATCCATATCATTCCGCGAAAGGAAGACGACTGTTATTGCGGGTTATGCCCAACTTGACAGTCGGTTGAGTTGTTATAGGTTCGTTCCATTGCAGCGCCTGCCAGAGAAGGTTAGTGTCTCCTAAGTAACTTTCAGTTGCAAAATGGATGTTTCGCCCACCTGTTTGAGTGGCTACAACAGCACTGTAAGTTGTTGCGCCGTTGTTCACAACTTGATTGACCAGCGTGGTCACGGGCTTACTAGAGTCCAGAGTAGTGTAAGCATTCCACCCCACGTTATTGCTATAATCTCGAACTGTTTCATTTGCCGTGTATCCTTGCAACACGGGCTGAGGAACATTGCTCGCTTGAAGAGAAACCGAACTCGAACCAAACGCTGTCGGTTGAAGATTGAGCAGCGTTTTCATACGGCTATATGAATCGGATAGTGCTGCCCCGGTTTCATCATTGGTCATGAAATTACCGGCGGTAACAAGGCTGATGCCGTACCTATAAACTGCGTCGGTCAAGTTGTCTTGAATGGTTTGTAAATCTGTCTTTTTAACATTTTGAAAAGATGGAAAGACCAGTGTGTCATAGTTGACCAGTTTATTTAGATCTTTCAAGTCGCTTTCAGTCAGCAGATCAAAAGGGATCCCTGCCATGATTGCTTCATCTTGAACTGACATGAACAACTGGGAGTATGCTGTCTTATTAAAATACTTGCTAGCGCTGGTATCGGAATAGACAATGCCAATCTTTTTGCTGGTGTCGCTACGAGTTGGTAAAACTTTGTTCGCAAAAACAGTGTAACTATTAAGCGTGTAATCTCCTGGTAAAAAGGTATTGTTGTTCACATCCTTATACACGTTAATCGCTTGGGGAGTACTGCCTAATAAATCTGTGGAAACTGCGACTTCCCATGTTTGCTTGGTACTGTCAAACGCAGAAGATAGTGGAGTGTTGCTAACCCGTTGTAGACTGCTTGTTCCTGTTGCCCGATAGAGGTATGCTTTACCGTCAGGATCGATATTAATTTGAAACTCTACTCCCCCAAAACCCGTGGATGCTCCGGAGGGCTGAAAGATCTGATAGCCTGTGTTAGAGTCCCGATCACTATCTAACCAGATCGTTGTGTTTTGATCGATGGTAGAGCCTGCGGGTGCTTTAATTGAGAATACAAATGCGTTGCCTGCATACTTGCCATAGCTTTCATAGCTGGGTTGAGCGGTGCCGGGTAAATAGTCAAGGCGATCGCCCGCTGACCAGTCACTCAAATTACCATCTAGGGTAATGTTGCCAAACACGAGCTGAGGTGGCGGGGCTACAACGGATGAAACAGTAT
>JAAUPA010000044.1 GCA_012034615.1 Leptolyngbyaceae cyanobacterium CSU_1_4 | reverse complement strand
GGGGTGAGGGATGAGTGAAGTACAGAGAGGCGATCGAGAGCGAGAACCAGCTAACAACCCGGTTGGAGCGGACTTCCGTAAGATCTTGGTGTGGATGCAAAGATGACTAGCCGCCGCTCAACCGGAATGTTATGCTGCTTCATCCCTTAGTGGGGGCAGTAGCTTAAGAGTTATCGGTTGCCTTTAATATTTGCAATATTTGGTAGCTAAAAGATCATTGTTCAGGGGTGTTCATAACTGAGAGACATTACATGGCTACAGAGCAACAGACCAACAAAGCCCATTTAATAATTCACGGAGCGGCGGCAAGTGCAGCAGCGGCATCAGGTGCGATGGCACAGGGGGCTGTTTTCGGGGCTGATACAGTCGTCTTAACAACAATTCATGTTGGAATGGTGTTAGCTTTAGGAGAGCTTTTTGGTCAAAGTCTTATAAGCAGGCTGCAATGGCAATACTTGGAACGGCTGCTGGCGCTGGTGTTGGTGTTTTTGGAGCTAAGGCTATACTTGGTTTTCTTCCCGGTATAGGAAATATAGCGAATGCAACCATTTCCGGTAGTTATACAGAGGCTCTCGGTTGGTGGTGCTTTAATTACTTCGATGAAGATAATTAATTTAGGTATCTCCTAGTACCTACCATTGTCAGTTATGCTCAATGGCATTCCTTCCGAATACAATAGTTGAATGACCACGCTGATTGTAGAGATACGTTGTAAATTTGCTGAAGAGCAGTTTGAGTTTTCTAAACACGCTGTTGACCAATCTATCTTGCGACAAATTCGAGTTCAAGAAATTAGGGAGGTAATTGCGAACGGTCAAGTAATTGAAGACTACCCAGAAGATAAGTATGGACCGAGTTGCCTAATTTGCGGTTTGACACAAGCACAACGTCCTATTCATGTTCAGTGTAGTTATCCCTCTCGTTCACTCATCAAAATCGTTACAGTGTACGAACCTGATCCCCAACGATGGAATAACGACTTTACTCAAAGGAGACGTAGTGATGATGACAACTGATTGGCAAGAGACATTGGTTGAGAAGCAGGTAACATACGCCTTAAATCTGAACGGTAAAATTGTTCTGATTGAGAACGTGCCTGCCCGTGTAAATGAAGAAACAGGCGAGCAGTTTTTCTCCCCATCAACAGTAGAGCGTTTACAACAGACAATTCTAGATAGCAAAGAACCTGATCATTTTATTCAGGTTCCTGTATACAACTATTCAAACAGCGCAGCATAACAATTCAAATGCAGCGGACGGACGAAAGCCGCTAGTGGGGTGGCAAAGGTTTTTGCCGCCGCTGATTTGAGTCGTTATGCGGCAACCTCTCACCAGGCATTACCTCCTGCACAATCTTCTGATTCTGCTAACGCTGTCAGGTTTAAGCTATTAAGAATGCTAGATTTGATCGGACGTTTTTCATCCCAGAAGATTAAAGACGAGTAAAAGTTTATTGCAGAGGCTGATGTCAGAAGCATAAAAGTTTTACGTGCAACTCGCTCGTCCTCAAAACTGAGAAAGTAGACAGTATCATCAAAAACAGTAGGCTTATCAACAATCGTTCCGATCAATCTAAATTCCAACTTTTTGTAGAGTCCACAGATCGCAATTTTCCAGGATGTAAAAGTGTACTTACCCACTCCGAAGATAGAAAATTTAGGATTATTTTGGTATATCTTGCTTTTTCTATTGTCCAAATAGCTAGCATGGGACTCCAGATACTGCCAAGTTTTAGGTGCGAACTCTTTGATATACTCAGTTGGCTCACCTATAAACCTTTGCGTTACTAGAACATATTTTGTAGCTTCTGTTCGACCTTGGGCAACATCAGAGCCTTTTAATAAGGGAAAGAGATATGTCTCTTCCAGTTCAACTACTTCTCCAATTCCATTAACAAAAGCATTATCAGTCTTGCGAAATTCCATGACATTGGAACAGTCATGCTTAATGCCAGATCTCCATTTTGTCTCTGAATTGAGAGCATAAAACTGACTAAGTGTTTCAAAGGAAGCTATATCTTGAATCAAAACATTATTTCGATATCCTATTTGGTAATATTTTGAATTCTCAAGGCTACTGAATACATTGCAGAAGTAGTTTTTTGAGCTTGAATTAAACTTGCAGAATAATAAACATGCTTCAACAGTTGCATCAAAATATTTTTTGCATCTATCTTATATGTTGCACAGTAGGCAAGATTAAGATTTCTAGAATGAATATAGCTTAATAATTTTCTTGAGACAGAAACTTTGCAAAGCATTGCCAGAGAAGCATCACGCCCCTGTAGCCATTGAACAATCTGAATTAGCATCCATTCTGAGACATCAAAATTACTCTTGCCCGTGATTGCGTCTAAGCCATTATGATTTTGAAAGTTACTTTTATTAGGCAGATTTTTCCGTTAATACTTCCTTGTTGTGAGTTCGTCACCCAAGGAAGATTGCCAAGCACCAGAATATTTCCATCCAAATGATTGATGAACGATGACCAATCAAATCGAAAAAATCTTCATGGTGAAGCTCAATCCTTTCGTCTTGTATAGATTGCTTTTTTTTTCTAATCTCTTCTAAGTATTCTTGGTTTATTTCAATTCCAATAATTTTTTTCGTTGATGAAAATAAAGATGAAGCAACCTCAATAAAGCTACCTACTCCGCACGTAGGTTCAACAATGATATCGGGATTGACACCAAGTTCTATCAACTGCTGGCAGACTTTTTCTGCAAGTTCTGTTGGTGTTTGAAAATCCCCATATTCTACTTTTGCTTTGCGAAGACTACGAATCATGAGTTAGCTCTATAAACAGCGATGATACCTTCTTCCTGACCAGCACGTTCAATCACCCTTCCATGCTGAAGCCGCCATTGCAGGGCATTAGAAATAGTCAAAAATCCTTGAGTGGGAGGATTGCTAAGTATTTCATCGGCAATGTTAGATGCCTCAATGTCATCAACTGGAAGATTTCGGTCAAGCATGAAAGCAATCAAGTCATCTTTGTTACCTTCACTCTCTAAGATGCTGCGAATCCTACGAATCATCTGAAAATCCGCTGTTTTCTCGGAACTGACGTAAATGGTATGCAAAATATTTAAATTTGCTGTTCGGTTCGTGCTGTTGTCCGCTTTGTCGTAAACAAAAATAAGTAGCGAATACCCAAGCCCAAAAATCTTTTGTCGTGCAGATTTAAACGGACATGATGATTGGGGTTGCTTAACACTTGTCACTTTGAGGTCTACAAATAGCCCTGGAAAATCGATGCCGCTGGCAGAATTTCCCTCTACAAAATCATAACGCTCTTTGAGATAGAGTCTAAATTTTTGCTCTAAGTACGTCCCAACAGCTTTTCCATCAGTAACACCGTACAGCAAGGGTTCTGGGTGTCGGGACTCAGCCTCTGAAAACGCTGTGGCTTCTGAGCGAAGAATTTCTACTGTCAAAATTGTCATGGATAAATCATAAATTAGTGTCAAGTATCATATCCTGGTTTGGAGTTACTGGAGTACGGTCGCAGTAAAAGCCGCATAACAAGCCTAGTGCAGCGGACGGTATCGAGATCTTGGTGTGATGCCAAGGTCATCTGCCGCCGCTGACTAGGAACGTTATGCGGCTGGAGTTCCTGGTGAAGGCAATCCCTGTAACCCTCGGGCAGCATTAAAGGCTGCTCTTCTACCGCTCTTTGAGTAAGCGGTGTAGGATGGTAACGAGGAGGGCAATATGAGTATTCCTATCATTGACGAAGTCGTTGAACAATTGAAAGCAATGCCTCAGCCTTTACAAAGGCAGGTGCTTGATTTTGTTCGATTACTGGTGAAAGCAGAAGTTCGAGGCACACCAGGGCAGCAACTATTACGTTTTGCTGGCTCAATTCCTTCTGATGACCTTCAATTGATGCGTGAGGCGATCGAGCAAGATTGTGAACGGATCGATGTCGATGAGTGGTAGGTTTTTACTCGATACCAACATTGTTATTGCGCTTTTTGCAGATGAGGCGATCGTCAAAGGTAATCTTGCTCAAGTCAGTGAAGTTTTCATTCCAAGTTTTGTGATTGGTGAGCTGTGTTATGGAGCCAGAAAGTCAGGACGAGTTGAAGCGAACTTAGCAAGAGTTGATGAATTAGTTGCTGGCATCACAATATTAATAGGTGATGCTGAAACGGCTCGGCGATATGGCGAAGTTAAGAATAACTTGAGGCTTAAAGGTCGCCCACTACCTGAGAATGATGTCTGGATTGCCGCCCTTGCACTACAGCATGATCTGATTCTGGTAACACGAGATGCCCATTTTCAAGAAGTGAAGAGTCTGAAAACAGCAGCGTGGTAAGTAAAGCCGCCGCATAACAACCCGGTTGGAGCGGACTTCTGTAAGATCTTGGTGTGGATGCAAAGATTACTAGCCGCCGCTCAACCGGAACGTTATGCTGCTGGTTGGTCGGTGAAAGTGCAAGTAAAAGGTTACCGGTCGAGATTCAGCATCAAGTCAGATGAAGATTGCTTTTGAAATTGTGCCGTTGTGCCGTAGCGAGTTGTGCAACCATCTCTGTCCGTGATGAAACCTCAAGCTTACGAAACATTCGCTTCAAAGCCTGCTTCACAGAATTCTCGGTAATCCAAAGTTCATTCCCAATCTCTGCGTTGGTTCGCCCCGAAGCAACCAAGTCGGCAATCTGTAACTCACGCGGTGTCAATCGATGGGTGCTAAACGGTTGGTGTGGAGGTTTTGAGGTGGCGCTTCGTGCAAATCGCACGGTTGCAGTCCAAGCAGACAGGTGCAAACAAATGGCACTCAGATCAGCTAAATCTTGGGTATCAAAGGCAGGCATTGATCTTTCACGAGTACATCCCACTGAGCCGACGACTTGACCGCGATCGACGATCGGTCCTGCCATCACATGCCAGTGATCCGGACGTGGACAGATTAATTTCCAAGCCTTCGGTGTTGTCACCAATCCTTCATGAACGGGTGTATGGCGTTCCGCGATATAACGCGCTACAGGATTATGTTCAAGAGATAGGGCAAGGTTGAGAACTGGTTGAAACCTTCTATCGGCTAAAAGTTGATCGAAGAAAAAGATTCCTGACCGCTTGGCAGTAAAGTACTCTCCAATTTTTGGCGCAAGATGCGATCGCAAATCATCTTCATCCTTTGCTTGGTAAATTTCTTCAAATAAAGGCTTCAAGAGAATGGTCATGGTGATAAAGAGTACTCGATTGAGGACTAGGCGCACTAGGCTGCCATCCCTAGTATAAGAATAGCTTCAATTGCAATTACCACAAGGAGATGAATTCATGACTGACTCACAAAAGCACATCATTGGTTTGGTCTTTTATCCCGGCATGACCTTGCTGGATATGGTGGGACCCCATCAAGTTTTTGGCGCGCTTCCGGGTGTCGAACTGCATCGGATCTGGAAAACGCTAGACCCCATTACAGCCGATGACGGATTGGTGATTTTGCCGGATACCACCTTTGCAAATTGCCCGTCCTTGGACATCATTTGTGTCGGCGGTGGCTTAGACCAGCGGACAGTCGTAGACGATCCAGAGGTGCTTGAGTTTTTCCGAAAACAAGGCAGCACTGCAAAGTTTATTACCTCTGTATGTGGCGGGTCAGAGTTTCTGGCGAAAGCGGGTCTGTTACAGGGCTATCGAGCGGCGACGCACTGGGCAATGCGACACAACCTTGCCCAATTGGGGGTTGAAGTCGGAACCGAGCGAGTGGTGGTCGATCGCAATCGCATCACGGGTGGAGGCGTGACAGCCGGGATCGATTTTGGTTTGACGATCGCGAGTATCCTTTACGGTGAGGAAACCGCCAAGATTGTTCAATTATTATTGGAGTACGATCCCGCCCCCCCATTTGATGTCGGTTCGCCCGAAAAAGCGGGTCCTGAGTTGGTCAACAAAGCAATGTTATTTATGCAGGGTATGTCAAGTTTAGAACTCGCAAAACCAGTAAGCTGACATGACTACAAATTTGGAAACAGATTACGATATTTCTGACACAAGCTGGGTAAAAGTTGGTTTTTACGCGACTTCCATCATCTTTAACGTTTGCTTAATTGCTCAGGTATTAACGGTTGGTGTTGCTTACTTCACCGATCCTGCTTGGTGGAATGTTCATATGTGGCTGGTGCGAGGGTATGGTGGACTGTCGCTAATCTTGCTGGTAGGGTCGTTGATGGCTTCATTTTCCAACAAAATCCGATCGCTTGCCGCTAGTCTACCTGTACTGCTTGGACTTCAGTTTTGCAGCATTCATCTCAAGACTTCGCTTCACTTAGAGGTACTTCATCCTCTGATTGGCTTCACTTTATTCTATGTTTCTTCAAGCCTCGTACACCGTGTATCACGTGAGTACATGAAACGTTGAAGTGAAAAGGGCGCATCATAACAAGTCGATGAAGCGGACGGGCGAGAGATCTCAGTGGAAATACAGAGGATGCTAGCCGCCGCTCAACTTGGCCGTTATGCGGCTGAGGTTATCGGTGGGGGCAGTTAATGCAGGTTGTCTGTATGTTTAAAGCTGAATCCTTTGAGTTTTAGGTAGAGCTATTGCAAAATCATCGGCTACGCATTCAAAATTAATTTCTATTCAGAGCATAAAGGCAAACGCATGACTTGAGCGGTAAAGTATGTCAATTACCATCGGTATTTACGATTTCTTCTCATGCATAATACCTGGCGGAGTTTTTGTAGCTGCTTTACTGTACATTTTGCAAAAAGATCCATCTCTTGTGATAAATCTTGCAAATGTATCCACATTACAGTTTGCGATCTATTAAGGCAGGTGGGAGCCAAATCCCACTTTACTACGGCGAGATCAAAATCGTGAAGACGACAGGTGAATATCATGCAATCCCACGCACCAGCCCTCGTAGAACAAGCTAAAACCTGGAAATTCCTGGAACTCTGGGTTGATCCCGTTCTTTTTCCACCTAAGATTCTTATGCTTGTGGGTAATCAGGACGGCACTTGTCGTATCTTCAACCCTGCATTGGAGTATAAACTTGTAGTGACTCACTCCAATTATGAAACAGCCCAAGAGTGGCTTCTTGAGGATGAATATGAACGGGTTAAGGGGCAACTTTTAGCTGAAGAAGTCCTATAGCCAGCATTTTAGCTTTCGTAGAAACGCCGCCTAACAACCCTGACAGCGGACGGTTGAGAGATCATTAGTGGTGATGCAAAGGTAATCTGCCGCCGCTGACCAGGAACGTTGGGCTACTTCGTTTCTTGGTTGGGGCTGTACTTGAAGGTGGTTTGCTAAAATTGCAAAATTTTCGTTATTGAGATTCTTCATGCAACCCGGTCTCCGCAGTGGAAAGCTTACAAAATGGAAAGATGAGCGTGGATTTGGTTTCATCCAGCCCGTTGATGGGAGTCAAGAAGTTTTTTGGCATATTTCTGAAGTTAAGGATGTAACCCGTCGTCCACAAGAAAACGACACGATTTATTGCCACTGCGTAGTTGCCTCAGATGGCAAAGTTCGTGCTTGTAACGCATTTATTTTGGGAGCAAGAAACAAATCAGCGTCGTTTCAAGCCGCGTTTTGGATGATCGTGATCATTCATCACATTGCATGACTGTTTTGGCTGTTTTTGGAAAGAACGCTATGGTTTTAGCTAGGTTCCGTATGTTAGCAGTCATGACTTTGATGTGGCTCACAATAGAGTTTTATCTATTCGACAAAAGCTTGCCTGAAAAAAAATCCCTTCAACCCAGACGATGATCTGCTCGAAAAACTCGCTAGTAATGCACCCAAGGTAAAGCGTTAGGAATCTTGATGTTCCTTATGGCTGTAGCTCTTAGCTTACTAAATCAATTGCGCCCGTATCCAAGTCATAAAAAGCCCCGACCACTTTAAGTTTGCCTGCTTCCACGGCTGAAGCAATGATAGGAGATGTTTGTAATCGCTGGACTTGTAATCTTACATTGGCTTTAACCGCGTTGGTGAGGCGATCGCCCGGCTCTCCTTCTGAAGCTTTAACGGCAGGTTGAATTGCCAGAACCAAAGAATCCAGAACGCCAGGTAACTTGTCTCCCTTCAGGGCGGCTGTCACTGCGCCACATCGCTCATGCCCCAAAACCATCAGCAGGGGTGTACCCAGCATGGCGATCGCATACTCTTCGCTAGCCGTGTCCTCAGTGACCGCAATATTACCCGCCACCCGAACGACAAAGAGATCGCCAATGCCCTGATCAAAAGCAATCTCAGGAACAACTCGAGAATCTGCACAACTTAAGATGGCAGCAAAGGGCGCTTGTTCGGTTGCAACTTCAGTAATACGAGCAATATTTTGATGAGGATTGAGTCGTTTTCTCGTCACGAATCGCTGGTTTCCTGCCATCAGTTGCGCCAGTGCTTCATCAGGAGTCAATGGGTTCTGAGCCTGAGCTGTTTCTGGAGCAGCAGCCTGAGCGGGTTGCAAACGAGGTGCCTCAGAACCCAGTCCTTGAGCAGAGGCATCTTTGCCGAACCAAGCTGTCAGCGAACCTGTGCCAACCAATCCAGCTACCCATTGCAGGAGATTCCTTCTTGAAAAACTTTGTTGCTCTGAAGTTTCTTTCATAGTATTTCTATCTCAAAACATTGACTGTTATTAAAAAACAGCACAACTAATTTACAACTTATACATCTTAGCTGATCGCGGGGTAACGCCTCCGAGCCATTGAGAAGGCGATCGCTTGACTGAGAATAGTAAAATCGAGCTTGCAAGAACAGAATGCGATCGCGCTGAATTTGTTGCTTGTTGGGATAGGGATGACGACACAGACTCCTTCAACTTGCGAGTGGAACAGTGATGGGCGGCTCAAGGAGATCAACGGGTTTGCTGAAAAATCTGTTGCATAATCTGTTCTTGCTGGCGTTGCTGTTGCTCCATAAATTGCTGTTGCTGCCTTTGAATCACAGTCTGGAGAGTGGTCTGAGCTAAAGCTAATTCAGGATTAATTGCCAACGCCGCCTCTAAAGTTTCCTTGGCTTTATCATACTGGTTTAACTGTGCTAACACAATCCCTGCTCCGGTCAGAGCGTTGACGTTTTCAGGCTCAAGCTCAGTAACTTTATAATAAGCATTTAACGCTGCGGGGTACTGTTTTAGTGCATAAAGTGCAACGCCTCGGTTATACCAACCTTGCACTGAGTTAGGATTGAGGAGAACACAGCGATCGGCTGAAACGATCGCTTCATCATAACGAGAAAGTGACCAAAGTGTGACGCTGCGATTTGCCCAAAATTCATCATTTTGTGGATCAATACGAATCGCTTGATCGTATGCCGAAAGGGCTGATTCGTACTGTGCTAAAGTTCGTAATACAGCAGCTTGGTTTGCCCAAGCTTGGGCGTAAGTTGGGTCTAACGAGACGGCGCGCTGAATGGAGGCGATCGCCTCCGGATACTGCTTTAAATACCAGAAAATTACGCCCCGGTAGTTCCAAGCTTCGGCGTAATCTTCTCGGATGCCTACCGCCCGATTTGCCGCTGCCATTGCGTCTTCGTATTTACCTTGTCCTGTTAAAGCAATACTCCGCTGTGTCCAAGCTTCAGCGATGCCACTTTCTCTCCAGGTGCCATCGCCTTGAATTGCTAAATCACAGGCAGCTACAGCAGGTTCATACTGCCGCGTTTTATTGAGCATTTTGCATTGACCAACCAGTGCCATCGTATAGTCGGCTTTGATTTGTACTGCACGATTATAGGAGGTTAATGCCTCTTCATGGCGGCGTAATTTTTCTAGTACATAGCCTTGTCCTGCCCAGGTCATAGCACTGTTCGGATCAATGGCGATCGCCTTGTCATAAGCTGCGATCGCATCGGTATATTGCCCCAATAGAGTTAGCAGTTTACCTTGATTTCGCCAAGCAAATGCAGCCGATAAATCGCCCCAGTTGCCGTTCCCGGCGATCGCCTCAGTGCAGCTTGCCATGGCTAATTCATATTGCACCAGCTCGGTTAACGATGCACAGCGATAGGCAAGGGTGATAGACTCTTTGGGCTCCATTAACAGCACGCGATCGTAGGCAATGACGGCTTGTTCGTAGTTCTGTTTTTGTGCCAAGATAATACCCCGATGAAGCCAGGCGATCGCAGGTGATTTTCGTCCCCAAGCGCCGTCAACACGGAGGGCTTCGGTGCAAATATCTAGGGCTTTGTCGTTGTCGTTTAACGCCTCATATGCCATGCATTTGTAGGTCAGGGCAAGAGAATTTTTAGGATTAAATACCAGCGCTTGATCGGCAGAAGCGATCGCGTCAGGATACTTTTTTAGCTTGAGTAAAATCTCGCTATGGTCTGCCCAAATCCCAGAATCTTCGGGTTCAATGGCGATCGCTTTTTTGCAGGCTTCTAATGCCTGATCATAAATGCCCGTATCGGTTTGCAAGTGGCAAAGATTTGACCAGTAGCTAAAATCCTGTAACGCGTCAAACTCTTGCGGTTGCTTGGCTAGCAGCACGGGCTGATTAATTCCTGGCTGACTAATTCCTGGCTGATCAATTGCCATAGCAGGAACCTGTCCAAATAAATTCATTGCCGCAACTAATCCTAACCACTGAAGGCGTTCCATAGAAACCCTAGACCTTAAGACGATAGACTTCAAAATTTAGACTAGATAAACTCCAAAGTCTATCGGCTAAAAGTCCAACTCCCTAACCGTCATTATGTTTTCCAAACCCTTGGCGATCGCTCTTCTCCTGTTGCCCCTAGCACTTCCAGCCCAAGCCCTGAGCCCCAATGACTTGGTAAAGCTCCAAGCCACGCGCCAATGTGCCCGCTGCAATTTACGCGATGCTGATTTACAAGGAGCATTTTTGCGACAAGCGAACTTACAAAGAGCCGATTTGCGCGGTGCTAATTTGAATGGAGCTGATTTACGCGGAGCCTATTTACGGGATGCCGATTTGCGCGGTGCTGACTTACGTAATGCCAATGTGGAGGATGCTAATTTACAGAGTGCACAACTCGAAGGAGCACGGCTAGATCACCTGCAAACCAACATTCTAACGGTGTTAGAAGAACGGTGGTTATTGGTGCGCGATTTGGTAACTGATGGAGGAAGCGATCGCGATCTTCAGCAAGCCGATTTACGCGGTGCAAACCTAGAGGGAGCAGATTTACGGCGATCGAACTTACAAGGCGCAAATCTACAAGACGCTAACTTAGAAGGATCTTCTTTAAGCGGAACTAATTTTGACCAAACCAATTTACAAGGCGCAAGTTTATTTATTGCCGATGTGCGCAATTCAACCCTCAATTCAGCCAATGTCGAGCGAGGCAGTTTACGGGCAGCAGATTTGCGCAACGCCGATTTAAGCCAAGCCAACTTAACTCGCACCGATCTTCATGCCGCTTATTTAGATGGTGCCGATTTAGCCAGTGCCAACTTGCGGCGGGCTGATCTGTCCTCGGCGTATTTATCTGGAGCAAACCTCAACGCTACCATTTTGCGCGGGGCTGATTTATTTGTGGCAGATTTGCACGATGTCGATTTAGGCGGCAGTTCGCTGCGCGGCGCTAATGTGGAAGGAGCAAATCTCCAAGGCGTTAACCTTAAAGGAACAGACTTGCGACGCTTAAATCTTAGCAATGCGAACTTGGCAGGGAACGACTTGAGCAACGCTAACTTAAGTGGAATGAACTTGAGTGGAGCTAATCTAACAGGGGCAAATCTAGAAGGTGCAAACCTTGCTAATGCAAACTTACGAGATGCAAATTTACAACAAGCGAACCTGCGGGAAACAACGCTGACTCGCGCAAACTTGAGAAATGCAAATCTACAGCAAGCTGATTTGACTCAGGCTGATTTAAGCCGTGCCAACCTCCGAGAAGCCAATTTACAAGAGGCAAACCTAAGCAATACGAATCTAACGTCGGTCACGTTCAGAGATGCCGATTTAACTCGTACAAACTTTAGTAATGTGCATGTAGATGAAACCAATTTCTGCGGCGCAATTATGCCCAATGGAGAACAAAAAGTCTGTGCAACGTTGACCTTACCGACAGCAGTTCCCAGCCTTCCTGCCGAAATGCCAAAACCGCCAGGGCAATAAGAAAACTGAACAATCGCCTTCTGTAGCCCTACTTAAATCCCTTAGAGCAAGAGGCTTAAGCCCCTCGTTCCTTTGAAGCAGTACAGCGTCCTAACGCAATTTCATAGTGCTATATCACTCAATTCGTGGGCGCAGCATTTCTTCAATCTTTATTTCACATGCAGGAAATGCGAGAGGGGAAATAGTAACTTCTTCTAACAAAATGGTTTCACTCTGATAGCCCTCCGGACTAGGCAATCGAAAAACGTGCAATTTTCGGGCAGTTACATCCAATACCCAGTAGTCGGAAAGGCCAGACTTGGCATAGGCGATCGCTTTAGCCCCGCAGTCAAATTTAAGACTGCTATCGGCAATTTCAATTACTAGAAATACTTCTGAAACAGTCGGATGATGATCTTCATAGTCCAACAGATCAGGTTTAACAAGGGCAATATCTGGCTCTGGTTCAGAGTAATTATCCAGCTCGATCGGATCTTGCAATCGTAAGAGAACGCGATCGCCTAATCGACTTTTCAGCAGGCGATTAATGCGCGTAATTGCGGCGCTATGCGCTGTTCCTTTTGCTGCCATTGGGATAATTTGTCCTGCAATAAGTTCCACACGCTCATCAGGGCGAAAAATTTCTGCTTCCGCCATCCGATGATAGTCTGGAACTGAGATTAGGCGGAACTCGACAGACATCGTTAATTGCTCCATCCGCTGTGAATTATCTAATTATTTGCTATCTGTATTCTAAACTGATTTGAAATGCTAAACCGTACTCAATTTCTGCCTGTTTACCCTACATTGCCTAACGTCCAATAACCGTTGGGCAGAAGTTCTGCCGAGCCAGCTTTACTAATTTTTGCGGTGCGGAAAATTGCTTGCTAAGTTGTCCTGATACGGTTGAGATGGAGAGAATGTACCCAATAAGGTAATGCCAAGACCAGTGCAATCTGATATTTTATTAATGTCACAAATCTTTTGTCGTTGAATGGATAATAATTAGGTCGTTTCCACAATTTAGCTGATGAATGTCGGGGAAGAGGTTTAGATTATTGCTTCCTAGAATTAAAGGCACAGGAGATAGCAAATGAAGGAAGATCGACCTAGGGATTGGTGGCAGACTATTCCAGGTATTTTGACGGGGCTTGCAGGAATTACAACTGCAACTACAGGTTTAGTCATAGCACTTCATCAAGCAGGATTCTTCGGGGGAAAAGTTAGCACCAGTGGAACTTCTACCAGTTCTGCTCCCTCAGAAGATATCGCCAATCTTAATCCGCCAGTCTCGCCTCCTATGTCTGCACAACCCTCCATATATCCATCCTCTTCTCTTGAAGTTCAAGCTGTAATTAGTGATTCCGAGGGTTTCACGAATGTGCGATCGGAACCCGAAGTTCAAAGCAACACAATAGCTAGAGTTTTAGAAGGCGAGTCTTTTTATACAATTCCTCAACAGGGCGACTGGTGGCCAGTAAGGACAAAAGATAATAAACTCGGTTATATGCATCGCAGTAGAATTAGGGTACAAAACTGAAAAGATAGTGATTGTTGCTCAGTCTTCATTAGTTAAGATGCAAAAGTTTTTGCGGCGTAGAGATCTTTAAAGGTGAACAACGCCTGAAATATCACTAGTTCCTTCTGTATAGCAACGGTAAACGAAGAAAATAGGATCGAAAATCCTATCACTAACGCACAAACTAGAGTTGTTAGTTAGTGGTGTGACCTCTGTTGCAAGATTCGAGAGATCTCTCTAGAACATAGTGTTTTCACGAAAAGTGAATTATACATTAACTTGCGTAAAAAATCAAGTAGTTGCAATATTTGTACATGTCACGTTACATTTGTTGACGAGCTACTCATGAAGCTAAAGATTGCGGTAAACTGATGCGGTTTGTCGTTTTGATTTCACACTCTTTGCAACTTAATAGGTAAAAGTTTATGCCATTTACCATTGATTCAGCTCGGGGTATCTTCCCTGGCACTCTCTCTGCTGACGTTGTACCCGCGACGATCGCCAGATTTAACCAGCTTAGTGCTGAAGACCAGCTCGCGTGGATTTGGTTTGCCTACCTTGAAATGGGTACAACCATCACAGTTGCGGCTCCGGGTGCAGCAAGTATGCAGTTTGCCGAAGGAACCATGAACCAAATCAAGCAAATGAGCTTTGCTGAGCAAAACGCAACGTCATGTGCGACCTAGCGAACCGTGCTGATACTCCCATCTGTCGTACCTATGCCACTTGGAGTCCTAACATTAAGTTGGGCTTTTGGTATCAGTTAGGTCAGTGGATGGAAGACGGCACCGTTGCGCTATCCCCCACGGCTACCAGCTCTCTGCAAATGCCGCTGCTGTACTGCAAGTGATTCGTGAATTGGATCAAGGACAACAGATCACAGTATTGCGTAACACTGTCCTAGATATGGGATTTGATCCACAAAAAATGGGTAGCTACACCCCGATCGCCGAACCCGTGGTGGCTCCTAGAGAAATGGCAGAGCGAACCAAAGTCACCATTGAAGGCATTGATAACCCCACAGTTATCAATTATATGAACAACATGAATGCCAACGACTTTGATGAACTCATCAAATTATTTACTCCCGATGGTGCGCTACAACCTCCCTTTAAAAGACCTATTGTCGGCAGCGAGGCTGTCCTAAGATTTTTTAGAGAAGAATGCCAAAACCTTAAACTTCTGCCTGAACGGGGCGTGGTTGAACCTGCTGAGGACGGCTACACTCAAATTAAAGTGACAGGCAAGGTGCAAACGGCTTGGTTTGGTGCAGGCGTTGGGATGAACATGGCTTGGCGTTTCTTGCTCAGCCCAGACAACAAAATCTATTTTGTCGCCATTGACTTGTTAGCTTCACCTAAAGAGCTGCTTAACTTAGCTCGCTAACGATTAGCTTCACGTTATAAAAAGAGCGTTCTCTATCCGAGGACGTTCTTTTTTTCAGCCTATTAGAAAATTTCTATTTGGGTTTGAAACCCATTAAAAATTCGTTACAATACTATAACATTCATAGATTTAACTTTAAAAATGCAAGCACTTGAGACCGATTGGACTGATGTAGAAAAGAACGTTGCACAAACAGCTTTTAATAAAGCCTATGAACGAGAATTGACTGGTTTAATGCAGGCTGTTCGGGAAAGCTCGAATCAAATCGAGAAGCCTGATGATCTATGGCGCTTACATGACTTATTGAGTGCTAAAAGACACGAAATTGATGGCAAATATGATTATCGATATCCAGCACTCATGTTTGTTTTTGCGGGTTTAGTCAAAGAAGGCTGGCTCAGTATTGATGAACTGAACGGGTTACAGAGTAATAAGGTTGCTAAGATTTTGGCTCTCTCTCGAATGTAAATTTGAGGCGATCGAAGCTTCGTTATTCTGATCCGATGTAGCCCATTTATCTATTGCCTAGCCTGTTCTTTTGCCCAAGCTCGTACTGCTTTTCGCGCTCTTCGTCTTCCCTCTGCGCGGTGGCACTCAATAACTTGGGGCAGTTCTTTTACGGGCACCTGCGGTAATGCCAAGCTGGTTTCTGCCTCAATGTGTCCGTTTTCTTGCAAGCGGTAAATTTTCAGTTCTCCGTTGTCATAACACCACAGTTCAGGTACTTGTAACTGGGCGTAAATGGAAAAGCGATCGAGAGATTTTTGAGTCAGTCAGTGGGTGTAATTAATTTACAGATAGCCGTGGGGCAAGCGTCTCGCTTGCGGGCAAGATGCCCACACTACGTCTAATAGTTCCACACGTCTGACATTTACTTAGACCGGTCTACTTAGCGATCGCTAGCTCGAAGCGCTGGTATAAAACCGGAGCGCAAATCGCCAAAACACATTAGAAAAAATCAACAGCGCGATCGCCAATCCGCCTGCGCCAATAATCCAACCGATCGCCACCCGACCCAGCAATGCTTCAGCCGGAACTGTTGTCAAAAAAGCCACAGGCACCACAAACGTAAAGAAAAATCGGAACGCCACCGGATAAGCCGCCATCGGAAATCGCCCTGCCTCTAGGAGCCCCCGCAGAACTTCTGTCACGTTGTAGATTTTGACGAACCAAATGCTAGTTGCTCCCAGCATAAACCATAGACTGTAGAGGCTCAAAAACCCAAATATCAATGGAACCGAGGCAAAAAGATAGGCGATCGGAGCTACGCCCAAGCGACTGCCTGCATAACCAATCATGCCAAATCCAAACAGCAAATCGGGCAAACCCCAGGGCGAAACCGTGCGGGCAGAAAGCCAAAACTGGGAACTAATTGGTTTGAGCAAGACAAAATCTAAGGTGCCCTCCTGAACTTGTTTGACAATTTGGTTGAGGTTGGGCGCTAGGAAAGTAGCAGAAAAACCTTGCAGCGTGGTGAATACCCCCAGCACAATCAGCGCCTCTTCCCAACTCCAGCCTTGAAAGGTGTAGCCTGTTTGATAGAACAAAGATAAACCAAAGATGCTGCCAATCAGGCTGCCTAGGCTAGTAAAACTGGCAAGGACAAAATTAACGCGGTATTCTAGTTCGGCAGCGATCGCCGTTGACCAAAATCTTTTCAAAACGATCCAGTAGCGTTGCATGACCTAGCTTTCCTCCGTGACTTGAACAGGTGGCGGCGGAATAACCAAAACCTTATCAACCCTGTTCCCATCCATGTCCATGACTTCTAGCCGAAACCCGTTCCATACAAAGTGATTAGATGATTTAGGAATATGTCCCAACTGCGTGATCACAAAGCCTCCTAAAGTTTGGTAACTATCTCGTTCTTCACCCGGAAGCTCTTCAATATCTAAAAGTTCCTTAAACTCGTCAATCGAAAGCCGACCATCCATTAGCCAAGAGCCATCTTCTCTCTGAATCGCTTCTTGCTCCTGCTCTTCATCTTCAAAGGGAATATCGCCAATAATGACTTCTACCACATCATTCAGGGTGATGAGTCCCTGCGTTACGCCATATTCGTTCACCACCAGCGCCAATTGATTTCCTGTTTTTTTCAGCAACTCTAGCACCTTTAATGCATGAGTACTTTCGGCAAGGAAAAGCGGTTGACGCAGCACCGAGGTTAGATCAATGGCTTGATTGGATTGGGCTAGTAAATCTTTAACGTGGATAATGCCCAGCACGTCATCGAGTGATTCGTGGCAAACGGGATAGCGACTATGGCGGCTTTCGGTCATTTTTTGACGGTTCACCTCCAAAGAATCGTTAATATCAAGCCAGACGATATCCAACCGGGGTGTAATGAGGGCGCTAACAGGTTCATCGCCCAGGCTAAATACGCGCTCAATCATATCTTGTTCAGCCGCATCAAATGTTCCCTCTGCCGTACCTTGGCGCATGAGAACTTTGATCTCTTCTTCAGTAATTTGCGGTTCATCAGAAGTAATATTGCTACCCAGTAATTTGAGCAGTAAATCAGTGGATAGACCGAGCAAATGAACCACTGGAGCCGTCAGCCGTTCCATCAGCCGCATGGGAATGGCGATCGCCAAAGCAATTTTCTCAGGATTATTGAGAGCTAAGCGCTTAGGAACCAGTTCACCCACAATTAAAGATAAATAGGTGATTAAAATAACAACGAGCGTTGAAGCGATCGCCCCACTGGAGGGCGCTAACTGAGGGATTTGAGCGATCGCCTTTGCCAACGGTTCATCTAGCGTCGCGCCGCCCAAGACCCCAGTTAAAATCGTAATTAGCGTAATCCCGATTTGCACAGTCGAAAGAAAGCGGTTGGGCGAATTGGCTAAAGCTAAGGCAGCTTTCGCCTTAACGTCTCCTCTCTCTGCCATTTCCTGAAGACGTACTTTTCGAGCCGAAACGACCGCCATCTCTGACATCGAGAATATGCCATTAGCAATAGTCAGAACCAGCACAACGATAATATCGAAAGTCATGGGAGAACGGGATTGGTGTGGACTATTAGAGAATGGTAGTCGTTAAAGGGTGAAGGGTGAAGAGTCTGCCCTGACTTTCCCCTTGCCTTCTAAAATGGTAAACATTAAGACTCCTCCTTCGATTCCGGTGCGTACCGACTATGGCTTTTTCTTCGATTACCCGTGCCCTAGGGCGATCGCCCCTGACCTCCGACCTGCTGTCTAAGCTCAATGGGGAGCGATCGCTCAATCTCAACGGAGTTTCGCGCCTCCCTAAAGGGCTGGTTGCCTCAACTCTGGCACAGGCGCGGCAACAGAGCCTACTGGTGATTACTGCCACCTTAGAAGAAGGCGGACGATGGGCGGCGCAACTGGAGGCAATGGGATGGGCAACCGTCCATTTCTATCCCACGTCAGAGTCTTCACCCTACGAGCCGTTTGACTCGGAGGCAGAAACAACCTGGGGGGCAGCTCCAGGTTTTGGCAGATTTGTTGGGCATTAAGGGCACTGAGGATAAAGCGTTGGCAATTGTGGCAACTGAGCGGGCGTTGCAGCCCCATTTGCCTCCCGTAGAAGCGTTTCATCCCTATTGCTTAACCCTGGATCGGGGCATGGAACTCAGCCTGGAAGACTTGGGACAACGGCTAGCAACCCTGGGGTATGAGCGAGTCGCCTTGGTAGAAACAGAAGGACAGTGGAGTCGGCGGGGAGACATTGTGGATGTGTTTCCGGTGGCGGCAGAATTGCCCGTCAGGCTGGAATTATTTGGCGATGAATTGGATCAAATTCGAGAGTTCGATCCCTCGACTCAGCGATCGCTCGACAGCATTACCCGCTTGGTTTTGACCACCACCACCTTCAGTCCCATCATTGCCGAACAACTTCGTGCTCAGTTGCCTCCCAGGGCTGAGCAACTTACCCCCGAAGAATTGGAGCAGCTTGAAGCTGGAACCTTGGAAGGAATGCGCCGATTCTTGGGACTTGCCTTCGATCGCCCTGCCTCTTTGCTCGACTACCTCACCGAAAATACTTTAATCGCCATTGATGAACCCGCTCAATGTCAAGCCCACGGCGATCGCTGGTTTGAAAATGCCGAGGAACAGTGGCAAGAGGTGACCCGACTGCCCAAAATTCATCGCTCTTTTGCCGATTCCTTGGCAGCGATTGCCCACAACCGGCTCAATCTCACCGAGCTGGCTGAAGAAGGCGATGGCTTAAACCTCTCTAGCCGACCTGTTCCTGCGGTGCCTCACCAATTTGCGCGGCTGGCTGAAACCCTACGACAAGAGCGCGATCGCCATTTCTCCATTTGGTTGGTTTCGGCGCAGCCCTCCCGCTCTGTTTCGCTGCTGCAAGAGCATGATTGTCCTGCCCAGTTTGTCCCCAATCCACGCGACTATTTGGCGATCGATAAACTGCAAGCCCAACGCACTCCCGTCGCGGTTAAATATTCTGGTTTGGCAGAGCTAGAAGGTTTTGTTCTGCCCACTTTTCGGCTCGTCGTGGTGACCGATCGAGAATTCTTTGGGCAGCATTCTTTAGCCACGCCTAATTACGTTCGTAAACGTCGCCAAGCTGTCTCGAAGCAAGTCGATCCCAACAAGTTGCAGGTGGGAGATTTTGTGGCGCATCGGAATCATGGTGTAGGAAAATTTCTCAAGCTAGAAAGCCTGACGATTAATCATGAAACCCGCGAATATTTGGTGCTGCAATATGCCGATGGTTTGCTGCGAGTTGCTGCCGATCAGGTCGGTTCATTATCGCGCTTTCGGGGTGGCGGCGATCGCCCTCCTGAACTGAATAGAATGTCGAGCAAAGCCTGGGAAAAAACCAAGAGCAAAGTTCGTAAAGCCATTAAAAAAGTGGCGGTTGATCTGCTCCAACTTTATGCCCAACGCACCCAACAGCAGGGCTTTTCTTATCCCGTTGATATGCCCTGGCAAGAAGAATTAGAAGACTCGTTTCCCTACCAACCGACGCCCGATCAACTGAAGGCAGTGCAAGATGTAAAACGGGATATGGAAAGCGATCGCCCTATGGATCGGCTGGTATGCGGCGACGTGGGTTTTGGTAAAACTGAAGTAGCACTACGCGCTATCTTCAAAGCAGTGACGGCAGGCAAGCAAGTAGCGTTACTGGCTCCGACCACCATTCTGACTCAGCAACATTACCACACCCTGAAAGATCGATTTTCACCCTATCCCATTCAAGTGGGTTTGCTCAACCGATTTCGCAGTGCTGAAGAACGTCGCAACATTCAGCAGCGTCTTAATACAGGGGAATTAGATGTGGTGGTTGGCACTCATCAACTTTTGGGCAAAGGCGTTGCCTTCAAAGACTTGGGGCTGCTGGTTGTAGATGAAGAACAGCGCTTTGGAGTGAACCAAAAGGAGAAAATCAAAGCCCTCAAAACCCATGTAGATAGTGCTGACCTTAAGCGCCACGCCGATTCCTCGAACCCTCTATATGTCATTATCAGGAGTCCGGGAGATGAGCCTGATTACGACACCACCGCCTTCCCGCCGAGCTATCAAAACTCATCTGTCGCCGTATAATGCAGAAGTCGTTCGGTCGGCAATTCGTCAAGAACTCGATCGGGGTGGACAAATTTTCTATGTGGTGCCGCGTGTGGAAGGTATTGAGGAGATTTCGACGCAAATTCGGGAGATGATACCGGGAATTAGAATGGCGATCGCCCATGGACAAATGCAGGAAAACGAATTGGAATCTACTATGCTCACCTTTAGTAACGGTGACGCAGATGTTCTAGTGTGTACCACGATCATCGAATCGGGATTAGATATTCCGCGCGTTAATACCATCTTGATCGAAGATGCACAGAAATTTGGATTATCACAGCTTTACCAGCTTCGGGGACGAGTTGGACGCGCTGGCATTCAAGCCCACGCCTGGTTGTTTTACCCTAAACAAAGTCAGCTCACGGATGTAGCACGCCAACGGTTAAGAGCCATTCAAGAATTTGCTCAACTGGGTTCTGGGTATCAACTTGCGGTTCGAGATATGGAGATTCGGGGCGTTGGTAATTTGTTGGGTGCAGAACAATCGGGACAGATGGATGCGATCGGCTTTGACTTATATATGGAAATGCTAGAGGAGGCGATTAAGGAAATTCGAGGACAAGAAATTCCACAGGTTGATGATACGCAAATTGACCTAAGTTTGACCGCCTTTATTCCCGCAGATTATATTCCTGATTTAGACCAAAAGATGAGTGCTTATCGTGCCGTTGCAACCGTGCAGTCTAAGCGAGAACTCACCCAAATTGCCGCAGATTGGAGCGATCGCTACGGCACAATTCCGGTTGCTGCCACCCAACTTTTGCGCGTCATGGAACTCAAGCAAGTAGCGAAATCTTTAGGCTTCAGCCGCATTAAGCCCGATGGCAAACAGCATGTAGTGCTAGAAACACCGATGGAGGAACCTGCCTGGAACTTGCTGAAGGAAAACCTGCCTCAACATCTTAAATCACGCTTTGTTTATACGCCTGGAAAGGTGACGGTGCGCGGGTTAGGCATGGTAAAAGCTAGTCAGCAGCTAGAGAATTTGATTGATTATTTGGGCAAAATGCAAGGAGGGTTGCCTGAAGCAGCACCCATCGGCTCTCCGAATTGATTACTTAAAAGAGGCAGGGAAATTTTTATTGAGATTACCGAAAATTGGCTAGATCCCGAGCTATGACGATTAAATCCTCGTATCATGAATTTATGACGTTTTAAATCTCAATCGCAAGCAATTTGAATATCTTATGTCAAGGTATCTAAATTGCCACTGTGGGAACACTGGAAACCGTTCACTGCCAATCTTACAAGTGATGCGAGGATGACTCTAGCTAGTCTCAAAAAGTTAGTTTTCAAAAAAGAGCTATCCCTAATTAAAGAGATTGTGAATGCTGTCGATTCTCAAATCACCATTCAAAGTTCGGATGGGCAGTTCCTTTGGGGAACACCGATCGCCAGTCATTCCCACCAATTTCCGATTCAGTTAGAAGGAGAGCTTCTAGGTTGGGTCAATGGGGATGAAAGAGCCGCCGCGATCGCCAGTCTTCTGCAAAACCTAGCTCATCGAGAGGTAGAGAAACGCACGCTTGCCCAAGAGCTGCTCAGCAAGTACAAAGAAATTTCTTTGCTCTTTAATATTTCCGAAAAAATTATTGATAGTTTAGATGTCCAAGAAATTGCTTCTCTGGTGTTGGATGAGGCAAAAGGGTTGCTGAACTCGGCAAGCGGAGTGTTGCTATTAGTGGGCGATGGCACTTGTCTTTTAAGTAACATTGCCTCATTTGGCGAAGATTTGTATTGCAAAGAAAATATTGCCCTGGGCGAAGGGCTTTTAGGACACATTATTCAGACGGGCAGAGGCGAGATTATTAACGATATTTCCTCAGATCCTAGGCATCTAGGAGGGCAGGAACCAATGACGACTCTGATTTGTGTGCCCTTGAAGAGCAAGGAGAAAGTGTTAGGGGCGATCGTGTTGAGTCGTCCTAAAACTTTGCCTTATAATGCCGAAGATTTAAAGCTGCTGACGACGCTGGCTTGCCAAGCCGCAGGGGTGATTAGTGCCCTGCTGCATGAACGCAAGTTAAAAGAAAGTCGTCAGAATGATCTAATTTTTCGTCTTTCTGGGCAAATCCGCGACTCGTTGGAATTAGGGATTATTTTAGAAACTGCCGTGAGCGAAATTTACGCGGTATTGCATCTCGATCGCTGCCTCTTTCTCTGGTATCAAACCGAATCAAGATACCAAAAGCTTGCCTGCTCTCAGCCCCATTTAGTGCAGCCTGTCGGAGGATTAGAAATTGTTACTGAAATCAATAATCCTAGTCTCTCCCTGCTGAAGGGTTACTACTTACCTGAAATAGTCGGAAATTTAGCCTGCCAATTTCAGCGTCATGAAACAGTGCAGATTAATCAGGTCAACGCTTTAGAGGATGCAGTGGCCCGTGAATTTTTGTTGTCTAAAGATTTTTTGTCGCTGCTGGCAATTCCAATTCAAACGCTGTCGGGTCAAGTTGGCGTAATTTGTTGTGGCACTACGCCAAAGAGCCCATGACACCTGGAATGAAACTGAGGTTGAACTGTTGCGGGCTGTAACCAATCAATTGGCGATCGCCCTAGATCAAGCTGAACTGTACGAGAAAAGCCGGATGGCGGCACAAACCGCCCAAGAAAAAGCCCACCAGTTGGAACTGACCTTGCAAGAACTTCAGCACGCCCAATTACGATTGATCCAAAGCGAAAAAATGTCGGGCATTGGTCAAATGGTTGCGGGTGTAGCCCACGAAATTAATAACCCAGTGACCTTTATTCATAGCAACGTCAACTATATTACGCAATATAGCCAAGAGTTACTCAAGCTCATCGAACTGTATCAGCAAGAATATCCTCAACCTACGCCTGCTATTCAATTAGAACAAGAGGCGATCGACCTGAATTTTTTGGCAGAAGATCTCCCCAAATTGCTCAAAAGTATGAGCATAGGCACCGGGCGTATCCGAGATATTGTCCTATCTTTACGAAACTTTTCGCGGCTCGACCAAGCTGAAGTGAAGCCCGTGGATATTCATGAAGGCATCGACAGCACCTTGCTGATTTTAGGACATCGACTCAAAGCGCAATTTCAATTTACGGGCGTTGAAATTATTAAAAACTATGGTAATTTACCCCTTGTGAAGTGTTATCCGAGCCAACTGAACCAAGTCTTTATGAACTTACTGGCGAATGCGATCGACGCTCTTGAAGAAAGAAAAAAACCATCGAATTGGATTCGTATTTCTACAGAATGCACCGATGCTGAGACCGTAATTATTCGGATTGCCGACAATGGTTTAGGGATTCCTGAACCTATTATTGAAAAACTTTTTAATCCATTTTTTACCACTAAACCTGTAGGGAAAGGAACCGGATTAGGGCTATCCATTAGTTCTCAAATTATTACAGAGCGGCATGGCGGCAAGCTGCGCTGTGAATCTACTCTGAACCAAGGCACAGAATTTATTATTGAAATTCCGATTCAACCTTCTTTGGAAGAGGCGCTGTAATCACATTCTAAGTAAGTGGGCGTGATTAATTTACAGATAGCCGTGGGGCAAGCGTCTCGCTTGCGGGCAAGATGCCCACACTCCGTCTGGCATTTAATTAGATCGGTCTATATAAATCCAAACTCCATCATCTACGATTTCATAATCCACACATAATCCACAGTAGAAATGTCAGCAAGATCAGCCAATTGAGTGGGAATGCTAGGGGTGTTCCTTGCCAAATTCATGTGATCTCTATGAGTTGTCTTCCTGATCTCAACTCTCAAGCGCTTTTATCGGTGGGTGATTGGTTTAATCGTTTAAAGGTTGCTCAAAAAATTGCTTGTGGGTATGCCGCAGTGGTGGGAGTGGCGATCGCCGGAACAACCTTAGGGATTACCCTGGGCAATCACCGAGCCAGCCAAGCTGAAAGCTTTAGGAAACATGCTCAGTACGAAGTTGCTCTAGGAAAGCCGATTGCAAGC
>JAAUPA010000043.1 GCA_012034615.1 Leptolyngbyaceae cyanobacterium CSU_1_4 | reverse complement strand
TCATGCCTACGGCAGAGGGATGGCATGGTGCATGGACGTGACCCGGAGCAATATTGGGTTAGAGTAAAGCCGCAGCATTTGGATCGTGGGGTGGGTGGGTTCCTTTGCTGGCTTTGGGCTGGGCGAGGTGGACACAGGGATGGAGCTTGCTGTTATTTGTCGCTTATCCGTTGATTGCTTTTCGGATTTATTGCTATGGTCGGCAACGAGGCTGGGGTGCTCAGGATTCTCTACTGTACGCAGGCTCCTGCGTAGTCGGTAAGTTTCCAAATTTAGCTGGACAGATGAAATTTCATTGGAATCGTTTGCGAGGACAACGCAACCAACTGATTGAGTATAAGTAAAGGATGGATTTTACAGGAACATAGAAGGCAACGATCGCCGCCTTCTATGCCAAGATTTTGGACAAAGTTTTGAAAGGCATGGTTATCGGGTTCGGCTACCCACCGGCACTTTGAACGCTTGAGCACTTAGTTCGGAAGGTGCCCAGATCAGGTCTGCTAAGGTTTCTGCACTACGCTTACTATGAAACTGTTGAATCACTTTTACTCGCCCGGCGGTTCCCAATTTTTGAGCGAGTTGGCGATCGCCCAACAGCTTTAGAATGGCATCTGCTAATTGCTGTGGCGCTTGGGGCTCAACGAGTAATCCATCAACACCTGGTTCAATTAACTCTTTTACTCCGCCTGAGCCCGTTACAATAACAGGCACTTCCATTGCCATCGCCTCCATAATGGCAACACCCAGCGGCTCATGCAGGCTAGCCAAGGCAAATATATGGGCGTTTTCGAGACTGGTTTTAATCGTTTGTTCTGAAGTCGCCCCCAGAAGGCGGACTGAATCCGCTAAATCCAGACGCTGAATTAAAGATTCTAGTTCTCGTCGGTATCCGGTTCCACCCTGTTCATCTTCTCCAGCGATTTCTAGGGTTGCGGGAATGCCTTGTTGGCGAAGAATAGCGATCGCTTCAATGAGATCAGCATGTCCTTTGCAATGGTTAAGCCGTCCACAGCTAAAAATTCGACAATTAGTTTTTTCATCCCAAGGGCGATAGGGATGGGTGCGTTGGAACACCGAAGTATTCACTCCCATGGGGGCGATCGCTACTCGTTGAGGAAGGTTACCTGAAAGCAACTGATGAACTTCTTCGTAAAGCTTTTGGGTAATCACAATTGCAAACTCAGCATTAGACCACTTCTGTTCTTGGTTAAGACCATAATCTTCGAGGGGACCATGAAGGGTGAGACTGTAAGGCAGCCCAGAAATAAGAGAAGCAAACAGGGCTACATTGGCTGAGTTTGCACAAGAGTGAACCTGTAAATGCTGCCACTGCTGTCGCTTGGCAAGGTAAGACACCTGTGCCCCCACCAGCATGAAGGCAAATAAACGCAGTTTGTCAGCAACAGAAAATTCTTTAGCCTGTTGAATGATTTGTAAACAAGCCATCCAGGACTTCAGCCCCCCTTGAAAGAGAGCTAGCCCCATGCCCCAAAAGTTGCGAAGGGTGGGTGGAGTTAAATACGTGGTTCGGCGCTGAGCTTCTTGAGTCCAGGTGTGAGACATGAGCTTAGCAGTAGGAGGTTGGGTTGAGATGATGTCAACTTGAATGCCCATACTTTCAAGAACCTGAATCTCACGCCAAAAAAAGATATGAGTTTGTCCTGGAAACTCAGGAATAAAGTAGCCAATTCGTTTGTTCATGGGTAAAAGCTGTTCACTTGGAACTAGCTATTAATATTTAGCTAAGTCCAACGTAAGCAGCCCAAAAACTACATGCCTCAGTAGGATGCACTAACTTCATCAAAATTAGTATCAATAACAACTTAACTTTGCCTCAGAAATCTTTATTGCCCATCGTTAGTCTGGAGAGGTTTGACAGGAAAAGCTCAATTACCAGGATGAAACCAGAAAGCTTTTTTGGCGCTGGGGCTTAGTTTCAGAAGGTTTAGGAATTATTTTAGAGAATTTTTCTAAGGCTACAAGTATCAAAAAAGAAAAGCTATGGATCGTAAATTCACTTATATTTTTAGACACGCATAGCTGTAAAGATATTGTAAATTCTTCTGTATTATTACGGATAGGTTTTTCTGCTTCTAGAGCGGTTGAGTAACCCGGATTTTGAGAGACGAAGCAAAGGTTCTCAACATATTTTTTAAGGATCTGGAGGCGTTTTATAGGTATAGAGAAAGCAAAAGAGAGGCAGACTAAAGGATTAGGATGCCTCTCTTTGAGAAATGGTTTATCGGTTGGGTAGGAATTTAGTTTTCTAGCCCCAATACGATCGCCCCTTAAGGAAGAGGATGAAATAACAAGTCAGGAAAGAACCGATTGAATTCGATTAAAATCCCGGCTGTGATAATCATCCAGACGGTTGCCAAGACAGGGGCAGTGGACAGATATCTCACAAAATACTGCATAGACATACTCCAAGAGTGAACGGCAGACTTTTGAGCCTAACGGGGTGAAACAGTAATCTCATCATTCTTCGCAGTCAGCTTACCCGAGGTATACTCTCCGAAGGCGGCGAGGGGCCAAGTAAAGCCAGTCAGCATGATTCTGATGGCGCGAGGAACATCAATGACCACTTCGTTCATTTCGGGATTTTTGTCGCCCCGAACCGAAATGATATAGGCACGACCGACCCAGCCAATCCAACCTGCAATGTACAGGAAGAGAAGGCTTGGGATGGTAAAGTCGCCCGCATGGCTAAGCCGACCATCTACGATCAAATGAGGTAGACCTTCGGTGCCACAGAGAGCTTGTTGACCATAAGACTCGAAACGAGCTTTAGCTTGAGGCGTTTTGGGGGCGTTCGCGGCACGCTGCAAAAATGCTTTGGACTCATTACAGGGTGTTAATCCAGCAACATCAGCAGAAGCGGGAGGAACAAAGTTGAGCCAAAGACCCATTAGCAGGATCAGAGCAAACAATCTTCGCATGGAGTTGTTTCCCATATTTTACAAAAACAAAGTTTTTCGTACAAAAAATGAAGTTATCTGTACAAGAAATTTGGACTATCAGAGCAATAATACCCTCAGGTGTAGCCTCTGCAAGATAGGCTGTTAAAAGATCTTTACGTTTCTTGATGGCATTACCCATGTCAACGGTCTTAGCAATTGAAACGAGCTGTGATGAAACTGCGGTGGCCATTGTTCGCCACAACCCAGAATTAGACGATCGCCATCTTCTCAGCAATATCGTTTCGTCGCAGATTGAAATCCATAAGCAGTATGGCGGCGTGGTGCCTGAAGTGGCTTCGCGGCAGCATGTAGAAATGGTCAATGGGGCGATCGCGCACGCCCTTCAGCACGCCCAATTAACTTGGGCAGACATTGACGGGGTTGCGGCTACGTGTGCGCCTGGGCTGGTGGGCGCATTGTTGGTGGGGCTAACGGCAGGCAAAACTCTTGCCATGGTGCACGACAAGCCTTTCATTGGCGTGCATCATTTAGAAGGACACATTTACGCTTCCTACCTCAGCAGCCCCAGCTTAAAGCCGCCCTTCCTCTGTTTATTGGTGTCAGGGGGGCACACCAGCTTGATCGAAGTCAAAGATTGTGGACAATACAAAACTTTAGGGCAAACCCGCGATGATGCAGCCGGAGAAGCGTTTGACAAAGTGGCGCGGCTGATGCACTTGGGCTATCCCGGAGGACCTGTGATCGATCGCTTAGCCCAAGACGGCGATCGCCATGCATTTCTCCTGCCCGAAGGTCAGGTTTCTGTCCCCGAAGGCGGCTATCATCGCTACGACTCTAGTTTTAGCGGGTTGAAAACGGCGACTTTGCGGCTCGTTCAGAAGCTGGAGCAGACGGGCGAGCCTTTGCCCGTGAATGACTTGGCAGCTAGTTTTCAAGAGACGGTGGCGCGATCGTTGACTAAACGGGCAATTGCCTGTGCTTTGGATTACGGGTTCACGGCGATCGCGGTAGGCGGCGGTGTGGCGGCCAATAGCGCCCTGCGGCAACATCTACAAGCCGCTGCCACCCCCCACCAGATCCGCGTTCTGTTTCCGCCCCTGCAATTTTGTAGCGATAACGCCGCCATGATTGCTTGCGCCGCTGCCGATCACCTCAATCGCGGACATACTTCAGCTTTGACCTTGGGAGCACAGTCGAGATTGGCGATTTCTGAAGTCATGCGGCTGTATCAGGCGTGAGGCAGTGGGAAAAAAAAGATCAGATTAAGCGCTCAGATAAAACTATCAAGCTTGATGAATTGCCAAAATCCGCCCAATCTCATCCGCAACGACCTCAGGTTGCTCCAGCATTGCTAAATGTCCACAGTCTGCAATCTGGGTCACGTTGCTACCACAGCACTCAAACGAGGCATGGAAGCTAGCCAGATGCCGCACATACTTCGGCTCCATGACCGTATCATTAACGCCTGCCAAGAAATGCACAGGCTGCTGAAGGCGAGCCACCACCTGAGGTAATAAATGAACCTCAGTTTCGGTTGTAGATTCGAGGAGGGCACCGATCGCCGCCTCAGATTGCGCAGTTAGCAAATCTAACAACCGTTGCTTGCCCCATGCCCGGCTTAAAGGCTGGGTAACACTCATCTGAGCTAACGCCCCAGTTAACACCAGATTTAAAAAAGGGATGGAGGCAAGCCATTGAGGGCGAAACTTGATAATTTGTTGACCTGCCGCCCGAAATTTCTCAAACTCTTTTTGATGTAGATGCCGCCCCCCGCATTGATGCAGATGACACCTAATATCGTCTTTGGGGCTTGGTCTGCCGCCCAAAGCGCGATCGCGCCACCCAAAGAATGACCGACTAACCAAGCCCGCGTGATATTGAGGTTGTGCAAAAGAGAAATGAGATCTTGAGCATAGGCAGCAGGAGAGTAAGCAGAAAATGGGGACGCTAGCAGCACCGCTGTAGGATCTACAAGAGCGCGGGAGGAGGGAGATAATGGAAGGGGGGCAGGGATAATTTCTTGGGGGGATTTGGAGGCGATCGCTCTTTCGATCGAGACTAGAGATTGGGCTTCCGGTTCTCTAGGCTGAGACTCGCCAAACCCTCGCAAATCGTAGGAAAGACACTGAAACCGAGGCGACAACCGCTCAATGACTGGTTGCCAGTAAGCACGACTCAAAAGCCAACCATGAACAAACACCAAAACAGTAGGAGAGTCAGTGGGTTCTGATAACTCATAGGCGTGGGAAAAGCCATGAATGCAAATGGTTTTAACCATACGGAATGATATATTTTCGTTGCTCGAAAGGGGCTAGAGAAAAGCCATGAACAAAAGTAATGCCTAGGTTTCTTCTCACCATCATAAATTCGCAAGCGTGATGTTCCAAGCGTTAGAAGTGGGTAAATCAATTTTTTACCCCCCTAGCTCCTTCATTCCAACGAACTTCAGGGGCGGGTCTGTCCTGAGTTAGGGCGATGCCACAGCCCTTTTATAAGCCGCCCAGCCGCCATAGTGAGAAATATCAGGCCAGTTGTACTGTTCTACTAAGGCGCGCGGATAAAGAATTGCGGTTACGATTTCCCCATTTTCCAGGACTATATCGCCAGGATACATATCGGGAGGTTCTGTAGAGATCAAATGGTCATATTGGGACATCGTCAGTTCATAAACTTCTCCAGGAATAGAAATGCCCCCTTCGGCAACTGCGTAAATGGCGGGATGCCAGCCATCAGCCGCCGCATGGAAGCGATAAAGTGGGCTAGTTTGGGTTTCGCAGATGAACTGAGCTGCTTGAAGATTTTGGTGATCGGGCTGACCCCGCAGCGCCGAACCGCAGATAAAGACACGTCTAGAGGCTAGATCAGTTTGAGTCATTCCAATCTTCTGGTAGGAGGGCAAATTCAAGTATCCCAATTATCGATCCGATTTAAATGGAATTCGGGAAGTCTATATCCGGCAAAGATGATGCAGTGGGTTGTTACCAAGACAAACTCTGCCTTCTATTCGATTATGTTCTCTATTTAGATAGAGAACAGGCATTGCTGAATGGAAGTATAAATCTTTGAGATGCTATTGCTCTGATCGCCCCCTGAATCCCTAATTCTGGAGGACTTTAAGGGCAAATTCATGCCGTGATTCGGCAACGCCAGAGAAAAAACCCGGTGCTAGCATCAGAGAGGTTCTTCTAAGAACAATTTTGATTTTTCCTTTTTTGCTACGAATCTTGGTCGTGGTTAAGGTAATGGAGTATGGGTGGCTGCGAACTAAGCAGACAGTGATAGATGCAGTGATAGCTCTGGACAGTCAGCTTCAAACAGCATTCGGCGATCGCCTTAATCAGCCTCTCGCCAGCAACTTTTCCTCTCCACTCAACTGAGCCCTACCTCCGCCAGGTCTCTGGAATCTTTGGGTCAATTTTGGGGGAACCGAATCCAGAGTCAATTTTTGTACCCTAGCACCACCCATAGGCTGAAAACCGGTTGGGCTGCTGCCTGTGTGCAAATGTTTTGGGATGGTATAATTACTGCTACTCAAATGCAGGCGATCGACAGAGCCATGCGCTTTCAGCTTGAGATTTTCTCTAATCTGCTTACTGAAATAATATGCGCTGACGCAATTATTCTACGGCAAGTCTTGCTCGGGTTTCCGGATGATCCTCTTTTTCTGAGTAATCCCATCAAAGCTACGGAGCAAGATCGAGCTGCTTCACGCATCTGCCCAGCCTGCCTTCGTTCGAGGGTGACAATTCTTCAGCCGGGAGGGCTAAGCCGCAGAAAACCTATAGTTGCCCACGAATCTGGCAAAAGGCTAACCTTTTGGTTTCAATGGCTTTTCTTTAAATTTTTCGCTCTGATAGTACTGCACCCGCATTGTCCTATGCAACTGTTCTGGGTTTTGCCTGCTCAGGCACTAGAGATTTTGTTGGGGGTAGTTGGTTTGGGCAGTAGGCAAACTATTCAAAAACGGGAAACCTATCCCGAGCCGCAAGCCGATCGCGTTATTGCATTTGCTAGTAAGATTAAGAACTCAGTACAAAAGTTTCTAGAGAAGCCGATCGCCCCTCTAGTTGAAAGAAATCTCTATCCGGAGAGAAGCCTGTGAATCAGCCATCCTTCCCGCTTGTCCCCGGCTTGCCTTCTCCTTCAACGTCCACCATTCTCATCATTGATGACTACCCCAACCACCTTAGTTTTGCGGTGTATTCATTAGAAGAAAAGGGTTTCAATGTTCTGGTCGCTCAAGACGGTAGCAGTGGTTTAAGGCGGGCACAGGAGGCGCAACCGCACCTTATTTTGCTGGATGTTTTGATGCCTAACATGGATGGCTTTGAAACTTGCCGTCGGCTCAAGCTGAATGAGAGAACTTGCCATATTCCTGTAATTTTTATGTCGGCTTTGTCAGATACCGAAGATAAGGTTAAAGGGTTTGACGTAGGCGCAGTGGATTATGTGACCAAGCCCATTCAGCGCGAGGAATTGCTGGCTCGAATCACCACTCATTTACGAATTCAGGCACTCACTCAGCAGCTTCAGCAGCAAAACCAACAGCTTCAGAGACAAGCGATCGAACTGGCGCAGGCGAAACAAGCCATCGAAGACGTGAACCAAGAGTTGCAGTACGTCGCTTATTTTGATAGTGTGACAGCGATCGCCAATCGCCGTCACTTTGACCTCCACCTGCGGCAAGAATGGCAGCGTCTTGCCAGAGACCAAGAGCCGCTTTCCCTCATCCTGTGCGACATTGACTACTTCAAGCGCTACAACGACCACTACGGTCACCAAGCCGGAGATGTTTGTCTGAAAGACATTGCTCAAGCCATGCATCGAGTCATGAAACGCGCCGCAGATTTAGTCACACGTTACGGCGGCGAAGAATTTGCCATCATTCTTCCCAATGTCAGCCTTAAAGGAGCCATCCACATTGCACAGCTCATTCAAATGGAAATTTGCCATCTAGAAATACCTCATGCCCAGTCTACAGTCAGCTCTAACGTCACCCTCAGTCTAGGCATCAGCAGCCAAATTCCTGACTTACAACAGCCCCCAGAATCCCTGATTACCGCAGCCGATCGGGCACTCTATCAAGCTAAAGCCCAAGGGCGAAACACCTATGCATTAGCCATCTCGCTTGAACAATCAACCGATTTGCGCTAGAGCGATCGCCATAAAGCCAAAAATTCCAAACTCATCTTTCAAACCGTCTAGAGACACCTATGAAGCCCCTGAAGATGGTAAGTTTAATGAGAGACAAATGCTTTGCGTCTACCCTAGTTGATGCGCCCAAAAGCCTAGTCTGTCTTTGGGAATGGAGGAGATATGGTTAGGAGACGGTCTACGGGCTCAACAGATTCAACAAATTCACCAGCTAAAACTGAAAAAGAGGCTCCTTTGGAGAAAAACGCTGGCTTAGAAGCCACAGTTTCGGATTTGAAAGCAACTTTAGACGCGGTTCAACCCAAGGATTCTATCCTTTTAAAGCAAATTAACGATCTCAAAGCAGACTTAGAAGCCAAAGATAGCCTGATAGAGAAGCTACAGACAGAAGTCAAGCAGACCGAGCAGCTCCAAGCAGAGCTGGCAGAAGCAAAGCAAATGATTCTTAAATTATCTGAAGTCAACGCCAAGCCATTGACCGCCCTTGCTCCTATCCATTCCCCCACAACTTCCAAGCCCGAACCTGCCCCCAAATCAACCTTAACCCTTGAGTCAGCCGCTGCCGCGCACAAAACTCAACATGAATCTGCGCTTCGCAAAATTTTCCAGCACCCCACCCAACCCGGCGATCCTCCGGTCATGTCGTCGGAGAGAGAAGGGCAGCTTTCTGAAATAGATATTGGTTGGATGGATTAAGCTCGTTCAGGAAAATAATAGACATAAAATTACAGAAATGCGGATGGGTGCCTCTCGTTAAAGAACACCCATCCGCATTTCTATAGTTTGATGCAAACCCAGAAGATCCTTAGGCAGGCTTCCGGGCTACCCAATACTTGCTGACAAAATGTACCTCAGTTTCTACTGAGACGAAACCCGCTTGCTCTAGCCGCTCGACTAAGTTATCGGTTGTGTAGTTGCGGTAGTAAGGCTCATGGAACATTGCGGGAAAATTCCGCATCATGGGCGCAAATTCTGGCGAATCGGCTTCTTGGATAGAGTCACAAATAACAAAAACGCCTCCTGGTTGTAAAACTCGATAGCACTGTTCAATGACTCGCTGACGGGCTTCAGGGGGTAGTTCGTGGAACATAAACACGTTGCTAACCGCTTGAAAGTATCCATCTAAGTAAGGCAGTTCTTCGGCATTGGCTTGTAAAAGCTGAGGCAGTTCGCCGCGCACTTCAGAGAGAGACTGGTTTGCTTTACGAAGATAGGCGGGAGACAAATCAACGCCGTAGAGAGATGCATCGGGCAATGCACCGCGCAGCATTTTTAAGGTTCGACCGGTGCCGCAGGCAATGTCTAATACTCGGGGCTGAGTCTTACCTTCTAGCCTTTGCTTGAGAGGAGCAAGAATTCTACGACGCATGGCATCGGCTGAACCATTGAAGAGGATTTCGACTTGTAGGTCGTAGAGATTGGCAGAGCGATCGCTCAAATAGCCATCGGTTTGATAATGAAAGTTTTGCAGATAATACTTGGGATAGCCGTCAGTTTTAATAGCGGGAGAAAATTCTTGGTAGCGCTTTTCTCGAATTCGCTCCCAAGTTTGGGTGGTGTCGATCCAGACCATGGGATAGTAGCGGAAAAAATCTTCCCAAGGATTGTCGAACAGAAGCTCAGAGGGATAAACGCCTCGCTCTGAATCTTGCCAATCTTGCTCAAGAAGTTTATTGAGCCGATTTTGTAGCAACAACAGCGTCTCGGTTGGCAAGGGTTCAGTTTTATTGTTTGTGGGTGAGACCAGGTTCATCACCTGAGCCGTAAGAGTTTTATGAGCGAGTCCAAAATAACTCTTACTTTGTTGGAAAGTTTGGTACGCCAGCTTTGTGAGAGTGTCAGCCATAAATTGCGGGTGGGGGAACAACAAAAGCAGTAGCAAGATATGAATTAGTGTAACGAAAATTTATAACTCTACCCACCCGTGAAAAACAATATCTGTCGGTGGAGATAGATCTGTATTGAATGGCGATTTTGATGGGTTCGAGATGCTCCCTAGTCGATTGGATCAGTTTGGCTGAGCGATCGCAGGGGTTGAACGGAGAGTTGCTTTGGGGATTAATTTTGTGGTGAGACTGGCATTCTTTCTGCGTCCCTAGTTTGCGCTCCTAAATTTATTGTCAAAGCGATGTCCATTGCTCAGACAAGCGCTAAATTAGGGAAGGCAATCTGAACCGAAGAGATCCCCATGACTTCCTACAACATTGACAGCGCTCCTACCGCCGAAAGCACTCCAGGCTATGTAGAAATTATTGAGACGGTTATTTCTAGCCTTCAAGAAGACCGAAGCGCCATGGTTAGCCATGTAGAGCCGGGTTATGTCTGGAAATTTAAGTATGGCAGCGTTGAGGTTTTTGTTCAGCTTGCGGGCACTCAGGAAGAGGACGAATTAATGATTTGGGCAGCGGTGTTGAAGCTGCCGGTCAAAAACGAAGCGCAACTTTTGCGCAGGCTCATGGAAATGAACTGGGCAAGCACGTTTGAAGCTCGGTTTGCGATTTCGGGAGATCAGGTGGTCGTTTGTGCGCAGCGAACTTTGGCAGAGTTGAGCCCAACGGAAGTGTCACGGAATATTACGATCGTTGCGACGATCGCCGATGACCATGATGAGGCGTTGCAAGCTGAATTTGGGCAAGCCTAGCTCGGTTGCAGTTCATGACATCTCGGGGCATGACGGCTTTGTCTATGGCATACAATCTATGGCATACAATCTATGGCATACAATAGCTAAAGTTTAGTGTGTTTGTACTATGCCTCGCTTTCTTCACTTGGCTGATGTTCACTTAGGGTTCGATCGCTACGACAGCAAAGAGCGCACCCAAGATTTTACTATGCGTTCAACGATGCCTTGGAAAAGTATGCGATCGCCCCTCAAGTTGATTTTGTTTTAATCGCGGGCGATTTATTCGAGCATCGCACCATTCAGCCTGCCACTCTGAATCAGGCGCAACTGGCATTGCAGGCTTTGAAGGAAGCGGGGATTCCAGTATTGGCGATCGAGGGCAATCACGACAATCGCCCCTACGGAACCAAAACCAGTTGGCTGCGCTATCTAGCATCTTGGGGTTTGCTGATCTTGCTGGAGCCCGGAGACACGGCGGCAGGCGAACCGTTTTACTTTCCTTGGGATGGTGAGCGGGGTGGATATATTGATCTAGAGTGCGGGGTGCGAGTGTTGGGCTCTTATTGGTATGGCTCGACTGCGCCTAAGGCGATCGAGCAAATTTCTGAGGCGATCGCGCAACTGCCACCCACGCCCTATCCCAATATTTTGATGTTTCATCATGGGATGGAAGGACAGATTTCTCGCTACCAGGGAGCCTTGCGCTATGCCGATGTGGCTCCGCTAAAAGCGGCTGGGGTCAATTATTTGGCATTAGGACACATTCATAAAAATTATGAGGTTGAAGGCTGGATTTTTAATCCGGGTTCGACTGAGGCAAACAGCGTTGAAGAAGCAGGTTTTGACCGGGGTGTTTACTCGGTGGAGATTAGTCGAGGTCAGGTGCGGGCAGAGCTGAAACAAGATTATCAACAGCGATCGATTGTGCGGCTAAAGCTGACCCTGCGTGGAACAGAAAGCTTGGAAGAGGTGGAGTTAGGGGCGATCGCGCAGGTTCAAACCGCCATCACTCAAGGCAAGATTGACCCGACGGCTCAGCCCATTGTGGAACTGCGGATTGATGGACAAGTGGGGTTCGATCGCCTTGAGTTAGACATTCGCAAACTGCAACAACCGCTTCAAGAAATGAGTAATGCCCTGATCTTTTTACTGAAATATCAGGCAGATGCGATCGCCTATGCTTCCCATTTAGCAGAAGACGCTAGCCGGATACAAATTGAGCAGGAAGTCTTCATGGATTTGGTTGTTGCCCATAACACTTACAAAAAACGTGCTCCTGAACTGGCGCAGGGGCTGATTGCGTTGAAAGACTTGCAGATGGAAGGACGATCGGAGTTAGAAATGTATAACTTTGTCCAAACCTTGTTACACAACGATCCAAGTTCGTGATCCTAAGTTCCTGATCCTCTTAGCGATCGCACTCCTGCTCCAATCCCTGCTCCGAACCTTAGAGGACGTTTTGAAGAGTGTAAAGTGCTTTGATACCTTTGAATAAAACATCCTCTAGGAAAACCCGACTAATTCTGGTTCAACCTTTCTAAACGTTCAACCTTTCTAAACAGAGTCGTCGAAAATGATCTCCGCGCTGCTCAAAATTAGCGTACTGATCAAAACTGGCACAGGCGGGCGAAAGCAAGACGACCTTGGCTCCTAATGTCTGCCCCAGTGCTGCCCCTCGCTCAACTGCCCGTTCCATCGTTTCTACAATTTCGTATTGGGTATACCCCGCTTCCTCCAGTCGTGCTGCAAAGGCTAGAGCAGCGCTGCCAATGAGCAAAACCCAAGCGGCTTTCGCCTGAATCCTTTTCAGCCAGCCCGCATCATCGCCATCCTTTGCCTCGCCGCCCGCAATTAAAATAACAGGCGCGCTCACCGCAGACAAACCCACTTCAGCCGCATCATAGTTAGTCGCTTTGCTGTCGTTAATAAAGTCAATGCTGTGCCAAGTGCAAATGGATTCTAATCGATGGGCGACCCCAGGAAAATTGAGGACGGCTTGGGCGATCGCCTCCTTTTCTATGCCTGCAATCCGCGCCACCAAAACTGCCATCAACAAATTCTGCTGATTGTGCGTTCCCACCATTGGCAGCGCGGCTACTGGAACAATGGCTTCACCCTGTGCGATCGCCCACCCCGCCTCAACATAAGCGCCCTGCTCAACATCGCCCAAGAGAGTAGCTTTCCCCGCCACGCTGGTCCAACAAGCTCTCTGCCATTGGTCAGCCTGGCTCCGAAGATACGGATCATCCCCATTCAGTATTTGATACTGAGATTGTTTCAGTAAGTGTGCCTTAATTCGATAGTAATTCTCTAAAGTTTTGTGCCGACTGAGGTGATCGGGCGTGAACGTTGTCCAAACGCCAATTTTTGGGGCAAGGCTGGCTGCCGCCTCAATTTGATAGCTGCTGAGTTCGGCAATTACCCAGTCTGGCGGCGGGTTGAGGGCAACTTCACAAGCTGCATAGCCAATATTGCCACAGGCTGGAGCCTGGAATCCGGCTGCCTGAAAAATTGCTGCGATCAATGCTGTGGTGGTGGTTTTGCCATTGGTGCCGGTGATACCTACCCAAGGCACCGGGTCAGATGACCCCTCGCCCCTATTTTCGCGACTATTTTTTTTGCGACTATTTTTTTTGCGACTAGTTTGAAGTGCGCGCCACGCTAACTCCATTTCCCCCAAGGTGTCAATGCCTTGGGCTCTCGCTTTAATTAAGCCGGGTAAGTCCCAGGGCACGCCAGGGCTAACCACGATCTGCTGCATGGTCGTCGCATCAGGCTCGAAAGCCTGTCCCAATTCCACCCGGATTCCTTCAGAGGTCAGGTCTTGTTGAAGGGACTCTAGAACAGTGGTGCCGCGATCGCTGACCACTACCTCAAATCCTTGCTGCTTAAGCAACCGAGCCGCAGCAATTCCAGATTTTCCAAGACCAATGACGTAAGCAACCATAACTCAAAGGGCGTAATTTCAGATCTGAACACCCCTTATCCTATCGCCTCAGGCGAATTCGGTTAAAACAAGTGGAAGACAAAGTAGGGGGAATGGCTTCAATGATTACAAAGAATTAGCCTCCCAGCCGAATAGATGGCTCTAGTCAATTGATTGATTTGTTGCGATAAATTATTTTTTGAAAAAAATATTGTCCTAGTCTGGAAATGTATTTCAATATACAAAAGTTTTACTGTAGAATTGCTCCAATCAATCAGGATTCCTAATTGACTTCCCTCCACCGATCGCAAGTTTTAGCTCGGTTTCAGCGATTGTGAACGGGTGTTGAACCATTCTTAGTTTAGAGGTTTAGCCCTATGAGGTGGCTCTCTTCCCCAATGCGCCCCCATATTTTGAAATATCTCAACTCCACCTGAAGGATCACGCTAGTGTTGAAGAAAATTTTTGTTAATTGTCTGGTTTGCCCTGTGTTTTTCAGCGCTTCCCACCGCTGGAGCAGCTTGGGCACAAGCCGCTGTCGAAAACCCAGTTGATACGGGTGACACGGCGTTCGTATTAATTTCTGCCGCTCTTGTGCTGCTCATGACTCCTGGACTTGCCTTCTTCTACGGTGGGTTAGTGCGATCGCGCAACGTTCTCAACACCATGATGATGAGCTTGGTGCTAATGGCGATCGTGGGAGTGACCTGGGTGTTTTGGGGCTATAGCCTTGCCTTCTCGGTGACCCAAGAGACGCTGACAGAAGCGGGTTGGGCGCAGGGGCTGGAGCAGTTCGTGGGCAACCTCAATTGGGCGTTTCTTAACAACGTTGCCTTTGATGCTCCTGATCCAATTGGCTACGCTGGCACAATTCCGCATCAAGTGTTCATGATCTACCAGATGATGTTTGCCATCATCACCCCAGCGCTGATTTCGGGGGCGATCGTCGAGCGGATGCGCTTCAAGGCTTATTTCTGGTTTGTGATCCTTTGGTCTACGGTGATCTATCCGCCCCTGGCGCACTGGGTTTGGGGTCGGGGCTTTTTGGCAGCGTTGGGTTCCCTCGACTTTGCGGGCGGCACAGTGGTTCACATCAGTTCCGGCGTTTCGGCGGTGGTTGCCGTCTGGATGCTGGGTTCTCGTAATTCTTACCCTTCTCGTCCAGCCGCTCCGCACAATGTTCCCTACGTGCTCCTAGGGATTGGACTGCTCTGGTTCGGCTGGTTTGGCTTCAATGCAGGCAGTGCGTTGGGCGCTGGTGCGTTGGCAACGGTGGCGTTTGTGGCGACAGCGGTAGCAACATCGGCTGGAGGACTTACTTGGCTGATTGTAGAGTGGGTGCTGCGGGGCAAACCGACTGCGGTGGGAATCGCCAGTGGTTTCCTAGGCGGATTGGTAGGAGTTACGCCTGCTGCGGGGTTTGTCACTCCCATCGGAGCAATTTTGATTGGCTCCATTACTTCATTCTGCTGCTTTTTTGCCGTTAGTCTCCGTGCCAAGCTGCAATTTGATGATTCTCTGGACACTTTTTCGATTCACGGAACGGGCGGAACCATTGGCGCAATTCTGACGGGTGTGTTCTGCACCACATCTGTGAATGCCTTAGGTAAAATGGTTTGCTGTTTGGCAATCCGATTCAAGTTTGGAAACAGCTTGAAGGGGTTTTAATTACCTATGCTTTCGCGGCGATCGGGACGTTTGTGATTCTCAAGGTTTTGGGGGCAATAATGGAGTTGCGGGTTTCTCCTGAGACTGAAGAGGAAGGTCTAGATATCAGTGAACACGGTGAGGAAGGCTATGGCGAAGAGTTCGCTTCTGGGTTGGCTTATGCAACCAAGAGTTCTACTTCGCTGCAATAGCTGATTTTTCGATTAAAAGTTCTGGTTGGGGTTTAGCAATGCTAAGCCCCAATTTTTATTGATCTTATGTATTGATCTTATGGTTTAACGATCGCCCCAAAGTCTGCCAGTATCCGCGCATGGTTTCGCAGTAAGCCTAGCAAATTCAGACGATTGCGCCGCACTTCTAAATCTGCGTCCATCACCATGACACTTTCTGCCCCATCAAAGAAACGACTGACCGTTGGTGCAACCTCTGCCAAAGCCTCGACAAGCTGTTGATAGTTACGCTGCGATCGTGCCCCTTCAGTTTGCGGCACAAGCTGAATTAGTGCCTCATAAAGGTCTTGTTCAGAAGGCTGCTTAAAGAGGTCAGGACGAATCACCGCGGTCGGATCAAGCTGAGTTGTTTTTAAATCTCCTTGTACCGCTAAGCGAGATGCCCGATTAATAGTTTCATAAATGCGATCGATCGTTTGGTTTTCTCGGATGGATTGCAGAAATAAGGCGCGATCGCGTACATCCAACAAGTCTTGCAGCGTTCGCTCTGTGTATTCTCCATCGTTCTCACCCAACACAGCATTGACCAAATCATAATCAACGCCTTGTTCCTGCAATAGCGTTCGGACTCGTTGCAAAAAGAATTCCTGAAGCTGTTCTTGTAAAGATGCCGCAGTGGCTTTCTGATGAACAACCTGTTGCGCAGCTTCACAAACCTGCCGGAGCAATTGAGACAAATTTAACGATAAATTTCCTGTCCAAATGACATTAACTATCCCATTTGCTGCTCGTCGCAGCGCAAACGGATCAGACGAACCTGTGGGCAACATGCTTAAACTAAAGATGCCAACCAAGGTATCAAGCCGATCGGCTAGCCCTACGACCTGACCTGCTAAGGTTTGGGGCAAGCGATCGCCCGCGCCGCGAGGCAGGTAATGCTCAAAGATGGCAGTAGCGACAGCAGGCGGTTCATGAACTGCATATTTTTGCCCCATCACACCTTGAAGCTCAGGGAACTCGCCCACCATTGGGTCACCAGATCGGCTTTACAGAGGAGCGCCGATCGCTCAATGATATCTTTCTCAGAGGCAGTGACCTGAAGCTGATCGGCAATGAGGCGAGAAAGCGCAAGAATGCGATCGACCTTATCTCGCACCGAACCCAAATCTTCTTGAAACGTGACCTTGTCCAGTCGAGGAAGATAGCTTTCAAGAGGTTGCTTGCGATCGAGATCAAAAAAGTATTTTCCATCCGACAATCGCGCCCGAATCACCCGTTCATTTCCCGCCGAAATGACCGTTGCCTTAGCCGGGTCACCATTAGAGATCGTAATAAAGTAAGGCAATAGCTCTGAAGATCCTTCAGCCTTCAGCACGGGGAAATACCGCTGATGGCTTTCCATCTCTGTAATAATGACCTCAGTCGGCAGCTCTAAAAACTCCGGGTCAAATTGACCGATCACGGCGCTTGGAAACTCCACCAAATCCCGCACTTCCTCCAGCAGGCTAGGAGAAATAGAAGCGTAGCCGCCCACGGTTCGAGCCGTGGTTTGTACCTGCTCTATGATGGTTGCTGCTCGCAGAGCCGGGTCAACTTCCACCGAAGCAGCTTTGAGGCAGGCAACATATGCAGCCGCATGGGGAATTAAAAGCGGCGCTGGGTGGAGAACTCGGTGCCCTTGGGAAAGGCGATCGCTGGTAAAACTTTCTGATCCATTCACCAACGTAATCGGCAAAACCGCATCGTCGAGCAACGTCACCAGCCACCGAATCGGGCGCGGAAACCGCAAATCGCCATCTCCCCAGCGCATAAACCGCTTACCTTCCAGCCCAAAAATCCATTGCGGAATCAGCTCCTTCAAAATCTCGGCAGTTGGACGACCGGCAACCTTTTGGGTCACAAAAACAAACTCGCCCTTGTCAGTACTCCGAATCTCAAAAGCGCTAACCTCAACATTACGCGATCGAGCAAATCCTTCTGCGGCTTTTGTCGGCTTCCCCTCTTTAAATGCCGCTTGGGCTGAAGGTCCCTTGACTTCTTCTTCCCGGTCAGGTTGTTGGGTGGGCAACCCTTTAACCACCACCGCCAGCCGTCGGGGCGTGCCGTATAGTTCTATAGATTCTGAGCTCAAAAACGAATCGTTGAGACTGGTGAAAATGCGCGATCGCCATTGCTCCAAAGCCGAATCTACAAAACTTGCAGGCAATTCCTCTGTTCCAACTTCCAACAAAAACGTCACCATACCGCACCAGCCCTAAATCGACCTCAACAGTTTACCGCGCCTATGCAAAATGCATGAAGTCTTGGCATTCCATCTACCCTTATTTGTTCCGCACAATCCGTCTTCAGCTCTAGCCAAATTTAAATGCCAAGCTGCGTCTAGAACAGTTGTACACCCCGCTGCAAGAATCAGAGATCATCAGTAAAGCAGCACCCAATACTCATGATCTTTTTTTCATACACAACCGGACGCAAACTCAACTTAGAAAACAGCTTGGCAGAGGTTCCGGGAACCATCACTCTTCGTCAAAAATCAGGAAATTCCCTTCTTTTCTCTTAATGAGTGGCTTTTAAAGCATAACGATATCGTAGGCAACAGGGCATTCCCCAAAGGGGTACTATTTATTGTTTTTATCTGGAAAAAATCTGTCGTCAGGGCGGATAAAAAACGATTTTCTAAGTTATTTTTTTGTTCTTCTTGAAGAGAACAAAGACGTTCATACCAAAGTTCATTAAACAGTCTTTTTATCCTTTTATTTTTTACTTATTTTCTGCTTTACTAATTCTTCAACTTTCCAGCGTTAGAGTTCAAGCCAAATTGTCCATAACTAAAAGTAGCCCCCTTTAAGCCGACAGATTTTATTCACTTTCTTTTCCTAATGAATCCTTATGACTAGCTCTCCTGTGGTTATTCCATTTGTTGACCTGCAATTTCAGCATCAGCCCATTCAAGACCAGATCAATCAAGCAATCCAAACGGTCATTCACCAAGGAGACTATGTTTTAGGAAACGCTTTGAAGGAGTTTGAACTTGAGTTTGCCCAAGCTTGTGGCATTCCATACGGCATTGGCGTGGCATGTGGAACTGATGCGATCGCCCTAGGTTTACAAGCTTGCGGCATTGGCAAAGGCGATGAGGTCATCTTACCTGCCAACACCTTCGTCGCCACGCTCATTGGCGTAATGCGCAGCGGAGCTACCCCCATTTTTGTAGATTGTGAACCCAAAACTGCCCTAATTGACCTAGATGCCGCAGAACAGGCAATTACGCCTAAAACCCGCGCCATTGTGCCGGTTCATCTCTACGGTCAAATGGTCTCCCCCCGCCGCTTACTAGAGCTTGCCAATACCTACAACCTAGTAATTTTTGAAGATGCTGCCCAAGCCCATCTTGCCGAGCGGGAAGGCTACCGGGCAGGGTCAGTCGGAACTGCCGCCGCCTTTAGCTTTTACCCCAGCAAAAACTTAGGTGCATTTGGAGATGGCGGCATGGTTGTCACACGGGAAGAAATTGTGGCACAAACCCTGCGATCGCTCCGCAACTACGGTGCCCCTCGCAAATACTTCCACACCGACTACGGAACCAATAGCCGTTTAGATACTCTACAAGCCGCTGTACTAAAAACAAAGTTGCCGTATTTACATGAGTGGAATGGCGATCGCAACCGCATTGCCCAACAATACAATGACCGTCTTCAACCCCTCACCCGCCAAGGCATCATTCCCCTCGAAAACCAAATTGGCGGCGGTCACGTTTATCATCTCTACGTCGTGCGAGTTACAGCAGCCTGTTCATTAGAGCGTGATGCCCTCCAATCCGGTCTGACCGATCTAGGCATTCAGACCGGCATTCACTACCCCATTCCCTGCCATCTACAACCCGCCTTCCAGTCTCTAGGCTATGGAGAGGGCAGCTTTCCCCACGCCGAAGCCCTCAGCCAAGAAATTCTCTCCCTTCCCCTTTATCCAGGTTTAAGTGACGTTGCCATTCAACAGGTCGTCAACAGTATCAAAACCTTGCTAGGGCTGTCTCCCGAAAAGAATCCGCTCCATTCAAACCCGGTTTCCACCGCACCTCGTTCGGCGGTTCTGCATCAATCGCTGCTTTAGCCGTAGCATCCCTCTACAGTCCAAAATTCTCTTCAGCCCAGTTCTGTCAAAGATTCTGGGCTGATTTTTTTATCTCTGTCGTCTCCCCATTTTTTTGGGGAATTCTACGGTTGGTTCTTCTGGACTTCCTCAACCAGAACTCCGGTATCCCCATGATGCACGCTAGATTGAAACGTCTCCCCCTCAAATACTTGCCCGAGATCGCTATCTTTGGCTTGCTTTTGGCGCTCTACATCCCCCTGCTGCTCCATTGGTATGACGGATGGCTCCATAAAAATATTAGTACTGAACATGAGTACTTTAGTCATGGTCTCATTGGGCTACCGTTTGCGGCTTATCTCTGTTGGGGCAAACGCGATCGCTGGCAGCAGCTCCCCAACCAGTCCCACTACTCTGGGTTCATCCTTCTCCTCACCGCAATAGCCCTCTACCTCAGCAACCTTACAGATCTAGTCAATCTATCCTTGCCCCTGGTGCTGGCGGGGCTGTGCCTTTGGTGCAAAGGTTTACCTGGATTTCGGCTTCAGAGCGTGCCTCTAGCGCTAGTTTTGCTAGCAACTCCTAATGAAATTCCTTATCTCATTGCGCCCCACACCTTACCACTGCAAAAGTTAATTGCTGGAACGGCGGGGTTCCTTTTGGTGCAATTTGGCATGGAGGTTCGAGTCGAGCAAATTTACTTGTTTGTGAATGATCAAATCGTTGAAGTTGCGCCCTACTGTGCCGGATTAAAGATGGTATTCACGAGTCTTTATGTCGGGCTAATGCTGCTGCAATGGACAGGAACTCAGATTTCTCGCGATCGCCTTTTACTGTTTTTTTCGGGCATCATTACCCTGAGCATAGCCGCCAATATTATTCGCAATACGCTCTTGAGTTTCTTTCACGGAACGGGACAAGAGCAAGCATTTGAGTGGCTGCACGACGGTTGGGGCGGTGATCTTTATTCCACTGGCTTGTTAATTCTGCTAATTCCTCTGTTAAGAGGCGTAGAACGAATGACTAGAAATAATCAGCTCGATGATTTTGAAGATCTTGAAGATCTTGACGACATAGAAGCAGACCAAGCTTAGTCCTTGCCTCATCCTTTCATCCCAGCCCAGCCATGATGTCTTCTCCTCCCGCGTTTTCCCGATCGCCCCTCTCCCAGATCCTCATCGTTGTCTTTCTGTTGGCGATCGTCACCTTCATCACCCTTCCCAACTACGTTACGGGCAACTGGGCATGGCGCAGAGTGGCACCGCTCGAAAACGTGGAGGCACTTAAAGCCATTCAAACTCGCGGATTAGCGCTCCCTGGCTGGCATACCCTGGAGCAAGGCAAGTTAGAGATTGGCGGACACAAGTGGTCAGTACAGGCGATCGTTCCGGCAGCCGAAGCCAAAACCGCCACCCTGCAAACCGCCACTCTTTTAATGTTACGTCCCCAAACTTGGCAAAGAGACATGCCGCAAGTCGATTGGGTCGATATCAACGGCGCACAGCAATGGACAGCCGATTCCCTCCAATCTCTTAACTTTTCCGTTCTGCCCTCCGTTCCAAATACAGTTCCAAATACAGCTTCAAATAATGATTCAAGCAATGCTTTAAACACAGCTCACTCCATTGAAATCGAGGCTCGGTTTTTGCGGGGTTGGCATGAAAAACAGACCTATGCCGTCTTGCAATGGTATGCCTGGAAAACAGGTGGCAGTTCTGCACCAAGCTCATGGTTTTGGACAGATCAGTTCTCGCAATTACGCGATCGCCGTCGTACTGCTTGGGTTGCCATTAGCATTCTCATACCCATTCAGCCCTTAGGTGACATTAACCTTCACAAACCCCAAGCCGAAACCCTTGGCAAACTTGTCCAATCCACGATCGCCAGCGCTTTATAAGCCTCTAATTTTTTATGCGCCATTCTCTGCCCGCCCTCCCAGTTCTTGCTCTAATGGGGCTTTATGCTGCTTGCTTCACGCTTCCTGGCGCAATGGCTTGGACATTTTCTGCCGATATCGCCATCGGGCAACCAATTTCTGCCGAAGAGCAAGACTCTACCGATCTTCAACTTCTCAACACCGTCCAACAGCAATGGCTCCAGCCCGAGTTTCCTCACGCCAATTCGTCTCATCTCAATCCTTCTAATCTTAATCTCAACTCACTGCCATCCCCAGAAGAAAACTTTGACCTTTACCGCTTAGGTCCGGGTGACTCGGTATACGTCAATGTCCTGCGCTTCCCAGACCTTTCTTTTCAAGGCACCCTCGATCAGCAGGGCAATATGATTGTGCCGTTAACGGGTGCATTATCATTCCAGGGACTAACGGTGGAACAAGCTCGAGAACAAATTCGCATCGCATTAGATCTCTATATCGTTAATCCTCAAGTGGATGTTATTTTAATTGCCCAAAGATCGGTTCAAGTCACGATCGCTGGAGAAGTCGTGAAACCTGGTTTTTACCCGCTGCAAGCGCCCCAACTCGCGACTGCCCTAGTAACAGCCGGAGGCACGACCGGGCTGGCTGATTTGCGATCGGTGAGAATTCGCCGCACTTTAGCAGATGGATTTGTTCTAGAACAGGACATTGACCTGTTCTCACCCCTGCGAGACTCCCAGTCTATTCCTAATGTTCGTTTAGCAGATGGCGATACGGTCATTATTCCGCCTCTGACGGCAGCGACGAATGGAAGAATACGATCGCAACCTGATTGCCCGCTCAACCCTTGCTCAGCAGCAAATTAACATTCGGGTGCTTAACCGCGCCACACCCGGCGGAGGAAGCATTGGCGCTCTCCAAATTCCCAACGGCAGCACCTTTCTAGATGCGTTAACCGCCATTTCTCCCGATCTTAGCAGCGCTAATCTTCGTGATATTGCGCTGATTCGGTTTGATGTTCAACAGGGTAAAGCGATCGCCCTTGAGCTCAATGGCAAGAAGGCAATTATGGGCGATATGTCGCAAAACCCACGACTGGAGCAGAACGATGTCATTGTTATTGGGCGAAATTTGATTGCGCGTATTACCCATACCCTCAATACTTTTACGCAGCCTTTTCGAGATGTTTTAGGATTTCTTTTGTTTTTTGATTCTTTAACCAGCAGCGCTAGTGATTTGTTTCAGCCCACGGGGTCTTCTTCTGGATCTCGATGATGACGGTTAAGAAAAAGTAAACTCAGAGGATTTTTCTAGCGATCGCCCGATTCTTTTTAACTGTTTACACGCACCCCTGTTTATCCTATGGCTTCCCCATTTATCAAACGCTATCTCCTTGCTCTCGATCGCCACAAATGGGTAGGTGTTGCGGGTTGCGCCGTAGTCATTGGGCTTTCAGGCATGACCGTATTTCTTCAGGCAGCCCCCGAAAATACCTACACTACTCAGGGTATCCTAACGTACAGTGCTCCACCTGATACTTTTTCTGCCACCGGGGCAGTCCTTAAAAAAGAAGGACAATCGATGACCAAAGAGATGCTATTATCCACCTTTGTGTTGGGAACAACTTCTGATCGTCTTGCCAAGCAAAATATTAGGGTTAAGCCCCAAGAAATTAAAGAAAAAGCGATCGTTTTAATTACAGGAGGAAGCGGCGGCGAACCTCCCAAAGAAGGAGAGGCGGCGGCTACCGGGGCTTTGCGGATTGTCGTAACCTATAAAGACAAAAAAGAAGAAAAGTCTAAGTCAGTTGCGATCGCGCTGATGGAATCAATGGTTTTACAAAGCCGTGAATTCAACCGACAGCAGCTCAATGATATTATCCAAAACCTTAAACTAATCCTCCCCAAAGTCACAGGAGAACTCCAGGCTGCTGAGCAGAATTTAGAGGCATATGTCCGCTTGCAAGGTGCGGTCATTCAGGCGGCAGAGAGCGGCAGTTTGGTGGGCGCAATCACCAGCAACCAACAGCAACAACGAGAGATTCGCCTTAACTTAGCAGGGGTCGAAGCCCAAATTCGCAGTTTGCAAGCTCGTTTGGGGCTAACTCCTGACCAAGCCTACGCAGCTTCAGCTCTCAGTGCCGATCCCATCATTGCCGACTTACGCGCCAGAATTTATCAGGCGCAATCGCAAATGGGCTTGCTATCCCAAACTTTGCGCCCCGACCATCCGTCCATGATGGATTTACGAAACCAGCTTGCCTCCTTTGACCAATTGCTGCGATCGCGGGTGGCAGAGGTGGCGGGCGGAGGAACATTGGCAGCCCCTTTGGCGGCAAGCAGTCAGATCCTTCAGGCTAGCAGCCTCGATCCTGCCCGTCAGCAGCTTGCGAGTACGCTGGTCAGCTTGCAAACTCAATCGGAAACCCTGCGACAGCAGTTTGGCAACTTGCTTAAAACTGAACAGGAATTAAAACAAGACTATTCCAACATTCCGAATAAGCAATTGGGTCAGAAGCGGCTTGAGCAACAGGTCGCATTAAAACAAGCCTATTATGATCAAGTTCAGGCAAAGCTCGCTGATGTGACGCTTGCACAACAGGAAACAGTCGGTAGTTTGGTGCTGATTCAAGAGCCCGAAACTGTGGCAGAGACGAAACCCGGCACCAGTAGCTTGGTGATTTTGATCGTGGGTAGCGTGATGGGCGTATTCATTGGTGCAGGTTTGGTGCTGCTGCTTGATGCGATCGACGCTAAAGTCTATACGCTCGAAGATTTACAAAATGTTTTGCGCCAGCAGGACGTGCCGATTTTAGGACTATTGCCCTATTTGCCCTGGGAGCAGGAACACGTTTTACCTGTAATTGACGAAGCGGGTTCGCCTTACCTAGAGCCCTTTGAACGGCTACGAAGCAATCTGCGGCGGACGACAGGCGGCAAGGCGCTGAAGATCATCATGTTGACCAGCATTGTGGGTGAAGAAGGAAAAAACAACGGCTGCTTACAATTTTGGCGAT
>JAAUPA010000334.1 GCA_012034615.1 Leptolyngbyaceae cyanobacterium CSU_1_4 | reverse complement strand
TAGATACGGTGATAGGCTAAAGAAAATCTTTGGGGTTATGAACGATAATTTTCCGAGTCTGATCATTCCTGACACTGCCCTTTCGGTGGCAGGTCTAACTTCCTATATTCAAGACTTGTTAGAGCAGGATGATCAACTGGTTCAGGTCTGGGTGACGGGGGAAGTTTCGAGCACAAATCATCATCAAAGCGGTCTGTTTTTTGCCCTGCAAGACCCCGAGGCTAAGGCGACCCTGAGCTGTGTGGTTTGGAAAAGTCAGTTGGGCAAGTTGGCGACCTTGCCGGTTCAGGGAGAGCAAGTGATCCTTCTAGGTCGAATTAGTGTGTATCCGCAGCGGGGTAGCTATCAGTTGGGGGTGTGGCAGGTGCTGCCCGCAGGCGAGGGGCTCCGATCGCTGCGTTACCGCCAGTTGCGCAAGCGGCTAGAGTTAGAAGGCTTGTTTGATGACGATCGCAAACAACCCTTGCCGCCGTACCCTAAAGCGATCGCCGTGGTCACTTCGCCCCAAGCCGCCGCCTGGGGCGACATCAAGCGCACCCTCAAGCGCCGCCACCCTGGAATCCAGGTGTTGTTCTCGCCCGCTCTGGTTCAAGGCGAGCAAGCACCCGCCGCCATTGTCCAGGCTATTCAACGGGTCGAGCGAGACGGACGGGCAGACGTGCTGATTCTGTCGCGGGGCGGTGGAGCTGTGGAAGACTTGGCTTGTTTTAACGACGAGCGAGTCGTCAGGGCGATCGCCGATTGTTCGATTCCGATTGTGTCTGGCATTGGGCATCAGCGGGATGAATCCCTTGCAGATTTGGTTGCCGATGTCTGTGCCCATACGCCCACAGCCGCCGCCGAACAAGCCGTGCCGAGTCTTAAAGACCTCATTGCCGAGCACCGCGATCGCAAGGCACTATTGCAGCAAACCACCCAGCAAGCGATCGCTCAATCCAGCGAACAGCTTCAGCGGCTCAAGGGAAAATTTCACCGTCTGCACCTCGATCGGCAAATTCGGCAACAGGGACAGGCGATCGCTTGGATGCGCCAACGTTTGACTCAAAGTGCAATCCAACCCCTCCAAGAAGCCACCCAGCACTGCAAACTGCTCCGACAAAAGCTTAGTGCTCTTGATCCAGCCGCAGTTTTACGCCGAGGCTACGCCTTAGTTCGTCAAACCGATGGCACCATTGCCCGATCGACTGCACAACTAACGCCAGGGCAAGAACTCACCGTTCAGTTAGCCCAAGGACAAATGCGAGTCACCGTACAAGAAATCACTCCTCCAGGTCAACCCTCATGAGCAAGCGTTCCAAAATTACTGAAACATCCGAACCTACAGAGGTCGATATGGCTACGCGCCTTCCGGCAAATTGGCGCTACGAAGCAACCGTTGCAGAAATTGAGGCAACCATTGAGCAAATTGAACGCGGAGAACTGCCTTTGTCGGAGGTGTTTGACCAGTTCTCTAGTGCCGTTGAGCAGTTGCGCCAGTGCGAAGGATTTTTGAATCGCCAGCAGCAACAAGTAGACCTGTTAATTGAGACGCTTCTAGACGAGCCTACCGAATAGGATCATGCACCGTGACCAGCTTCGTGCCATCGGGAAAGGTGGCTTCAACCTGGACTTCATGAATCATTTCCGGGATGCCTTCCATCACATCCGCTCGCGTCAGCAGCGTTGTTCCATAGCTCATCAGGTCAGCAACGGTGCGCCCATCCCTTGCCCCTTCGAGAATTGCCGCAGAGATGAAGGCGATCGCCTCAGGATAATTCAGCCTAACGCCCCGATCTTTCCGCCGCTCGGCAACCAGGGCAGCGGTAAAAATCAGCAATTTATCTTTTTCTTGAGGGGTGAGTTGCATAGCAAACCTACATTCCCATAATTTCGTAACCGGCATCTACATAGACAATTTGCCCCGTAATGCCGCTGGCTAAATCGCTACATAAAAACGCCGCCGTATTACCCACTTCCTTTTGCGTCACCGTCCGCCGCAGAGGAGCCACATTCTCCACATGGTGAATCATATCTAAAATTCCCCCCACTGCCGAAGATGCCAGGGTGCGAATAGGTCCGGCAGAAATTCCATTCACCCGAATATTATGCACTCCCATTTCAGCCGCCAAATAGCGCACATTCATTTCCAGCGCCGCCTTCGCAATGCCCATAGTGTTGTAGTTAGGAATCACCTTCACACCGCCCACATAGGTCAACGTTAAAATGCTTCCCCCTTCCGTCATCAAGGGTTTAGCAGCATGGCTCAAGCTCACTAAGGAGTAGGCGCTGATATCGAGGGCTTGGGTAAAAGCCTCCCGCGAAACATTGCTGAAATCTCCTACCAGGGCATCTTTACTCGCAAACGCCAAACAGTGAATGAGGATATCTAGCTTGCCCCACTTCTCTTTCACCGTGTCAAAAGTCGCCTGTACCTGAGCCTCATTTTGAACGTTGCAAGGCACAAATAACGAGGGATTTAGCGGCTCTACCAGTTCCCCAACTTTCGATTCAAACCGTCCCTTCTCATCCGGCAAATAGGTCACCCCAATATTTGCCCCCGCCGCATGGAGCTGTTGAGCAATTCCCCAGGCGATCGAGCGGTTATTGGCAATCCCTGTGACCAAAGCATTCTTTCCAGTCAAATTCAGCATGTCTGTTGCTCCCAGCAATTTTGGCGCACCTATCAATTTGGCGCACCTATGGAGAATACTGAAAAATGGTGCAGATGCATAGAGGCAAGAGGCAACAGAGACAAAATTTGGAAAACGCAAACTTTAGCCTCTCATGATTTCTTGCGGAAAGGTTGTTCTGGATGTCTCTCTAACAAAATTATGTGGAAGTTTTCTCTATTAAAGCGAATGAAACAGAGGATGTGTAACTTTGGATACATAAAATCCTCCGAAAGTTAAGTTTAGTGTTTTAAAGTCAGAGGTTGCTCACAGAATCCTGTCTTGGAATGATTCTGTTCACATGGTGAACAATTTAGTATGATTATGTTCACGTGGTGAACCTTTTAGAAACGCTTAACTGCCGCTTCTAGATTCTTCTAATTGGTGTTCTAAGCTCGCTGTTAGGGAAAAACTGCATGGTAGCGTTACAAGATAGACCATTAGCGAATGTATTCCGTCAACTCGGTGGAAGTGCTTGCCCGCCTGTCATAGAAACTTTCGATCGCGGCAAAACGATTTTCTTTCCTGGCGACCCAGCAGAACGGGTTTACTTTTTGGTCAAAGGGGCGGTGAAGCTTTCGCGGGTTTACGAAGCAGGCGAAGAAATTACAGTTGCCCTGCTGCGAGAAAACAGCGTTTTCGGCGTACTTTCCCTGATTACGGGGCAGCGAGCCGATCGCTTCTATCATGCAGTCGCGTTCACCCCCGTAGAATTACTGTCAGTGCCCATTGAGCAGGTCGAAAAAGCACTGAGAGACAATCCAGAACTTTGCCTGATTATGCTGCGAGGTTTGTCGTCTCGGATTTTGCAAACAGAGATGATGATTGAGACGTTGGCGCACCGAGACATGGGTTCGCGGTTAGTGAGCTTTTTGCTGATTTTGTGCCGAGATTTTGGCACCCCTACAGGAGAAGGAATCACGATTGATTTGAAGCTTTCGCACCAGGCGATCGCAGAGGCGATCGGTTCTACCCGCGTTACAGTGACTCGTTTGCTGGGCGATTTGCGCACTGATGAAATGATTTCGATTCACAAGAAAAAGATCACCGTTCACAATCCAGTGACGCTTAGCCAGCAGTTTAACTAGATTGTCATAGCTTCGGTTACGGATGGTGGCTTGAGTCCAAAAGATCCTTAGCGCAATAGGTGAGGTAGACTATTCCGTCGCTCAGGAGTATGGGGATGAGATACTAGCAGAGCCAATCTAAATGTCAAGGAATTCATACAATACCTGTGACTCTTGATATAACTCCTTGTCAAGGGGAAGCTCAAAAAGTTCTTCGATCAAGTCCTTCATCTGCAGCACACAGTTTGCCATCTTGATAATTAGTCTAGGACTTACGCATTGACAGAAATAGAGGGATGTGGGTTGTCAAGCTGAAGCGGGTTCTGGACAATTGTTCAAGATGAATTGTCGAATCACCGGGATAAATAACTGCCTCGATACTTGATAAAGGTT
>JAAUPA010000333.1 GCA_012034615.1 Leptolyngbyaceae cyanobacterium CSU_1_4 | reverse complement strand
GATCGCTTCTGCCCGCGCGGGCAAACGCACATTGTTGATTGAGGCAGATTTGCGATCGCCCTCTCGTGTCGCCCTCCTTCAGCATCACCCCCGACCCCGAGAGTCTGGTCGAACCGCTCCGTTATTATGGCAACCTCAACGAATGCATCCGTCTCGCCCCCGGTATTGAAAACCTGTACATCGTGCCTAGTGTAGGCTCCCAGCGCCAAGCAGCAGCCGTTTTAGAATCTAGCGAAATGCGCCGTCTCATTGAAGACGGGCGAGGACGGTTCGATTGGGTTATTCTAGATGCACCTCCGCTCAGCCGATGTAACGACGCTTTGCTACTAGAACCTTATACCGATGGAATGGTGCTCGTCACTCGCCCCGGACACACGGAAGAAGGCTTGTTGATAGAAACAGCACAGCAGTTTGTAGAATCTGAGGCAGTGCAGTTTTTAGGAGCAATTATTACTGATACAGATATTCCCATTCAGGCACAAGATTTGCTGCCAGATTCATCATCCCCGTTAGAAGAACACGTAAAGAACATGAGAGATTGGTAGCCCCGCTCTTTCAAGGCGGGGTGGAAAAGCGACCAGCGGCTTCAGCCGCCTTCACTCTGGTACAGTTGTTTTCATTAAGGATAAAGTCAAGGAGGTGTTTAAGCGGCACGGGTCAAAACGCCATCATTCATCACTGAGATCCCATTAGTCGTTACCAGTCAAGACGAGTCAGAGCTATTGTCGCGCTTCCAAGCAGGTCGCCAACTCTACAACGCTTTACTGCACGAGTCGATGGTCAGAATGAATTTGGCGCGTCATTCTGACCTGTTCCAGCAAGCTCGGAAATTGCCTCAAGGCAAGATTCGCAATGATGCGTTTGCGGCAGCTAGAAAAGATGCTCGCTACTCTGAGTATGACATTCAAGCCTATGCTACGGTCAGAGCCAATGCGGCTCAGTGGATCGCTCAAAAAGTTGACGCGAATACTCAGCAGACTTTAGCGAAACGGGCTTTCCAGGCAAGCGAGAAGGTGATGTTTGGACGTGCCCAAAGGGTGCGGTTCAAAGTGCCGAGTCGTTTTAACAGCATGGAAGGCAAGACCAACAAGCAAGGGATTCGATGGGTTGAGGGGCAATTAGTCTGGGGTAAGTTGCGCTTAAATGCCATCATCGACCCTGGTCATGAGAGCATCGCTCACGGGTTGGATTCTCGCATCAAGTATGTGAGGTTGATCCAAAAACAACTCAACGGCAAGCGTCGCTGGTTTGCTCAACTGATTGGTGAAGGTGTGCCTTATCAGAAGCCTCAGAATTTTGTCACAGCAGGAGTAGTCGGGCTTGACCTGAATGTTTCTAACGTAGCGTATGTGGCTGACTCCCCTGCTGGGTTGCTGCCCTTTGCTGAAAAGGTGCCAACTTTTGAAAAAGAGATTAGTGCTATCCAGCGTCAAATGCAGCGTTCTCAACGGGCTAACAACCCCGACCCCTATGAACCTGATTTTGAGGGGCGAAAGGGTCGCAAAACCGTCACCAAAAAAGGAAAAGTCAAAAAGGGGAAGCGCCAGTGGAACAAATCTCAGCGCTACCTCAAACTAGCTGCGAAGAAGCGGGAACTAGAGCGGCGTAAGGCGGCTTACTGCAAGTCTCAGAACCGCAAACTGGTGAATGACATTCTCAGGAATGGCAACCAGATTAGGACTGAGACTGTGTCAGTCAAAGGATGGCAGAAGCGGTATGGCAAAGCCATTGCTGCCAAGTCACCGGGATATTTCCAATCTGAATTGAAGCGCAAGGCTGAAAGTGCTAGCGGTTCATTCACAAAGTTCTCGACTCAAAAAATGGCACTATCGCAAACCCATCTCAGTGGTGAGCGAGGGAAGAAGTCCCTGTCTGAACGAGTGCATCGTGACCAAACAGGCGTGACGATGCATCGGGATTTGTTTAGTGCGTTTTTGGCGAGATATGTTGATGAGAATCAGTTGTCATTGCAGGATGCTGTGAATCAGTATCCAGGGATGGAATCGTTCCTGCTAGAGGCATGGCAACGTTATGAAACAAACCGCAAACCAGTAGGCATTGCTGAAAGCAGGAAGGCTCATCCTCCCTTGGAGCGGTTCTCTAGTGACTCTGAAAAGGCTAACCAGATAGACGCTGTTGGGGATGACTCAACAGCAGGTCGAAAAGTTAGCTAAAGGTTCGGTGGAATCTCCCGTGTTTCAACCGGGGGAGGATTCAATAGGAAGTTGTTTCAGAATCATAGAGGGTAAGACTAAGGGCCACGCCAAGGTGCCCATTAAAACAACAAGCCAAGAAGTGACATCTGACTTAGAGGTAGAATTGTCCTTGAGAAATGCGCTCAGCAAGATACCAAAAACTAATGTTGCCCCGGTGAAGTACAGTGTCATAATCTTTTCGCTCGTTACATTAGTTACTCAGTAACCTAATAAAACCATCTGAACCTGCCTTGGGCTATGGCGAAAATCGCTGAAGTTTCGAGACGGTTGATCCAGAACTTGAGTAAAAATACTGGAGACTGAAATACTGAAGACTGAAAGGGCGGGGCTAAAAGGCAGGGCTAAAAGGCAGGGCTAAATATTATGAGAGCAGGGGCGATCGCTATTTTTGAGCAAGGTTCAGCCCTTAAACCCCCTCTTGCAAAAGCTCTCACCGCAGCCACAACTACCTGTAATCATGATCCTCGGTAGCCACGATCCTCGGTAGCTACGACAACCGAAAGGGCCTTAGCGCCTAACTGATCTCATAAATTTCCCCATCGGGCATTGTGGCACCTTTTAAGCAAGCCCCCTCTAAATTAGCTTCCCAAAGATTTGCCTGTCGCAAGTTGGCATAGCTCAAGTCGGCTCTGACTAAGTTTGCCCCAGCGAGATTTGCCATGGAAAGATTGGCTTTCGTTAAGTTTGTCCCTGAAAGGTTGGCTTCTCGTAAGGTTGCTTCCCGCAAATCTGCCTCATGTAAGATCGCACGAGTCAGATCGGCGCTGTGAAGCGTACTGCCAATTAAATTTGCACCTACCAGAGTCGCCCGCCTTAAATTGGCATGGTTCAAATTTGCCATGCTGAGGTTTGCCATACTCAGGTTTGCCATGCTGAGATTTGCATTATAAAGCGTTGCCCCCACAAAGACCGCAAGGTTTAGCACCGCCACGCTTAAGTCCGCTTCTCGTAAATCGGCTTCTTTTAAGTTGGCTTGAGTAAAGGTGGCTTCCCGCAAATCAGCATGACTTAAATCGGCAGCATAGAGATTTGCCTGACTCAAATTAGCGGTGTACAGCTTGGCATGTTTTAAGTCTGCTTGCGTTAAGTCAGCGCTTCTCAAGTCTGCGAGGCAGCAATCGGCATAGCTTAAGTTGGCATAGCTAAGGTTAGCTTCTTTAAGAATGGCTTCGCGAAATTGGTATTTCGCAAATTTGCCATGCTGAGGGAAGCCGCATAGAGATTTGCTCCCTGGAGCGTAGCAGACTTGAGGTTTGCCTCTCGGAGGTCTGCGCCCACCATATGAGCCAGGTGAGATCTGCTTTTCGAGGTTGGCAGTATAAAAAATTGCCTCTTTTAGGTGAGCATGTCTTAGGTTGGCGCGGCTGAGGTCTGCCATGCAAAAATCGGCATGATTTAGAGAGACTTCTCGAAGATCCGCATTATTTAGCACTGCCTCTCGAAGATTCATGCTGGTCAATGTGGCTTGACTCAGATCGGGGGGTGATATCTGCATGTTGTCCTCGCCAGTTATTCCAGTCAGATATCCCTCGCTCAAGCAACGTTAGATGTTCCTGATTTGCCATTGGATTGCACCTGTGCAGCCTAGTCGTGGGAATATGGCAGCAAACGGGCTGCTGGGCGGGTGAAGCGATAAGCCTCTGACAAAGGTGAATCTTGGATGATGCGGTGCAGCCAAGGACAACAGATGAAATCTAGAGTTAAGCTTTGGCGCAGGATGCATACGGGGATCTGTACTTACTTGGGTCTAATATTCCCATCCTGTCTGGTGAAACCTCCAAAACTCTGATTTCGCCTATCATAAGTTGGAGGCGCGTTGCGGATATTCCTATTGCAAAATTAGGGACACTCTATCAAGTGCCCCTACGAAAATATAGCAATTCTCAGCCAACTGAGGTATGGGTCACCTGCT
>JAAUPA010000042.1 GCA_012034615.1 Leptolyngbyaceae cyanobacterium CSU_1_4 | reverse complement strand
GGGCTTTCTCCCATTAACCGCCGCGAACAACGCACCCTAGAAGTCATTACTTCCTGCAAAACCAACTCGCGTTTGGCTTGCCAAGCCTGTGTTTTGAGCAATGGCGTGGTGGTAGAGTTGCCTGCGGGGATGTACGTTAACTCTATCAAAGACATTGAGGATTTAATTGGGCGGCGGGCTGAGCAAAACTTGTTGCACTCGGTCACAGGGCAAGTCTTAGTCGAACAAGGCAAATTGATCACGCGATCGATGCTCAAGCAAATTGAAACCACTACAAATTTTCAGTTTTCAGAGTTTTTCAACAAAAGCAACGATATTTAGGATAGAAAGCTGTAGCCTTGCGGCATCACAGCCTGCAAATCCGGCGTTGCTGAACAGAAGCTAGAACCGCACAAAAAAGCGGGGTTTTTAACCCCGCCACATTAGGAATATTAGGAATATTAGGAATTGTTGAGTTTGCCTTAACTTAAGGCTTCTAGATAGTCTCTGACTCGGTTGCGACGCTTAGGTTGGCGCAGCTTTTGCAAGGCTTTCGCCTCAATTTGTCGAACTCGCTCCCGGGATAGGTCAAGCGCGCGTCCAATCTCGGCTAATGAATAAGGTTGACCATCGCCCAACCCAAATCGCATTTTAATGACATCCTGCTCACGGCTAGTTAGGTCGGTGAGAAGCTGTTGCAAATCTCGGTGGAGCGCTTCCCGCATCAACATATCTTCAGGGGAAATGCCATCGGTTTCTAGAAGGTCGCCCAGCTCGGTGTCGCGATCTTTGCCAACTTTTGTTTCTAGGGACACTGCCCGAGGAACGCGCAATAACACTTCGCGGACTTGGGTGGCAGTCATGTCTAGCTCAACTGCAATGTCTTCTAAGGTGGGCACTCTTCCCTTCTCCTGAGAAATTTTGCGCTGTGCTTTTTTGATTTTGTTGAGTTTTTCAGTAATGTGCACGGGGAGGCGGATGGTTCGGCTTTGGGTGGCGATCGCCCGGGTAATGCCCTGACGAATCCACCAGTAAGCATAGGTGCTAAACCGATAGCCTTTGGTGGGATCAAACTTCTCGACTGCCCGCTCTAAGCCCAACGTTCCTTCTTGAATCAGGTCAAGGAGTTCTAAGCCACGGTTTTGATATTTTTTGGCAACGGAAACCACTAAGCGCAGATTGGCTTTAATCATGTGATCTTTAGCCCGAGTGCCTTCGGCTTTAATGCGATCTAGTTCTTCGACCGCAACCTCTACAATTTCTGCCCAACGGCGTTTGCCGGCTGCCAAGATCGGTTTAAGTTCGGTGACAGAAACGCCGCCTTCAGATGCCCAGCGCTCCCAGGATGGACGATGCCCCAAAGTGGAAGCGAGGCGATCGTGGGCTTCAATGAGCTGAACATATTGCTTGATTTGAGGATCGCCTTCGGCAGCAACGTTACGGCGCTCGACTAGATTCATGTAACGCTGAACGTTTTGCGCTTCAGAAACTTCTTCGTCTCTGCCCAGAAGGTGGACGCGACCAATTTCTTGAAGGTAAAGACGCACAAGGTCGGTGGTGCGACGACCTGCGTTTTTGTTCAGACCCGCAGAGTCAGAATATTCGAGCTCGAGACTGACCACATCTTGCTCGAGTTGGTCAACATCGGGTTCGAGTTCATCGTCGTCGCGTCGTTGAAAGTGGACGATACTGGACGACTCTTCGTAGTCTGCATCAGCGTAAATATTTTGTGCTGTCATAGCGTTCGTCTCAACTGCTCCAGATGATAGGGGCGTTTCTACTGATTTGAATATTTGAATATTGTTCCCAGTAGCGGGGGTTAATGATCTAGGACTCTAAAAGGATGCCCAGAGTTTCCTTGTCCCATACTTTTTAATGTTCATTGATTCCTTTGAACGAGAAACCTAGGCTGAATACCCGTTTTGTTGGGCTGATCGGAGGATCTAGGGTTTAGTGTTGCAGGGTCACACAACAGAATACAGTCCCCGTTAGGGTACTTCCTGATGGAGTTAGTGAAGGGTCGATGAAGATGTCGTGTAGTTGCCCCGATTTATTGTTCAGGGACGGAGCCAAACTACTGGAGCCACCCAATGCGATCGATCGCTTCTTTGACAAACCCTTTGACAAACTCATCTCGTTGATTGAGCCGAAATTGTTCTTGCACCACTTGGCTCATGCCGCCATCACCCCAGTCTTGGTCGCGCCGGAAGTACTCGATAAAGCTTTTTCCGGCAATACGAATCAGGTAGGCGGCGGTTGCGCCTTGAATGGCTCTGCCCACCAGAAAGGTGCCGATGTTGGTTTGAAGGGCAATGGAGAAAATTTCGATCGCCCCGCGCACAACGCCTAAGCTGACTAAAGTTTTGGCTAAGGAAATCGCTAGTTCTTTGCCCCGTTCTAAGTTGATGTCGCAGCCGTAGATTTGTCCTAGCTCTACCACCATTTGAGCGTTGACTGCGGCGGTGGCTAAAAGATCAACAAGGGGGGGGGTCGCGGATACTACGCCTGCGCCGATCCATTGGTAGCGATCGACAATTTTTTCTGCCTGTTGTAGCCTTTGCGCGTCAATGAGCTGGCGGGTTTCTGCGCCCAATCGCTGAGATTGAAGCAGAATGTTATCGGCAATGAGGTCTTCGCCTTCGGTTCGCAAAATGGCTGCCATGCGGCGAAGGAGCGGCACAATGTTGGGTTCGGGCTGAAAGAGTTCGCCGGTGTCGAGCCGAACCGTTTGCGGATGAGCCGCGATCGCCACAACATCGTCAGGCTGAGTCAGGCTTCTCAGTCGCTGCTGAAGACGTTCTAGAATTGCGGCTTGTTCATCTGTGGGGTAAAGGTCGGTTTTGTTGAAGAGAATCAGCGATCGCTTGCCAATTTCTACCAGGGTGCGCAAGGGATCATATTCAGATTGGCGCAGATCATTGTCGAGGACGAAGAGGAGCAGATCGGCTTCGGCAGCCAGTTGCCGAGCGGCGCGATCGCGCTCTGTCCCAGCCATGCCAGCTTCTAAAATTCCTGGAGTGTCAGTGATTTGAACCTCCCGATTTAAGCCCTTCAGCCGAAATTGATAGGTTTCCCCAAGGGTAGTAGTGCCCATGGGTGCCCCAACCTGCCCCACCATTCGGCCCAGGATGGCATTCACAATGGAGGTTTTGCCCGCCGAGCCTGTGCCAAAGACAACGACTCGTAATTCTCGCCGAGATAAGTTTTCCTCAATCTCGCGGGTGCGTTCTAACAAAGCTTGCCGAGTAATTTCGTCTTGAATTTGGTCAGCTTGCTGACGAATGGCTTGCAGGTTTGCCGTTGCCGCATCGGTCTTTTCTAGAGGCGCTTTGGGCACAGAGCGCCGTTGTTTGGGGCGAAGGAATAGAGAAAGATAGTAGGCGATCGCACCTAGCAACGCTAAAATCAGCAGCAGCAGCAGCCCCAATAGAGCATTGGCTAACTGGGGAGAAGCTGCGGCAACGCTAACGTAAATCCGCGACAATGTGTCGATCAGCCAAATCATCAACCCTAAGGTCAGGAGGATGCCGACAATAATGGTCAGAAGGCGCGATCGAGACATTTGTGGCTCCAGCTTTCCCGAAGAATTAGGATAATTCCGATCGTAGACCGGAAAACCTAAAAGCAGCTCAAGAACTTGAACGGCTCTTGAACTGCTACTGGCAAGACATCCTCAGAAAATCTTGAAAGGCTTGGCGAAGGAGCTACCCCTATTCTCTAGAGAAACTACCGCTTCTGCGGTTACCGCCTCCACTTTCTTCCCGGGGCTTAGCCTTGTTCACTCTAATTTCTCGACCCAGCCATTCTGCGCCATCCAGCTCGGCGATCGCAGCATCTTCTTGCGCTTCGCTCGACATTTCTACAAATGCGAAACCGCGTTTTCTGCCTGTCTCTCGGTCTGTCGGCAGGCTCACCCGACTGACTTCGCCGTACTCTGCAAAAACTTCCTTCAAGTCATCTTCGGTAGCCTGAAAAGACAGGTTGCCAACGTAAATAGTCACGATCCTCTCCAAACCATTTGAAATACAGGACACAGCTTGCTATAAATTCTAAGGAACGTCAAATTCCTTTGATCTAAACCCGCGCTGATTTGTAAGCAATCATAGCCGATCTGCCTAAAAAACGCAGCAAATACCTAACATAGTTTTCACTTTTTGGAACGTTCTTTTCTCTTTTAATACCACGAATTAAAAATTATGAAAACAGATGAAAGCTAGGCTAACGAACGATCTTTCCCATGTAATCTCCCCAGATACGCGCCGCATCTCCACTGCTGCCACTGGTCGGCGTATTGTCATCGTTTCCCAACCAAATTCCGGTGACTAAGGTTTGGCTGGGAACATAGCCCACAAACCACAAATCAATGTTGTCATTGGTGGTGCCTGTTTTGCCCGCCTCACCCAGTCCTAGGGCGGCAGCGCGTCCGGTGCCCGATTCCACCACGCCTTGGAGTAGGGAAGTCATGGTGCCTGCGACCTGTGGATCAAGGATGGGGACATTGGCTTTGCCGTCTTTGGCGTAGTCATAAATGAGGCGGCAGGTCGTGCGATCGTTGATATCGGTGCATTCGCTGCCATCCAGGATGCGGTTGATGGTGTGGGCAGGATTGCGAACGCCTTGATTGGCAAGAACGCCGAAGGCACTGGTGAGTTCTAGGGGGGTCACTTCACTTTGCCCCAGAATCATACCGGGGACGGGGTTAAGTTTGGCAGTGATGCCCATGCGCTGGGCAGTTCGCTCAACGTTGCCCAGCCCCACCTCTTGGGCAATGCGAAGGGCGATCGCATTTTCGGAGGCAGCAACGCCGCTGTACATGTCTTGGCTACCGCCGCCCGATCGACAGCCGTCATAGGTTTGTCCGCCCCAGTTGAGGGGAGCGCACGAGTAGGCAGTGCCAGGAGAAATACCCTGTTCTAGGGCTGTGGTGTAGGCAAAAACTTTGAAGGTTGATCCGGGTTGTCTGAAGGCTTGGGTGGCGCGGTTGAACTGGCTGGCTTGGTAATCAACACCACCGACCATGGCTAATACTGCGCCTGTACTCGCATTGAGGGTGACCACTGCACCTTGAGAAAAACCGCCTGAACCGCCAAATGTATTGATTCCATTGCGGAGTGAGGCTTCTGCCTGGGCTTGAATGTTGGCATCTAGGCTACTTTCGACAATAAAGTTCCCTTCTTGAGCCAGTTGGGTGCCCAGAAGGGTTTCGAGTTCGGTGAAGATATTGCTATAAAAGTAGGGGGCGATCGTACTTTGCAGTTCTTGAACGGCGGCAGGGTTGATGTCAATGCGCGATCGCCTTGCCCGCTGAGCTTCTTCTAAACTGATAGAGCCTTGCTGCGCCATGTTGTTAATGACGCGATCGCGGTACTGGACTGCGGCATCATAGTCTTGCACTGGGTTGAAGCGGTTTGGGGCAGGTAAAATGCCGACTAGGGTGGCTGCTTCTGAAAGGGTTAATTCCTTGGCAGACTTGCCAAAGTAAAACTGTGACGCATCTTCAAACCCGTAGAGGCTGTTGCCTAAATAGACGCGATTGAGATACGTCAGCATTAAGAAATCTTTGCTGTAGAACGCTTCTAACTTCAAGGCGGCGATCGCCTCCCGCAACTTCCGCCCCGATGAGTCATCGGTGCCCACATAGTCTCTGAAAATGCTACGGGCTAACTGCTGGGTAACGGTGCTGCCCCCTTCCCGAATTTCGCCCTCGCGCAGATTGGTCACTAACGCTCGCAGAATGCCCAGCGGATCCACCCCAAAGTGCCAGTGATAACGAACATCTTCAGAGGCAATGACCGCTTTGGGCAGATAAGAAGAATACTCAGAAATCTGTTTTTTCTCGCCATGAATGCGGTTTTCAATAGGGCGCAAAGGCGTTACGCCGTCCCCTGAATACACCACGACCGGACCTTGGACTGAAACAGGAAGAGGTCGAACGGAGAACTTCTGCCATTCGTAGCCAATATAAAGGGCAGTCATTGCCGTCAGCCCAGTAAAGCCATACAGCCCATACCTTAGGGTTTTAATGTACCAAGGAGGCGGATTATGAAACTGAATGCGAACTGCCGCCGCCAATTCGGGGGGACCCAGAGTCAGCACGTCTCCATGACGCAGCGCTAGTTTGGCGAGTCGGCGTTTGCCTCGATAAACGCCGTTGGTCGATTTCTCATCTTTCAACACAAAAGATGAATCGCCCTGACGCTTATCGCGCGTGAGGGAAATGTGGACTTGGCTGACGACTGGATTACGCACCACAATATCGCAAGACTTAGAACTTCGCCCCAGCAAATAGTGTTCGCCAAGCAGGGGATAGATTTCGGCTTTTTCTGCATCCGCATCTTGCACCCATAGCTCTGGGACTTTGGCATTGGGCTTAAGGACAAGCTGCGAGAAATTAACCTTAGCCTGAACCGTTCGCACAGCCTGCGTGATTGCCCCTAGGAAAGTTCTGGGTGGCTGATTGGGGGGCTGATTGGGCGGCTGGCTGGGCGGCTGGTTAGGCGGCTGGTTGGAGGGGGGAGTTGGAGGTTGGGGATTCATGCCGGGATGCCGGAGGGTTAAGCCTGTTAATACAATTTAACTTGCCCCAAGCAATCTAACTTGCCCAGGTTTTCTAAGTTAATTAAGGTGACGCGGTTGGAGAAATGCGGTTTTAGGATGCGGTTCTAAACAGAAGGCTTGGGTCACGCATCATTTTATGTCGGGATTCGATACTTTGCCCAAGATTAAGGTTCAACAGGAATGACCTGTTCGCTGGGCGACTAGAAACTAGGGGCTAGTAAAGTTTTCTCGCAAGGTATTCTGGCGATCGACCTCCTCTCAGGTTGCTGTTCCTTTCAGGTTACTTGCCAGATCATTCGAGGTCACTTGCAAAAGTGGGTGCTGTTCTGAACCAACCTACTAAGGTTGAACGCCCAGAAAGTCTTGTTTATTTTCCGGAAGAAGCGGGTCAGTCATAAAAGTGGGCTCTGGTGGGAACGTATTTCCTGATCCTTCTGTCTTACTGGGAATAACAGCACCCCGTTGTGAAAGAAACACTCGGTTACTTGGGAAGAAGTTGAGGAATTAAATTATGGCATCCGACTCTAGCTTGGCTCTTGATATTAAGGATTTGATCACCGACCTGAGCAACAAAAAAGCCTTTGGGCAGTTGGACTTGGGTGATGTTTTTGGGTTGAGCACTAATAGCAACAAAGTTGTAGGTAGCTCAGATTTAGGCGATTTCTTCAACGGACTCAGCAAAGTTAACTTCGGCGATATTAAGCTGGACAAAATTGACTTTGGTGATTTCTTTAATGGTGTTAGCAGCTTCTTTAGCAGCGTGACTGGAAAAGATTTTAAGGTTGATAAGTTGTTTACTAACTTAAGCAGTGTTGATTTGCTGCAAGACATCAAGTTAGGCAGTTTGTTTAAAGGGTTGACTGATACCGCATTCCCTATTTTTACTGGAGTACAGGTTGATGATTTTATCGAAGTCATTGATGCTTTTGATGCGGTAGATAACTCTGGCAACGTTGATTTGTTGGGAGGCATCGGTTCAGTGCTCAATTCCTTGGGCAGCTCGGGTCTTTTGCAAAACTTTGTGGTGAACAATTTGCTGTTTGGCGGCGTTGGTGGTATTGCCGGAACGGTGCTAAAAGGCTTGGCAAGCAATGACTTTATGCGGGGTGGAGAGGGCATTGATAAGCTGCTAGGGCAGGTGGGTGATGACCTGCTGAATGGTGGCGGCGGTGGCGACTTGCTGAGAGGTTTGGTGGGTAATGATGTCTTAGCAGGTTTGTTTGGGGATGATGTTTTAGACGGGGGTAAAGGTAGCGATACAATTATCGGCGGTAAAGGCATTGATGAGCTGATTGGTGGAGCTGGAAACGATCGCTTTGTGGTGGAACTCAATGGGGGTAACGACCTCATTAAGGACTTCAAAAATAGCTTCGATCGCATCACCGTTCTAGGCAAAGTTGACTTTAACGACCTAGATATTTCTCAAAAGAATGGCAACACGATTATTAGCGTGAACAATCAGGACATTGCTACCTTAAAGGGTGTTAATAAGTCTCTGATTAATGCGGCTGACTTCCTGTTCATCTAAATCGTTTATTGCTGGATTGGGGTACATCTTTAAGTTCAATGTTAAGTTCAATGAGAATGGCACGAGCTTAGCGCTAAGGCGTTGACTTCGTGCCATTCTTCACGAGACAAAGATTGAGGGATTAGTTGAATTCCAAAACATTGGCAGGCTGAGGCTGTGAGCGCATTGATAATAGTGTGAGTGGGAATGTTTAGGTCAATAACTGTTGCAAGAGGTTGTCCAAAAACTTGTTGGAAAAGGGCGCGATCGGGATTAAGGCGCATAGAGCCATGTTGCAAGATCGTTGCACCTCGGCGGAGTTGGGCGCTCCCAATCAGTTTATTGCCGCTAGGAGTCACCAGATCGGCGGCAGTAGCGGTGCCAAAACAGTTGGGGTTATGAATGTAGCCGCGCTGGGTTTGTCCATATTGCAACGAGATGGAGAGCGACCGCCAGCCTGCAATCAAAAACTCACACACCTCTCGATAAGCCTCTGCCCGACTTGCCGCAAACCCTGATGCAATCACCGCATAAGTCAGGTCGCCTTGATGCAAAACTGCCCGCCCGCCACTCGGACGACGGATCAGATCAAGGGGCTGATTATTCCAGCTCAATTGCTGCCAAAATTCGGGAAATTTTGACTGGTGATACCCGAGGGAAATAGCAGCGGGTGCCCAACTGTAAAACCTCAGCGTGGGCGGATGCAACCCTAAACAATGCTGATTGAATAGCCATAAATCTAGCGCCATTTGAATATTCCCCGGTGCTTCAAGGCAAGGGATCAAGCGCCACGGAGCAGAACTAGGGATACTCATGGCTCACAAATGGCACCGCGACCAGCTCGCCTTCTGCTGAACCAATGGTCACTTTAAGACCAGGTGTGACAGCTTTGGTGCGAATGTATGCCAGTCCAAAGTGTCCTTCAGACGTTTGGGTGCAGCTCGTGAGTTTGCCAATTTTTTCCTCGCCGCTTGTGATCAGGCTGTCGAGTTCGGCGGCAGCATTCATTTTGATGCCCCAAAGCTGTTGTTTTACGCCGCGATAGGCATGGAGACGAGCGATCGTTTCTTGCCCAATGTAGCAGCCTTTGCTCAGAGAAATCGTTTGCCACAAGCCAGCTTCCAAAGGGTTAACAGCGTCGGTCAGTTCTTGCCCAGCGGCAGGGCGACCTTGCTGAATTCGGAGTTGCTCCCAAGTTTGGCTGCCAAAAGGTTGTGCGCCTGCTGCGGTGAGGGTTTGCCAAAGCTGGGCGGCATCGCTGGTGGCGGCAATGAGCGTGTAGCCCGGAGTGATTAAACCGCTGCCCCTTGCCACTCGAACCTCTACTCCACCGATCGCCATGACTTGATGACTAGCATAGGGTTGCTGGGCGATCGCTTCCAGACCCAAAGCTGCGGTCAGCCCATTTCCTAGTAAGCTAAAAGCAACGGTCGATTCTGTGACATCTTGCAACTCCACTTTGTCGGCAAAGAAAATAAACCGATCCATCCATTCCATCAACTGTGAGTTGTAACTGGGTGATACGAGGAGCAAGACAGCATCCTCAGAAACATACGCAGTGACCAGATCGATCGTCCGTCCGGTTGAGGTGACAAACACGGTGTCACAGCCTTGACCCGATTTGAGAAGATTGAAGTCGTGGGTGGTTTGATTATGAAGGAAGCGAAGGCGATCGTCTCCAGTAACTTGAATTCTGCCCCAATGGCTGCGATCGCACAGACCCGCTTTGCCCGGGGTGATTTGTTCAATCACGGCTGCATCATTACCAAAGTGGGCGGGTATGTTGTTTATGAAGATTGCACCTGCTTCTGTTTGGAGGTCTTGTAATGTCTGCGTCATAGGTGCTTAAAGAAGGTAGGTCTGTTCATTTTACTGGCTTACAAGCGTAATGAATGTGCCGCATAGGGCAGTGGAACAGTTTGCATGAAAAAAAGCAAGGGAGCCGATATGAATGATATAGACCATCTTTATTTAGGCAAACTTTTTAGGCAAGAACGTTGTTAGGCAGATATGAAAATTCGTTACTTGTTGATGACTGCGTTTGTAATGGTTTCAATGTTTGATGGGGCTAGTTTTGCGTTCAGTCGGTACAAAATTCCCCCAATGCAGCCTCCATTGGTACAGCCCCAGGCAGAAAAACGCACCCCAACGGGGCAAGCGATCGTCCTGACTGATTGGGTACGCTTAAGCAGCAAACTCTACCACCTGCGACAGCACCTTCTTAAGTAAGTATCCGTTTTTTACGGTTCTTCGGTTGGGTTTGCGCCAGAAAGACTGTTAAAGATTTGTCCAATCAACTGCTTTGTTTTAATATCTAGCTTTTGCCAATCGACATCGCCTGTCTCATCAATAAGGGTGGTGTCAACTTCGACAATGAGCTCTGAGTCCATGGCATTCAGGACAGGGCTATAGTTGCGAAAACAGATTTGATAGCAGAGTTGCCAAATATCTACAGTAATTTGGCGACCTTGATACTGCAAGCAAAGCAAGTAGCCAGGATGGGGGCTAGGCAGACGAATCAGGGCTTCTTGAATCTCTTCTAATTCTTCAGGCGCGGCAGTTTCGAGCTGTTGCTGTAGTTCTAGAACCTGGGTTTTAGTGGCTTCTGAAACACCCTCTGCCCACATCTGAACTTCCTGGTAAGTGCCTTTCCAGTGAGAAGTTTCGAGCTGCTTGCCGATGTTATCAATCACGCGAATAAAGGTAGGCTGCATCAGCAGTTCAGCCTGTTCCCATGCGCGAGTGTTAGCAAATTTTGGCATTGGTATCAGCAGAAGGTCAGGGACATGAAGATCATCATAAGCATTGAGGGTGCATTGCGGGAATAGCCTTCAACAATCCCTGTCTTCTAGTTGGATGCTCAGATCTCCATCCTGCTTTTATCTTTCTCTTTGATTGGCTAGATCAACTGCTTCTTTCCAAGATTTTGCTTTGACGCTGAATTCTTTGCGCACACCTTCAAGCGTCTTAAATTTTTCCTTCAGCTTGCTTTCAGTCCAAGCTTCTGGCGTTTTGGACGCAGGGGCAGGCTCAGGCTCAGGCTTGAGGGAAGAGGGAGTTGGAGCCTGGGAAAGCAAGGTTAATTGCTTTTGGGCATTTTGAATTCTGATTTGTGCCTCTAACTTCCGTGCCTCCCGCTCTAACCTGACAACTTCCAGTTCATATAAGGTTTCTAGCTTTTGTTCTGCATCAATATAACTATCAAAATCTCCAGCAGCTTCCGCTTCTTGCCGCTGTGTCATCAGTTTCCCAACAATTGAATTTATAGATGGGCTGGTTGTGCAAGACTCAATTTCTCTAGAATCCTCTGCCTCAACCCCGATCGCCCCTGCTAAAACCTTAGTAGAATCTTCCGTCTCAATACCGACTGCCTCTGCTAAAGCCTTAACGGAGGCATCGAATAGCTGCTCTTGGGCTTCGGCTGCGTTCACCACAGCGACTCCAGCATCAAATAAGTTCCGTTTAACCGACTCAAATCCTCGATTTCGTTCTGCTCTGGTTCTCATGGCTTTATTCCTCATAATCTTTTGCGACTTGATCGAGAAGATGTTTTAGCTTGGGTGACAAGCTGCTGCGTTGAGCTGGACTCATTTCCTGGTATGCCTTTGCCATTTCTTCCATGTCTTGGTCGTACTCTTGCTGGATGGCGCTGACTTGTTGATTGGCTTCTACCAACTTGTCTATTGTGACTTTCAGTTGCCCTTGGGCTTTGTTGCGTTGGGCTGTCATGTTGCCCAATCTGCCACTCATGGAATTTCGAGAGGCGATCGCATCTTTGAGCTTTTGTAAAAGTCCTTGCTTCTCTTGCTTCTCTTGGCGAACTAACGCTGAAGTCTGTTCCACCTCTTGCTGAAGCTTCGCAAGATCACCCTCTTTTTCTTCGATCTGCTGCCAAAGCTGATTGTGCTGCTGGTTAAGGCGATCGTTTTCCGCCTGGACACGACCCTGGTTATAAGCTTTGATTTGATCTGAATTCGGTTGATTTGTATTATTGCGCTCTAACTTTCTCATAGCAGTTTCTTAAGTATCGGTAGATTCTTTGCAAAGATCCTTAGACTGATGGCATCCCAACTGTCGCCTTGAGAATTCTCTTACAGAAGCCTTCAGTACCGTAACGTTGGTTTCTGCTGTTTTGTTTCGACTGATCTAAGATTCTTCAGAAACTTCATCATTCCTTGTTCTGGCTTTTCTCGTTGGACAGCTTTTAAGCCCTAACAACTTTACCCTAAACAACTTTATAAGTCATAACAGCCTGGGCAAAGTTAATGGGCAATGGGAATAGAGGGGCGATCGGGTCGCCGCTTTGCGATCTGTCACATTTCTGATCAAAAAGCTTTGCAAGCATGGGACACCATAGTTTAGAAACAGTTCCCTTAAGGGGAGGTCAAGATGGCTTCAGATAAGTTTCGGCAGCAGTTGCAGCAAGAGATGGAGCAATGGCGATCGCAAGGAATTATCAGTGCAGACCAGGCTCGGCAATTAGCAGAGCGGTATGAGTTCTCTCAGTTGGATGGAATGGCGCGCGATCGCTTCGTCACGGTCGTTCTAGGAATTGGCAGCGTTCTTTTAGGTTTGGGTGTAATCACATTTGTTGCGGCTAACTGGCAGGCAATTCCGCGTGAATTAAAGCTATTGCTGCTGCTGCTGTTGTTTGTGGGCGTAAATGTGACGGGCTTTTATCTTTGGAGCCAGCCGCCTTTGCCCGATCGCCAGGAAAGCGGACGACAGCGGTTAGGGCAAGGATTATTGCTGTTGGGGGCACTTATTTTAGGGGCAAACCTGGCACTGATGGGGCAGATGTTTCATATCAATGGCTCTAGCGCTGACCTGTGTATAGTTTGGGGCTTCGCAGTGCTGGGGATGGCGTATGGGTTGCGCTTGACTTCTTTAGGAGCACTAGCGATTTTTCTGGTGGGGATTGGGTTCTGGAACGGGATATCGGGTTGGGACTGGAATAATCCACCCTCTGATGCGGTACGTTGGGTAATCCGCCAAATGCCTCTGATTGCGGGGTTATCGTTCATTCCTTTGGGTTATTGGTGTCGATCGAAATGGGTGTTTGGGCTAGGGGCGATCGCCTCTCTTTCCGCTTTGCTAGTGCTGCTTCTGCGATTTTCTGATACCTTTCCTCCATCTTCCAATTTCTATGGAATTTGGCTAGTTCTCATCTTCACCCTGCCGACGGCAATTCTTTGGAGCTACGACGACAGGTTATGGCAGCGGCTTTTTTCACGCTTTACTTCAGAATCGCCCCTTGCCTCTGAAACCCCACTTAGATCTGAAACGCTGCTGGGTTCTGAAACAGCCTATTTTCGATCGATCGCCCAAGGTCTAGCACTGCTGTGTGGGATGGTTGTGATCTATGTTTTGTCCTTCCATTATGCCTGGGAAGATAGCCGAGTGGTTGCACCTCCTACAGCTCAGGCAGAAGGGCTGATGACAGCAGGATTATCACTTTTGTTGAATCCTAGTCTGCTCTTTTTCGTAGGGCTAACAGTGGTGCAATGGATTTATCTAGCTCGTCCTCGACGCTTGGGTCGGTGGGGTTTAAGCCAAAGCAATAGCATGATGCTGGCTTTTCTAGGCGCAATTGCTGCCCTAACTTTTTGGCATTGGACTATCGAACCCATTGGCGCGATCGCCACCTTCTTTTCCAACGTTTTGCTGTTCCTTTTAGCAGTGGCATTAATGCGAGATGGATTAGCCGACGGACAACGCCGCATTTTTTGGAGTGGGCTAGCGCTCGTCACCTTACAAATTCTCAGCCGCCTGTTGGAATACGAAACTGCGTTGCTGTTGAAATCTGTAGTGTTTCTGCTCTGCGGCGTTGGCGTAATGGTCATTGGGCTTTGGTTTGAACGCTACGTCCGCACTCTTAGAATTGCTTCGGAGGATTGAGCCATGCGCAACTCATTAAGTTTACGGTTTTGGACAGTTTTTGGCACTTCAGATTATTCTAATTTTGGCGGTTCCGGCACAGGCATTTTATACCCAAATGAATGGGCGATCGATAGTCTTACAAACGGCTCCGGTCGATCCATACAGTCTCTTTCAAGGCTATTCGGTGACGCTGGGCTACGAGATTTCTAATGGGCAAAACTTGTCAAAATTGCCCGGATGGAAGGACGTTGAGGCGAAGCGAAAGGTAGAACGCGATCCGTTGAGTGCTGAGGCTGCCAGCAACGAGTTTTATGTGATTTTAGAAGCTCCGGCTGATGCCGATCGCCGTCCGCCGCAGGCTTGGAAACCCGTCGCAGTCGCCACGAATCGTCCTAATAATCTACCTGCCAATCAAGTTGCATTGCGAGGGAGCGATCGCCAAGGACGCATTCGTTACGGACTAGAAACGTACTTCATTCCCGAAGATCAGCGAGATGATATTAACCAGCAAATTAATCAAATTAATCAGGCGCAGGGAGAATCTTCTAAGCCAGCATTTGTGGTTGAGGCTAAAGTAGGAGCAGGCGGCAATGCAGTTCCGACAGCAATTTGGCTAAGGGACAAACGATATCAGTTTTAGCGCCACAGAATTTTAATATCGCAGCAGGAACAGCAAGAATTGATGGAGGACCCGAAACAAAAAGTTAAAGATCAGATTTTGCATTTGCTCAAAATGCAGGGAGCCCAAACGGCGACAGCAATTGCTCAACAGGTGCAGGTGTCGCCCATGGCAATTCGGCAACATCTACAAAGTTTACAAGCCGAACGTTGGGTGACTTATCAAGAAGAACGACGACCGCTGGGTCGCCCAGTAAAATTGTGGCAGTTGACGGTGCAGGCTGGCGATCGCTTTCCCAATAGCCACGCCGACCTGGTGGTAGATTTGCTGAAAAGCGTGGAGAGTGTTTTTGGCGATGCTGGGCTAGATCAACTGGTGGCAGAACGCAGTCAGCGCCAAGTGCAAACCTATCAAGCCAAAGTCGCAAAAGCTGCAACCTGGCAGCAACGAGTTTGGGCGATCGCGCAGTTCCGAACTCAAGAGGGCTACATGGCAGAGGTGATTGAATTACCAGAAGGAAATTTATTGCTGGTCGAAAATCATTGCCCTATTTATGCGGCAGCGCGGACTTGCCAGAAGCTCTGTGGCGCAGAATTAGAGATTTTCCGGGCAGTTTTGGGCGCAGAGGTCACTGTAGACCGAGTAGAGCATATTTTGGCAGGCGATCGGCGCTGCGCCTACCGGGTTTCTTGGGTTTCGCAAGGTAAGACCTAGGGCAGACCTCTTGCGCGCGATCGAGACGCTCACACTACAGCTATTTAGGAACTAATTATGCTGACCGACTTAAAGTATCTTTCTCCTCATGCGGTACAATAGCTGACGGAGAGGTGGCAGAGTGGTTGAATGCGCTTGACTCGAAATCAGGTTTGGGGTAACTCAACGGGGGTTCGAATCCCCCCCTCTCCGTTTCAGCCCGATTTATAGGGTGTCTCGCTTCAACTCCGATAACCCAGACGCTAAACTTTTACTTCATCGGCAAAACTTGCCCAGCGAGCAAATTGGAAAGGTCCCGCCACCGAACCCCAAACCACCTTGTCGGTTTCCGGGTCTCGTCCACAGTCCATGCTCGTGAACGTGGTTGCAGTAATCTCAAACTCGTTATCTAAATAAGTCTCTTGACCTTTACGAAACACCATACAGGCTTTACCTGGCTCCACTACGCCCTTAAAGCTGCTGCCTGTCCATTCCACCAACATATCGCAACCCGGCATTTTTTCAATTTGGTCGGGTGTTAGCGCTTGGAGGCGGGAAATATCACGAGATGAGCCGTAATAGGTTTCCTCGTTTTTAACGGTGTAGTTTTCAATGACGATACGCCCTGCTTCGCCAATACCGCTAGGGTCGCCCACCTCAATCAGCTTCAAAATCCGCATCCGGTAGGGATGATCAAGTTCGTAGTCGTAGGCTTGCTCTAGAAATAAACTCACGCCTCCTAACAACTCCAGGGGCAAGGGGCGCATACAAACGCGAATGTGCGCAAAAAACGGCGGATTCTCAAACGCTTGTTCCTGGTTGCTAAAGTCTGATGCCATCCAACGGGCAAGAGTGGCGATGTCGGTGGAATGAGTCATGGGTAGAAGTCAGGTCAGTAATTCCAGTAATCTCAGTATTTTACGGGATGAGGTCGCTCGGCACCCACCCCCTTGGGGTCAGAACGCAAATTAAAATGCCTCCTTAGAAATTCGCTGTTTTTGTGAGGCACCCGCAATTTTCAGGGCTTGAGCTTCAAACTGGCGGTAGAAGTTGAGGGGCAAGACTTGCACTAGTGTGGCAGCTACTAGGGTGAGCAGGGTGCGCCGAGGTTGCTCAAGCAGAATTTTAGGATAGGTGGCGATCGCCCGGAAGCCCAAGCCTAGGGCGATGCCCCGTCTCTCAAGGTGACTGCCCGACGCGCCAAGTGGCGATACTGATAAGCCATTGCCGCTGCTTTGCAAGGTTTAATTTGGGGGGCAGCATAGCTATGAACCTGCTCCAGCATTTGCTCCCACGACCTCAGCTTTTTCAACAGCTTGGCAGAACACCCATCCGAGTTAACCCGATAGAGTGTTAATGCTTCGGGAATGCCCGCAATTTGCCACTGGGTGGTCAGAGCAATGCGCACCCAGCATTCCACGTCTTCGGAGGGGTGAAGGCGGCGATCGGGGTTGAAGTAGGAGGGATCTGTCTCAAAGGGACTGTGGAACTGGATGGCATCAAACAATTCTCGGCGCATGACGGGCACCGAGCCATTGCCAATGGGGGTACGGCAGAGTAAATCGAGGAGGGTGATGTCTTCGAGCGGGGAGAGTTGATAAATGCCGAGCGGTTCACCCGCTTCATCAATTAATGCCGAGCGGCAGAAACTAACGCCGACCTCTGGGTTACTTTCTAGGTGCCTAATGTGTTTGACCAGTTTATCGGGGAGCCACAAATCATCGCCATCTAAAAGCGCAATATAGTCGCCCTTGGCATGGCGAATGCCCAAATTGCGGGCAGCCGCAGGACCTTGATTTTCTTGTCGTAAAATTCTGACGCGAGGATCGACGAATCGGCGGCAAATTTCGACGCTGCGATCGGGCGAACCATCATCGACCAAGATGAGCTCAAAGTTTTCATAGGTTTGAGCTAAAACAGATTGTACAGTTGCAGAAACATACTTCTCGACGCCATAAAGCGGAATGATGACAGATACTTGCTTCATACTTTGAGGATGTACATCTCTACAGATGGCAACGGACAAGAGTCTGAAATTAGGGCTAAAGAGTGTGTTTGTAAACATAAATAACGTCCCGATCCGCCCCCAAAGTCCCCCAATTGGGGAACTTTGCACTCACTTATCGGATCGAAGTCTCCCAGAATGGGGAGTTGGGGGGCGAGTGTAAGACGATACGCTCATTTACAAACATCCCTTAAAGAGCTGTTCTGACAGGTCACTAAGCTAGAGAAAATTAGCATGACCCAACTTTGAACATCTCCTCTAGACAGGTCTGAGGAGAAAATTTAGGCTTATTAAGTTCAGCCGACAGTCTGCCATAGGGCAGACCGAGATGCCACCTGGATCTGTGATCTCATTTTGATAGAAGGCTCAAAAGGTTCACTCAGCGGCTTTTGAAAACCGTGACTTTTGAAAACCCTCTAAACTACTAAATCAGCGGAATTTTGGCTTAACCCGACAATTCTTGATGAATTTATGAAAAATTCATGAAGACACTAAGTTCTCTTCGTCGCATACTGCTACTGAGAGCCTACTTAGGCAAATACTGATTTTTTACACGCAATTGATGCTCATCTCCGAACCCTACTGCCGCTCAACAAGTGGTGTGCCCCCTCAGTTGATAAGGTTTGTCAGATTGTAAAGGCACGATCGCCTGCTCAACTCAGGCAGTATATTTTGTCAACATATCTTCATGAATTGATGGAGTTTGAGTGTAGTTTATACGCAGAACTCAGAATCCTATTGCTGAATACAGTTTAGAAAAAAGTTAGAAAAAAGAAGCTTTGAGAGTTTTGAGAAAGCCGGAGTTCAGTAGAGCAAAGCGATCGCGCTAAAGCTGCGCTAGGATTTATCTCAAACATCATTATCATGACAACAGGTATTTGGGTTTTAGGGGATCAGCTTTGGATGGGACAGTCCGCCCTTCAGGGCTGCCCCGAGTCTTTAAGTCAAACGCCGATCATTCTGATCGAGTCGTGGCAGCATGTCCGGGAGCGTCCTTATCATCGGCAGAAGCTGGTTTTGGTGTGGTCGGCAATGCGACATTTTGCCCAAGAACTACGGCAGGAAGGCGGCAGCGTGACCTACCAGACGGCAGAAAATTTTGAACAGCCGCTGCGAGACTGGGTAATGGCAGAGGGTATCACCGAACTACGAGTGATGGAACCTAGCGATCGCCCCTTTGCTCGCCTCATTCAAGCTCTGGATTTGCCCTGTAAAATTGTCCTGACTCCCAATGCCCGGTTTCTGTGGACGGCAACTGAGTTTCGGCAATGGGCAGGCGGGCGCAAAAGCTTAGTGATGGAGTATTTTTACCGCGAAGGACGGCAGCGCTTTCAAATATTAATGGAGGGTAAGCATCCGGTCGGAGGGCAGTGGAATTTTGACAAAGAAAATCGGCAGCCGCCTAAAACCGGACTGGAAATGCCTGAAACGCTTTGGTTTGAGCCAGATGAAATCACTCGGGGCGTGATGGATGAAGTGAAGCGCGGCAACTTTTCACCCTATGGAGCCCTAGAACCCTTTCGCTGGGGAGTGACGCGATCGCAAGCTCAGCAAGTCTTGGCTCACTTCATTCAAACTCGCCTGCCCGGATTTGGCACCTATCAGGATGCCATGGTGACCGGAGCAGAGACCCTCTGGCACGCAATGCTTTCTGCTTATCTCAATTTAGGCTTGCTGCAACCCTTAGAAGTGATTCAAGCCGCAGAACAAGCTTTTTATGATCAAAATCTCAGCATTAATAGTGTGGAAGGCTTTATTCGGCAGATATTGGGCTGGCGAGAATATCTGCATGGGCTGTATCACTACACCGATGAAAACTACTCCCAGCTCAACTGGTTTAACCACACTCAGCCCTTGCCTGAATTTTATTGGGATGCTGACAAAACCGACATGAATTGCTTGCATCAGACTTTGAAGCAGGTGGAATCTATGGCATACGGGCATCATATTCAGCGGCTCATGGTGCTGAGTAACTTTGCTTTGATTGCTGGAATTTTACCCCAGGCGATCGAACACTGGTTTCACTCTGCCTTTATTGATGCCTATGATTGGGTGATGCAAACGAACGTCATTGGCATGGGACAGTTCGCAGATGGCGGCATCTTGGCTTCTAAGCCGTATGCTGCTTCTGCCAATTACATCCACAAAATGAGCGATTACTGTCAAGGTTGCCGCTATCACTACAAAGCCAGAACGGGCGATCGCGCTTGTCCATTCAATTTCTTTTACTGGGACTTTTTGGCGCGGCATCGCGATCGCTTGACCTCCCAAGGGCGCATGAGTTTCATTCTAAAGAACCTGGATAAGATGCCTGAATCAGAACGGCAGCAAATCAGCCAGCAAGCAGAAGCATGGCGGTTAGATCACACGAGTTAAAGATTGAAAGCAAAATTTTGTTCCGTTACGAGTACAATCTTCACAGGCTTCGTCTTAACTTTATTTAGCAGGATGCATCTTCCCTACAAATCCTCAGTAAGGTCGGACTGAGGCTACCAGAACCCCGATTCATGAACCAGCGTTTAAACGGTTTCTTCTCCAGTCATATCTTGGTGCTGGCACTGATCACAGACCTGGGCAATTGCCTTCCGGCTGTCAGCGCTCCGATCAAGGTCAAACCTCAGCCTGCGATCGCCCAATCTAGTCGTCAAGGAACATTGCGCAATCTTGGCTCGACCCAGCAATCGGTTTGGCGCATGGATGACTCGGCCTCTCGATTAAATTATCAAGAAGCTGAACGCCTGTTGAACCAGCTCACCACCTTAATTTTTATCGTCGGATTATTTCTGGGTTTAATCATTAGCTTGCTCCTAGACAAAACCATTCGAGACAATTACCGTCTCCGGCTAGCAACCCAAGAGCTAGAGCGGCTGGCCAACTTAGATGGATTGACTCAAATCGCCAATCGTCGTTGCTTTGAAGCCCACCTCCAACAGGAATGGGCAAGGGCGGTTCGGGAGAAAAATAGCCTGACTTTAATTTTGTGCGATGTTGATCACTTCAGGCTTTACAACGAAACCTATGGGCACCAGGCAGGAGATGAATGCTTGCGACAATTGGCACTCATCCTGAGTCGTACGGCTAAACGACCGGGTGACTTGGCGGCTCGCTACGGCGATGAAGAATTCGCTGTTATTTTGCCGAACACCAATACTTCAGGTGGCATTGTTGTTGCCCACAGCATTCAAGAGTCTGTGGCACGGTTGCAATTGGCTCATGCGGGTTTGGAGAATGGGGCATCTGTTTCGTTGAGTTTTGGGGTGGCGACTGTGGTGCCTAGCCAGGAACTCTCGTCTGCGATGTTGACCGAACTCAGCGATCGCGCCCTCTACACTGCCAAAGAACAGGGACGCAATCAGATTGTCTGCCTAGGGCAAAACTTGGGATTGGGCGATCGCTCTGAGTCGGCTTAGCGGGCTAAAGTTAAAATCTATCAAAATCTATCAACTGAAACCCATCAAAAAGGACAAACCCTTGAGCCTGTCCTTTTTTAATATTGAAGAGAGTTAACTGATAGAGCTGAGCGCCTGGGCTACTGAGGATCAGTTGCCTCAGCCCCTTCTCTATTGTTCTCTTGCTCCATGTCATCCCCATCTTGGGCATTGCCGCTGCCATAGCGCCTTCTACCAAAACGACCAACGTTAGTACGTTTGCGGAACTTGCGAGCGTAAGCTTGGTTACGAAGTGCTTTTTCTTTCTTTTGATTGCGGCGTTTAGCCATTCTGAACCCCTTTGCAAATTTGAGCAGAGTGAAATATGGACAAAAGATTAGAGGGCTGGATTTTTGTAATCCAACATACCCCACAGACGGTCTACTTTATCACACTTTTCTGGGTGCGAAATTTCCGCTGGCAAAATTAACTGCAAAATCCAATGCCTCTTGACGAGAATTAACCTGTCCTTCTGCCTGTGCTAACTGCACTGCTTCTAGCAACTGCCCAATCTGCGGTCCTGGCGAAAGTTTTAGAGTGGTCATCAAATCTCGCCCGGTAAGGGGCGGCGTGGGGTGCGCAACCGGATCATGGGGCGTGAGAAACCGCTGGATTAGAGGTTCGATCGCCCCTAGTTTCACTCCACCCGCGATCGCCAGCAACGCCCAAGCTGGGAAAGCTGTGCCAACGCCCCGAAAGAGAAAATACTGCTCTCGTAGGGATAAATTTTCCAGGTTTAAATGGGTCGGCAGCGAGCGCATAACTGTTAAAACTGCCTGTACTTCACTGCGGCTGTACTTAAGCTGCCATAGCTCCGACTCGGCAACTTGGGGGCTGGGATCAACCAAGCAAGCAAGTTTGGCAATTTTTGACCAGCTTCGGGTAGCTTTTTGCTGATCCTTCGTCCAACCCGTGAGTTTCAACGCTTGCCATGAATCTTTCAGCGCGATCGCCGCCTGATCCACCGCCGCCACTCGTGCCAAGCTGTTAGCAGTGGCATTAGGCAGCCAGTGGGCAAACAGTCCGTCTTGCCATGCCCGCGTCAGAGCGATCGTGCCTTTTACCGAATTGATCAGATAGCTGAGTTCGCCTTGTACTCGCTCAGCGGCAATGTCTTGCAACAGGCTTGCCAATTGGTGAATGGTAGATTGGGTAGTGGGTTCTAGGGCAAAGCCAAGCTGTGCCGACTGACGATAGGCGCGCAGGAGCCGCAAAGGATCTTCCTTAAGGTTAGCAGCAGCAATCATGCGAATAGTTTTTTGCTGCAAGTCTCGGTAGCCCTGCAAGGGGTCGATGAGTTGGTCGGTGTGAGGGTTGTAGGCGATCGCATTCACAGTAAAGTCGCGCCGCCACAAATCTTCCTCTAGGCTATCGCCCACCTGCTGAGCAAAATCTACCGTAGCGTGTTCAAAGACTACGCGGGCAATTTGGCGATCGGCATCCAGCAAGACGAAACCCGCGTGATAGTGTTGGGCGATCGCCTTTGCCGTTTTAACTGCGCCTTCGGGCAAAACAAAATCTAGGTCTAAATACTCGGCGTGTCTACCTAGCAAAGCATCTCTCACATTGCCGCCCACCAGGTAGGCTGCCCGTGGCAACCATTCCAAGTTGAAGGGCCAAGTCTGTGGCGAAAATAGAGAAGCGGGTAATTCTGGCACTTGCGCCAACTTATCGGGACAGATGTACTTCAATAACAACTTGCTTGAATCCGGGTAGCGAAACGATATGGAGCCTCATTTAGGATAGATGGCTTGTTGTCATTTGTCATTTGTCGTTTCACGGGCACTAACTCCATGGGGCGTTGAGGATCGGACGCTGAGAGCAGAGCCGCAGATCAGGCTCCTTTTCATTTTGCAACAGCCTTCCGTAGTTCTCCCCTGTTTGCCAAGAAGTTGAGATAAAGTAACAGAAAAGCCCCCTCATTTTTGACTCGATCTTGCAAACGCGGAGGACACTTCCATGTGTGTTTGTATTAATTGCCATTATGTCGATCGCTGCACCACCTACAATGCCGTTGAACACCAACACCAACAGCCTCATTTGACCGAATTTCCCAATTTTGAGGCAGTCGAACCCACCATCAACGTCAACATTCGCACCCATGATGAGGGTATTGAAATGGAGTGGGATGTGGTGGCTTGCCAAAGCTTCAAGCAAGAAACCGGGAAATGGGCGAAACTTCGTCCGGGTGAGCTTGTTCCTACGTAAATAATGCTCTATTGCCTCAATCCAGCTTGCCCCAAGCCGCAGAATCCTGACGACGCTAAGTATTGTCAGAACTGTGGCAATTATTTACTGCTAGACGATCGCTACAAGGCGATCGAAATCATTGGGCGGGGCGGCTTTGGTCGTACCTATTTAGCGGTAGATGAGACGAAGGCGACAAAACCTTACTGCGTGATTAAACTATTGTTGCCGCGTCAGCCCAATATCAACATCAACCCCAAAGCCATAGAACTATTTCGCCAAGAAGCCGATCGCCTCGACGAGTTAGGACAACATCCCCAAATTCCGGCACTCCTAGCGCATTACGAATCACCAACCGCTCAGTACTTAGTTCAAGAGTTTATTGATGGGATAAATCTAGAAGAGGATCTCAAAGAAGGCGTTTTTACCGAAGCAGAAGTGCGGGAATTATTGGAAGATCTGCTGCCCGTGCTGAGCTTTATTCACAGCTTCCAAGTCATTCACCGCGATATTAAACCCGAAAATATCCTTCGTCCCTATGCCAACGAACGGTATGTGCTGGTCGATTTTGGCGCATCTAAGTTTGCCACCGGAACGGCTCTTGCCCGCACTGCGACAGTCATTGGTAGCGCCGGATATGTGGCTCCTGAGCAAGCCATGGGAAGGGGCGAGTTTTCTAGCGATATCTACAGTCTGGGTGTCACCTGCATTCACTTGCTCACTGGAATTCATCCGTTTGATCTCTATTCTGTTAGTGAAGATGCTTGGGTTTGGGAGCAGTATTTGCCTAAACCTGTTAGCATTCAGTTGCGGCGCGTGTTAAACAAAATGCTGTGCAAGGCGACCAGCCAGCGATATCGCACTGCGGCAGATGTGTTACAAGATTTAGGCAGACGAACCCTTTCGGGTAACTCGAAGAACTCGCCTGATGCTGATCAGCCCTGGCGATTGGCGCAAACCCTACTAGGACACAACGGCGGCATTACTGCGATCGCCATTCATCCGGCTGGACAAATTTTGGCAAGCGGCAGCACCGATCGCACCATTAAACTTTGGGATTTAAATCACGGAAAACTATTGCATACCTTTGCAGGGCGATCGCTATTTTCAAATTTGGGACACCGCGATCGCATTAGCACGCTCACCTTTAGTCCCGATGGTGCCACCCTATTTAGCGGTAGTGATGACGGCACCATTAAAGTATGGGAAATGAGTACGCGCAATCTAATTAACACCCTACGGGAACCCGGATGGGGAATTTCAGCGATCGCAATTACGAACGATATGAAAACGCTAATCAGCGGTGGCGGCGATGGCGTAATCCATCTATGGAATTTAGATAAACAATCATTAATTAACAGCTTAGCCCAGCATCAAGACTGGATCAGTGAATTGATTGTTAGCGCTGATGGACGGACATTAATTAGCAGCAGCTATGACAAAAAATACTTTTGTGGGACTTGAAAAATAATCGTGTTTTGAACAGTTTATTAGGACACATGGAACGGATAAAAGCGATCGCAGTCACTCATAATTGGCAAACCTTAATTAGCGGTAGTGCAGACAAAACGATTAAAATTTGGAACTTGGCACGAGGTGAACAATTACAAGTTTTGGCAGCTCATCAAGACCAGGTTAACTGCTTGGCGATCGATCCTTATGATGAATACTTTGCAAGCGGCTGTGAAGACGGCACACTAACAGTTTGGGACATACAGACGAGTGAACGAATTTGCACAATGCGACACGCTTGGGGAGTGAATGCGATCGCCTTTAGCCCTGACGGTGATTTGTTGGTCAGCGGTAGCGCCGATGAGACGATCAAAATTTGGGAGCAGACAGTACAATGATAATTGATGGCTGTTCGTGAGGAATCCCAATGGTTTTACAAACAACGCCAAGCGCCCTAGAAATCACCTGGGAAAAACTGCCCGATAATTATGTTTTGCCCGATGATCCTGTGGAAAATATTCAACAACCCTTCTTAGCGGCTGCTTTGACTGATGCTTTAGATTCAGCAGGCTTAGTTCAGCCCGAAATGCTTCTAGCCTCTAACTTTGCTTTGGTTGCCACTGTCAATCAAAAAACTGTCGTCAAAGCTCCTGATTGGTTGTTTGTGCCCAGAGCACTGCCGATCGCTCAGAACTTAGTGCGCCGCAGCTACACGCCAACCTTAGAAGGCGAAGCC
>JAAUPA010000332.1 GCA_012034615.1 Leptolyngbyaceae cyanobacterium CSU_1_4 | reverse complement strand
TTGGCTTATTGGGAGTGGGTTTTTAGGATTATGCATTTTGACCAATTGCCTTAGCTCGTGAACCCTTTGATTGGCTTATTGGGAGTGGGTTTTTAGGATTATGCATTTGAGCAATTGCCACAGCTTGTGCCATTGACCCAGAGAAAGGGACAGCAATGTAGAGATTGGAGCTGCTTTCAAGGGTACGAGCGCCCGTTTTGCTACCGGTTTTCATGAGTCGATCGCCCACACAGTATTCGATCGCCCACACAGTATTCGATCGCTCGCATGGCATTCGATCGCCCGCACAGCATTCGATCGTCCCCTTGTCATAAACACAATAGATGGCGATTGAGCGCCAGGGCGCTCAATCGCCATCATAACGAGGGTAAGTAACCCGGATTTGGTATCAGAGGATGTAAATGCACCACTAAATATGATTATAAAATTCAGCTAAAATTCACCCCTTTGATGAGTGCAGTCACTGTTTAGAGGTGTTGGCAATTTCACCATTCCGAAATTTTTATGTACTAAAAAGCACATAAAAAGTGTTAGGAATGTCAATCATTGCTGGTTGTTTTATAAACTGTCATCTCGCAGTTTCCAAAGAAAATTCTGAACGTCCCATGCCAGATCGAGTAGTCGCAGGTTGGCATCGATGTCTTGAGAATAGCTATCAGCAAGGGCTTTTTGTACGAAATCAGTTAACAAAACTTCCAAGCTGATGCTAGATATGTATTGTTGCTGCATAATTCTCTTTTAAGAAGGGTGTAATGTTTTTTGAGCTTGAGCCTTAGCTCGTGAACCCTTTGATTGGCTTATTGGGAGTGGGTTTTTAGGATTATGCATTTGAGCAATAGCCACAGGTTGTGCCATTGACCCAGAGAAAGGGACAGCAATGTAGAGATTGGAGCTGCTTTCAAGGGTACGATCGCCCGTTCCGACCTGAACTAGATGGATGAAAACGCTCGCGGGTTAGGAGTCAGGAGTCAGGGATAGGGATGAGCGCCGGGGAGGTTTGCGATCGCGCTCTTGTTGTGCCAGTTAGCAACAACTGTCCATACGCCAGGGGATGAAGGCGAGTCGAGGCGATCGCCGTCAATGTTAGATTACTTGCCTTTTATCCACTTGATAGCAGTTGGAACAATACCAAAGAGAAGCTCTAGCAAGTATTCTGGCTTAATAACAACTACGATTATGGCAACACTAACAATGAACAGACCTAGAAAAAACGCAGGGTCTTTTCTTGTTGTCAGGTTGTTTACCTTCTTGAGCAAGCGTACTGACTCTGACTTCCGGGGACACTGCATTATAGCTCCTTGTCTTTTAACGGACATCATTAAGGTGTTATCCTCAGGTGCTACTGTTGTTAGGCTAGGTTTCCATGAGCTAGTTAACTTATTGGGAGTGGAAACAGGAATAATGCAATCACCTATCTCCTAACCACTCCCCTCTCCCAAATCGCCCACAAGCCACCTCAAGTCCTCAGTCAGTACGTTCGATTGAATTTGAGTTAAAAGAATACACTTAATCAGAAGGAAAGTGACGCTCCCACATTTCCAAGAGCGAGTAAGTGTGGGAGCATCAATGTCAATTTCAATCCCTTAGCTTCAACTATGGAAGCAATCCTTGCATCGTCAATTCAAAATTCAAAATTAACGTTTGGGCTGGCAGCACTCCAGTATTGGCTCTGAGGCAACATCATCCAAGCCCACCGCTCGCAGAAGGACACCCCAATCATTACTGTTGGCATCGGTGCGGCGAAGTTCAGAAGCGGCAGTCAAAGCCTCGTGCCAAAAGCCATTGGCAGCATATAGGGCGATACGCTGCTGTGGAGTTGCTGCCTCTAACTGACTTTGAAGAGTAACGTTCAGCGGCTCTCTTTGCACCCAACCATCTACGGCATCCAAAACCTCATTTTGCTTTTGCTGATTGAGTACGGAGAAATACCAGCGATACCTCTTGCCAATTTCTAGAGGTGGCACCCTGGACGGAAGGCGAACACCGATCGCACCCGGTAGCGTGTCAGACGCCGTTAAAGTGGTCTGGTAGACATCATTGTCCTTCTCATCTTTCAGAACAAACTCTAAGGGACAGCCGGAATAAGGAACATAAAACCAAAAGGTGGGATGCTCGGCGTTCGTAAATCCCAAGACCAATTCTGATTCTGGAATTTTATAAACCGGAACCAATGCCTTGAGTTGCTTTTCATCAACCTTGCAGGGGTCGCGCCTTCCTCCTCCAGCGCGACTCCCCGGTTCACCAAGGTTACTAGGTGGTGGGGGCGCGTTGAAAATCAACGAGGTGTTTAACTGTGCATTGAACAGGCGACTCGGTGAGTCATTTATAGTTGGAGAGCTCGATCCAAGAATTGCAGATTTAGCAGCTTGTGCTTGTGCGGAAAAAAAGCCGAACGATACTAAACTGATAGCAAAGGCAAGTTTAATCGGTTGAAAAAGCAATTTTAAGTTAGTCATAGCTTACGTTAGGTTTTACCTTTTGAATGCGTGAATTGCTTACTACGCTCACTCCGGTGACGACCAAAGCCAACGCCGAAGGGACAAGTGGCACCCAACCGCCCTGGCAGATTAGACCAAAGCTAAGTCCGTATAAAACTCCAAGGGCAGCTCCCCCTGCCAGTCCTAAGCGCAGGGAATTCCGAATGCGCCACGCTAGTACGCCTCCGAACAAAGACCAACCCCAGACCCATAACGTTTCACCCCACTGAGACCAGACCCACAACAAGGGGCGCTCATCGAGAACAGCACTGAGAATCTGACTGACCATTTGGGCATGAACGATTACTCCTGGCATTTCCTGGTAAATCTCCTGACCCGCACTGTATGGCGTGGGAAAATAATCACCGTCACTTTGAGCAGTAACGCCGATCAAGACAATTCGATTCTTCACCGCCTCAGGCGGAACCTTACCTGTGAGTATGTCGTTTAGCGTTACTGTATCGGCAACGGGAGAGCGGTAGTGGACGGGGCGGTAATTGAGTAGTATTTGGTAACCAGAGTCATCGACTTTTTGATAGCCTCCCATCGGCACTTGTAACCGCTTGAAAATAACCTTACCGACCTGCAATTGATTTTTATTAGTGTATTTGGCTTCAATCCCCTCCGCCTTTAGATAACGAAAAGCTAGCTGGGCGCTCAAGGCGTTTGGTGTGGCACAAGCAGATTTGGCGTTTGGGTTCATTGCGATGAGATGGCGACGGATAATACCATCAGGGTCTTTAACTAAATCACTAAAACCCTGGCGTTCTGTCGGAATTTCAGGAGGGGATGAAATGCCTGGTTCGTTGAGCTTCCGTTCGCTGACTTTGCAAATGGCAAAGATGCGATCGCTGTTTTTCAGGCGGGTGGCTAATTGTGGCTGGTTAAGGTCTACAGGGAAATCGCGATAGATATCTAAACCAATGGCTCGCGGTTGATAGGACTCCAGTTTCTCTAAGAGTCTCGCTAGTGCTAAATCCGATAGTGAGCCTTTGCGGGATTTCTGCTGGGGAAGCTGAAAATCCGCTTCAGTGATGGTGACGACCAAAAGACGCGAATCCTGCCTTTCATTAGGGCGTAACCTCACCAACTGGTCGAAAGCCTTGAGTTCCCACGACTGTAATAAACCAAACGCACGTCCCCCCATCACCAAGCCGGTGACTGTCAAACTCGCCAACAGCACCCGCCATAAACCACGCTGCCTTGACCAGGTTGGGGTTGGTTGGCGTATCGGTTGGGGAGAGTCAGTTGGTGATTCTGGTTCATTGAGGAAATCGTTCCAATTGGGTGGCACCTCAGCCGGATTTTGAAAAGTCACTGGTAACCAGCTAGCACCGGGAAATTCTCCCTCTATCCCTTGCAACCTTTCCCGCGCTTTCCGCACAGCTACATCGAACGACCGACCACCAGCAAACTCTGTAAGAAAGTATTTCAAAAACTCCTGTGCCACCAAATCGGGAACGGGTTCCCGCATTACAATCATTTGAGGGATGTGCAAATCCGCCAACTGCCGTGCTAATCCCAACCCATCACACGAGTTAAAAATCGCCAGTTGCAAACCGCGTGCGATCGCTTCATTCAAAGCATTTTTTAACTGAGTAATCGTTAAACTCTCGGTAGGATTTATATAAATCTGACCCGAACCGCCATCAACTTGCGTCGAACTATGTCCAGCAA
>JAAUPA010000331.1 GCA_012034615.1 Leptolyngbyaceae cyanobacterium CSU_1_4 | reverse complement strand
TCCCCCATTGGGACTTTTGAGCCAATTCTGTTTCAAAGTCCCCCCAGAATTGGGGGATTTAGGGGGCGAGTGTAAAGGCGCTTTGATACTTTTCAAACATCCTCTTAGCAATATGACTGTCTTTACAGAAGCGCTGACCATCGACATTTCCACGCTACATCTCACAGAAGCACAATTTTCTGCTCTGTGCCGCAGCAATGAAGCCTTGCGGTTTGAGCTCACGGCGCTAGGAGAACTCGTTGTCCTGTCATCCATAGGCGGCGAAAGCGGCAACCGTGAAGCTGAACTGATTGCTAAGGGAGTTGCATAAACAGAAAAAGTCGGTTGCTTAGGAAAACCAATATGGAGCCGCCCGCCCAACCCTGCATAGTCCAGCACCCAATATTCCTGAATGCCCAACGCCTCATAATCAGTCAGCTTAAGCGCATAGTCATCCTGCCAATTCGTTGAGACAACTTCCACAATCAGCTTGATCGATTTGCCTAGCGTCACGATCGATTCTCGTTCCCATCATGGTTCATCAACCATTGCTTCTCTATCCAGCACAATCGCTTCAGGTTCATACCCTGAAGTGCCATCCTGGGATCGAACAATACATTCTTTAGGGATGAAGTAAGGCAGTTGTAGCCGTCTGATTTCAATATTCAGTTCAGCAATAGAAAAGCCTGCCATTTCTGAATGCTTGCCCTTGGGTTTTGCCATCTCGACTATTACTCCACGATGTAACTCATAGCGGCATTCAGATGAGGTCGGTAGCCACTTGTTAAATTCATCAAATGTTACAGGCTGTTGTAGTGCTTGAACCATTTATCCCCTGCGATCGCTTCCTCAGTTGCCCAAACCCATTCATCCATTCATCATAGTTATCGCAAATAACTCGCCCCATTCACATCCACAATTCCCCCTGTCAAAAACTCCGATTCTGCCGTCGCCAAAAACAAAATGGTGTGAGCAATTTCCTCTGGACGTGCTACTCGATGCAGCGGGCTTTGTTGCCGAATCGCATCGCCTGCCGAACTCTCTAAAATCGAACGTGCCATATCTGTATCGACCCAACCGGGTGCAACTGCTGTCACTGCAATATGGTAGGGTGCTAGATGCTGTGCTAACGATTGGCTAAAGGCGTTCAGAGCTGCCTTACTAGCGCCGTAGGCGGGGCTATTCGGTTCGCCTCGAAAAGCACCCCTAGAGGTGATGTTAATAATTCTGCCCATTTTCTGTTCCATCATGAATTTTGCAACGCAGTAGGAAACGTTCACTGCACCTAGTAGATTAACGTTAAGAGTTTGTTTCCAAATTTGTTGCCAATCTGAGTAAGAAGTTTTGTCTAAAGGATGCTCTTGATAAATACCTGCGTTGTTCACCAGAATATCAATTTTACCTAAATGAGCGATCGCTTCTCCCGCCATTCGCTCCACGGCGATCGCATCAGCAATATTTGCCTGAACCACACAATGCCCTGTGCCTGTTAGAGATTTTTGCACCGCTACAGCCGCAGCCCGGTCTTGGCTATAGTGAAGCGCAACACAGGCACCCGCTTGAGCAAAGGCGATCGCAGTGGCTTGACCAATGCCGCGCGAAGCCCCGGTTACGAGAACCGCTTTCCCTTGAAAATTAAACATCGTTTTCTCCAAAATCGTGTGTTGGAAACTATGCGTAAATTTTTTGTTCGACTGCCTGCGATAGCTCCCTCAGGTAATCTTCTAAAGTTGCGCCTTGCCCCATCTCCAGGTTAATCGTTTTCATGTCGTAAAGGGTAGCGGTGAGCGTGTCAATAATGGCTCGTATTTTGGTATAAAGATTGAGTTCTGCCTGTGCTCTAGGCAGATTTGCCGAAGATTTTAATTGTTTTAGCTTAGTGTCTAACGCCTCAATTTTTGATCCCAGTAGCTCACATAATCCATGCTATCGATCACGTCATAGATTTTGGCACTGGGTAATACAATAGGAAAAATGCGATCGCGCAATGCTTCATTATCTTGAGCATTTTCAGCAATATTGACCAATTCATACATGCAGTTTCTTTTCTTTAAATACTCATCACTAATGACAGTAATAATACATTTCCCTCGCCCTAACCATTCCATAAATTCTCGCGCACTAGCCTTGAACTTAAGATCATGGATATCGCGGATAATTGTAATTCCTTGAGACTGAAAATACTGGTCTAGGGTCTGGGCGATCGCCTCGCTTTCTCCCCTGTCCCAAGCGTAAGAAATAAAGACTTCACGCTCTGTTAGTTGGCGATCGGAAATGCCCAAATTCCAAAGGTTCTGAAAATTCCGAGGCTCTGAAATGCGCCGTTCTCTACGCTCTTGAATGGGTTCGACTCCATCTAGCAATTCTTTGAGGCTAACTTTGCGTTTTAACTTACCAATAAAATAGGTTTGTTCTCCCGCTGCTTCGGCACTCATCAAGTCCTCACAATCTAGCAAAATAGGGGGTTCTTCTTGGTAAAGCAAATATTCTGTAATGCCCAAGCGAGGAATGGTTCGGTGAATTTCATCAAACTGGCTGCGAATGATGCTTAAAAAGTGGCGGCGGGTTGCCGGGTTGCCTTTTACCTGAATTGAGATGAGTTTATCCTCGCGATCGGCACGAATGAGAGCAGGGTTATCTCGTTCTTTAAGCACAACCCCGCTACGCCAGTAAGTCCGTTGACTAATTTTGCTATTCATCCGGACAATGAAACGCGAAATGATGCTGGGCGGCAAAACATTGTAATGATATTGAAACGTGAGAGAACCCTGCCATTCTCCCGTGTAAGGTTCTTCTTTGGGAAGTAGACCCGGAATAAGAAATTTCTCGTTAGAAAAACCATCTAAATCAAAGCAAAGATCAAATTTTCGCATGATGCCAATTAGAAAACTATGCTTATCGCGGGGATATCGACGCCAATCAAGAATGCTAAGGAGATGAGACTGATGGAGAATGCCATTGTGAACTGTAAAGAGTTCGCTGTTGTTCAGAATTTTGTATACGCCATTAGTGACCCACTCAGGGTTAAGAACGTTGGTATCAGAGAATTCTGGGTTAAGGCGGATGTCGTCTTGAAAGTTGAGGGCAATGCCGAGGTTATGAAGCAGGTGCAGTAAATCAGTTTGGCTTTGGCGATCGGGAATGTTAGCCCCAACACAGACTTGTTCGTAGTCATGGCGTGAAAGAAAGTCTTGGGTGCGTTTTTCAAGTTCTGCTTTAACCGTGAACCAGGTTTGGGGTAGAGGTTCGTGGAGGTGGGGCAGTTGGCTCAGCTCTTGGATGAGGGTGGCTTTGAGGGCTGCAATGCCTTGGTTGGTTTTGCAGGAGGTTTCAAGAATGGCGTGGAGGTTGGGATATTTTTGGCTTAAGCCGCGTTGGTCAAGGTCGAGAGGTTGGTGGTCGCATTGATTGCCGACGAGAATGATGGGTGAGTCGCCGCCAAAGCTGGCAATGATTTGCAGCCAGTATTCTAGCTGATTTTGAACTTCGCTTTGGCGACAGTCGATGACGAGCAGATAAAGGCTGCGTTTGCTTAAAAAAAACTGATGGGTGGCGTGCATAATTTCTTGTCCGCCAAAGTCCCAGAGGTTGAGCTGCACGGTTTGTTGATTCACGTCAACGTTCCAGGGTTGGATGGTAATGCCGGGGGTTTTGTTCTGGCAAGGGTCGAAGCGATGACCCAGAAGTTGGCGCAGCAAAGAGGTTTTGCCCACATCGCCTTCACCCACAATGAGCACTTTGGCTTCGTTGAGCGGGCGGCTAGGTTGGCTGCGAAGTTGGAAGTAGTAGTTAAGAATGGTGGTCGGAGCGCCAAAGTTGCCCCAGTTGCCCAAGATTTCGGGCGGAATGGAGAGGTTGGGGTTGGCGGTTAGATCAAGTTTTTCTAGCTGGGTGAGATTGCGGATATTTACAGGCAAGCTTATTAGTTGATTTCGGCTGAGGTAAAGCGTGTTTAGATGGGTGAGCTGGGCGATCGCTCGGGCAACCGGGTCAATTGATTACTGCGCAGAGTGAAGGGTCGTGAGATTGCGAAGCTGAGCGATCGCCTCGGGCAAACTCGTCAGGTGATTGCCACTGAGATAAAGCCCGGTCAAATGGGTGAGCTGGGCGATCGGCGTCGGGCAAACTCGTCAATTGATTTGCCCCCCACAGTAAAGCTACGGTCAAATTCGTGGA
>JAAUPA010000330.1 GCA_012034615.1 Leptolyngbyaceae cyanobacterium CSU_1_4 | reverse complement strand
GGGCATGGGTTTTTGAATGACTTTTCCATTAAGATACTCGCTAGCAGGTTTGGTATCTGGCAGCGCCAAAAACTCGTCTAAAGTGAGGGGTTTAGCTGAAGTTTGTACCATGAGTTGCGCCTTCTGACGATATGCGTTCCTTCTACGATTTTTAAGAAGTTTCTTTATTTAGGAATGGGGAAACCTTTTCGGAGTTGGCTAATTGCATCTAAATAGCTTGGAATATTTTCTCCTATTGTTTGACAAGCAAGGCGATCGACTTCGATTAAATCATCTCCAAAAAATACTTTACCAACGGCGATCGCCTCTCCTTTATCAGGCTTCCAATCATGACTGACAAACCGTCGCTCGGCATCTACCACCGCTCCATCAAATAAATGCCCAATGCAAAAATATACGTCTTGCAACACCAAAGGCACCGAAGGGCGATGCAGTTGTCCGCGTGAATGATTGCTACGAGCTTTGTACTTGGTGCGAGGAAACAAGCCGTACAAATTTTTTAACGAGGCAGAAATCAGCGGTTCATCTTTCAAAATAGTCCGCTTAAAGGCTCCCACCGAAATCCGGCAATCGACTTGCTCAAGTAGTTCTGGTGCCCACATTGTTTTGAAACGGACAGGTTGGGGCGATCGATTCGCGTACTCAATCAGGGGCAATGTATCGGCATCGATCAGCCTCATTCCTTCATCTAGCAAGTTATACAATCCGTGCCGTCCGGCAATATCTCCTAAACTTACGGGTGAACAAACGCCCTCCACAACCAAAATTTCAGCGTTAGGGCTGGCTTGCCGCAATGCCTTGAGCACGTTGCCCAAAACTCCCATGCTGACTGTCACTGGCGGTGCAACCGGATAACCTAGGTTAGGTTTCACTAGAATTCGTTGGGCTTGGTGGGCAGCGATCGGCGGTTGATAGATGAAAGAAGCAGTGGGAAGCGTTTGGGCGATCGCGGAGAATTGAGAAGGCATAAAATGCTCTGATCTGACAGATTTCTATCATTACACTCAAATTCCTTTTTAAGAACCTCATAGTAGTGCAGACATTTACCGGCTGGTGTGTCAGTAGGGCAGGCATCTTGCCTACTGGCGGACAGGATGTCCGCACTACAGATCTACTGAATCATTTGCCTCTTAGAATCTAGTGTGAACAGAATTCAGCCCTACCAAACTCTGTTAGGCTATATCAGACTCGTGAGAGAAATTTGCTATTAATGTGGTGTGAAAGTTTTAGCGCCTCCTCTATACTCGATCGCCATTTTTAAGTGACAATGATCCAACGATAGTTCAACAAAAAGTCGTCTACCCTCTATTGTTGGAGAATTATGCTGACTCAATTGGATTATGTAAAAGTTCTGCGCCCGCTGCTGCCTCCAGAAGCGTTCATCCCTAATTTTAGTAAGCTGATTATTTTGGGGATTAATGTTCTCATTTTGCTACTCGGATGGGCGATCGCTCAACAGCTCAATCTTTGGTCATTTTATTGGCTTTGGCTCTATTTGCCGCTCACTTTAATTATGGGCAATAGCGTCGTGGCGCTGCTGTTTTCCTGTCACGATATGATGCATGGCAGCGTCATTAAAAATCCTCGTTTAGCAGATTTTATCGCTTTGATTGGGCTGTCTTTACTCTGGATGCCGCCTACACTCTGGAAAGCAGTTCACAATCACAAACACCACACTCAAACAAACTCCCTGCAAGATCCCGATCGCAGCTACCTGGTTCAGCAGAATAATACCTGGGGCAAATGGATTCAAAACCTGGTTATCCCCTCATCCGAAGTCAATGGATTGTTCCTCGCTTTCGGAATGCTAACCGCTTGGGGCACCCATACTTTTCGGCATCTCACATCCATTCTTTTCTTTAACCGCAATGATGTAGATTATGTCCCTGCTGCCGTTGTTGTTAGCCCTGCGAAACGCCGTCTGATTGCGATCGAAACCTTTTGGATTGCAGTGATTCACCTCAGCATTTTACTGTACATCCATAATCCCATCGGTATTCTTTTAGGGTACTTGCTCCCCATTGGCATTGGCTATGCCGGAGTCATGTTTTATGTGTACACGAATCATTTCCTTTGCCCAATGACCGATGTAAACGATCCGCTTCTCAATAGCGTGTCTTTAAGAATGCCTAAGATTTTTGATCTCTTGCATTTTAACTTTTCATATCATACCGAGCATCATCTTTTTCCCGGTCTAAATTCCGATTACTACCCGGACCTACAAACTCTGCTACAAACCCATTACTCTGATCAGTTCAATCTCATTCCGGCGGGCAAGGCTTGGCAACTTTTGCTAAAAACGCCTCGACACTACCGCGATGCCCAAACTCTAACCGATTGGACAGATCAAAAAACTGTGGTTTGCCCTTCTCTTACAAAAGTTTAGGCAGGAATCTAGGCAAAAATACAAAAGCTGGTGACAAGACTCGAACTTGCGACCGGCGGTTTACAAAACCGCTGCTCTACCAACTGAGCTACACCAGCAAACGCTGCTCAGTATAGCAAAGCTATGTCTCAACAAGCAACAAAAAAGCAGGGAACTGCAAGGCGACCCTTGCGGTATCTGCGGAGCAGCACGCATCAAAAATTGAGCTCAGCCATCAAAATATGAGCCGTGAGGGGCGATCGCTGACAGCTAGACTCAATCTAAAACTATGCAGAACGATTCTGCCGATCCACCCAATTATGGCAGTGTACGGAAATTTCTCTCTAGATAAAGAAGTTAGCTGGCTTCGTACTGGCTCAGATCTGCACAGAGAATTATCACGAACTATCCATTTGTCGATGGAAACAGGCGTGCAGGTCGTGCGGCGGCAGAAACTTTTCTGGCTCTAACCTGCGATCGCTCCAAGTTAACTGCCCAGATGAAACCTCAGGGAGCAAATTCCTTGCTATCATAAGGTGCCAACTCGCCGCAGTAGTTTTCAGGGAGTCTGTTTTCTCTGGGGTGTTTTCAAGATTGTGAAAGGTTGAGCTAGCTCGTTATGCAACCCCCTATTGATGCTGGAACTGTTTTACAAAATCGCTATCGAGTCTTGAGTGTTTTGGGACAAGGCGGTTTTGGTCGTACTTATTTGGCAGAAGACAAGGGTCGATTTGATGAACGGTGTGCGCTTAAAGAATTCATTCCGCCCCAAACCAGTGCTTATGCCTTAAGTAAGTCGCAAGAGCTATTTCAGCGAGAGGCAGCCATTCTTTACCAAATTCAGCATCCTCAAATTCCTCAGTTTCGCGCCACGTTTGAGGAAGAGGAACGGCTGTTTTTGGTGCAAGACTATGTGGAAGGAAAAACCTATCGATCGCTGATGCTAGAGCGAAAGGCACAGGGTAAAACCTTTACTGAGCCAGAAGTCATTCAGTTTATTCAGCAGTTGTTGCCCGTGCTCGCCCATATCCACAGCAAGGGCATTATTCACCGCGATATTGCTACCGATAATGTCATTTTGCGAGAGCGCGATCACCTGCCCGTTCTCATTGACTTTGGCGTAGTTAAAGAAATCGCCACCCGCATTCAATCCGTAGAATCGGGTGCTCAGCCGACAACAGTGGGCAAAGTCGGCTATGCTCCTAGCGAACAAATGCAAACCGGGCGAGCCTACCCCAGCAGCGATTTGTATGCGCTAGCCGTCTCGGCAATGGTGTTGCTAACGGGACGAGAGCCGCAAGAACTTTACGACGATCGCAATTTAACCTGGCAGTGGCAACGCTGGACGACCCTAAGCCCCGGGTTTGCCCAAGTGTTGAGCCGAATGCTAAGCTATCGACCGGGCGATCGCTATCAGTCGGTCAACGAAGTCGCTCAAGCCTTGCAAGCGCTTAATCCAGCTCAGGGTGCCTCGAATGCTACCCTGCCGCCCAGTCCCGCTTCCGTCCTCACCCCGCAGCCGCCCCCCGCTTCAGAAATGCGAACGATGGCAGTCGGTCGCCCTCCTGAAACCAGACAAACTGGAGTGGATGAGATCGGGCGATCGCCCAATCTCTCTCGACGACCATCTGCCCCCGTCATTCCTCGTCAAACCGAAAGCTCGGTGTGGGACAACCCCTTAGCCGTCATTTCCATTGGCACAGGCTTAGCCGTCATTACAGGAATTGCATCTTGGGCAGTCGTCAGTGCCGTCTTGTCTTCCCAAAATGCCACTCCTACACCGATCGTCTCGATAACGCCCAC
>JAAUPA010000329.1 GCA_012034615.1 Leptolyngbyaceae cyanobacterium CSU_1_4 | reverse complement strand
CTTTAGAATATATTGCACTTTATCAAAAAGCCATTCACGAAAAGTGTCATGAGAAGTTACCAAAGTAACAGACGAACAAAATTAATTTTATAGGAACAGACAGAGCATGCATTCAGTGCATAACCTTTGACATTTTTACTGATGCCTCACGACTTAGTACCGAAATTATGAACCTAGTTGGGGCGATCGCATCCGCAAACAAAAAGTTCTAGCACCTTTCATCATCCTAATTTACTGCCTCATCTTTAAAGGTGGAATCCTTGATGGTTGGCATGGCTGGTACTACGCCTTTCAGCCGTTCTTGCAGAATTCGTATTAAGCATTCGACTAATTGAAGCAGAACTCCAGAAATAGATTCGCCATGCGCCTTGATCAATATACGCTCGGTTCTTACACCCCAGGTGCTCCTTATTGGAAGCAGTTGTTATGGTACTTTATTGGATCACCTTTAGTTGAAACATCCTGGCTGCCCCTATCTACTGTTAAGGTGCAAATCCTCCGCTGCTTCGGTAGCCAAATTGGTCAAGGCGTTCGCATCAAGCCCAACGTTCGGGTTAAGTTTCCTTGGCGTTTGAAGGTGGGTGACTATGTGTGGATTGGAGAAAATGTGTGGATTGATAACCTAGCTATGATTACGATCGACAACCATGTTTGTCTGTCTCAAGGGGTTTACCTTTGCACCGGAAATCATGACTGGAATCATCCTCATTTCAAGCTCTTGACTGCACCGATCCATGTGGAAGAAAGCAGTTGGCTGGCTGCCCAATGTGTAGTGGGTCCGGGTGTAACCATTGGTAAAGGAACTGTTCTAGCTTTGGGTAGCGTTGCGAGTCAATCTCTTAAACCCATGATGATCTATGCGGGTAATCCAGCTCAGCCTATTAAAGTGCGATCGCCTCAATCTGCTGAGGATGTTCATTTCAAGCAATGATCTGAATCGTTGCCGAGGTTAGGGATTAAGTTCTGAGTATCGCTATATCATTAGCTATAATTTTCTTTAGATCAAAGTCAACCTTTGCTTTTATATTATGGTTAATTAAAAGAACTTAATTTGATGCTGGTTTGATACAACTCGATCGCCAGAGGATTTCTAGAAGATTACTGAGTTTCAAAGCAAAACGATAGAGCCTGGATCGCTAATGATTAGCGATTCAACCATCTTTCTAGAGATTTGGCTAACCGTTGGGAATGATGACGAACAGAGTGATTAGAAGGATCAATTTCTGCGATGTCGTCTAGAATTACCTGGCAATTCAATTGTTTCACAACCTCTCGGTCGAACACCACGGGATAGGAACCTTCTTCAGCATAGACTGCCAGGGATCGAGGTGAAAGTTTACCCTGATGAATTAAGACGCTATCGATTAGTGTTGTACCGCAGACGCGCTCTAAAGCCCGAATGTGATCTGAAACTCGGTAGCCATTGGTTTCTCCAGCTTGAGTCATAATATTGCAGATGTAAATGCGAGGAACTGTGGCACGGGCAATTGCCTCTCGAATTTCGGGAACCAACAGATTGGGAATAACGCTAGTGTAGAGGCTGCCCGGTCCTAAAATAATGTAGTCTGCAACTGCGATCGCTTCTAAAACAGCAGGCAGTGCAGGCGGATCAGCAGGTGTACACCCAATCTGAGCAATTTGCCCCTTAGCAGCAGTAATGTGAGATTCTCCCTCAATCCGCCGACCATCTGACAGCTCTGCCCAAAGATGAATATCACTGAGGGTTGCCGGCAACACCTGCCCCTGGATCTTGAGTATTTCAGCACAGGCTGTGATCGCTTGCTCTAAATCACCTGTCAGGGTGTTCATTGCTGCCAGAAACAGGTTGCCAAAGCTATGCCCTACTAACCCTTCACCTTGCTGAAACCGAAACTGAAACAATTCTGTCAGAGTTTGTTTCTCATCTGCTAACGCCGTCATGCAACTCCGAATATCGCCTAGAGGTAATATGCCCCATTCTCGCCGTAATCTGCCAGATGAACCGCCGTCATCGGCAACAGTTACTACTGCTGTGATATCAGAACTATAGGATTTTAAGCCATGAAGTAATGTCGATAAACCGGTGCCTCCACCGATTACGACTATCTTGCTTTCCTGATTAAATTGCCGTGTATTGGAAGAATCAAGCGAACTATTTTTACTTTTAGAATGGAACGTATTTTTACTTGAGGTTGAGCGAGAATATCCTGATAGGATGAATGCTGCACCTGCTATTAAAATGAACATTGCTAAAATAGAGTGAGGCAATGCCTCGACAATTTCATCAAGGGTATTGAAAAGCAGATGTATCAGGGAATAGAAAGTAAGAGGCTGGTTCCAAGTTGCGATTCCTATCCCTATTAACAGGCAACCCACTATGCTGATAAAACGTTGTTTGCCTGACCCGTTAGGGACTTGCCAATTTAACGCATTCTGATGGAACGATTTCCAGCTTTGTTTGATGGCGATCGCTCCTGAAACTTCTAATCCGTGAAAGCTCTGTTCACGCTTAAGTTTTCCGCTCTCAGGCTGTAGCATCATGGGGGTTTCGCAACCAGAAGTTAAATGATTCATGCAACCCCTAATTCAACAAAGTGCGGCTAAATGTTTGCGTTAAGTTCTCTGCCCAATATTCCGTTAGTTTTGTATCGGCTGCCTCTACCATGATGCGAAGGATTGGTTCGGTGCCAGAAGCGCGTACCAAGACTCGCCCCTGATCGCATAACGCTTGTTCAGCTTCAGCCAGGACTTGAAGGAGACTCTCGTTCTCTTTCCAGTTCAATCGTCGATCGCGGTCTACAACGCTCACATTCTTCAACAGTTGCGGATATGATTGAAAACTCTGATCGCGCAGTTGAGCTAACGATCGCCCCGATTGTTTAACCAGGGCTGCCAGGTGTAAGGCAGTCAACAAGCCATCACCGGATACGCTGTAATGGGGACAAAGAATATGCCCTGATTGTTCACCGCCCAACATGGCTCCTAAACGCATCATTTCAGCATGAACGTGTTGATCGCCCACAGCCGTTCGGATCAACTGCCCGCCCGATTGTTGCCAAGCTCGTTCAAAGCCAAGGTTTGACATAACCGTTGATACCAAAGTGTTTTGGGGTAACTGTCCAGCCTGACGTAACTGCTGACCCCAGAGATAAAGAATATGATCTCCATCGACCACCCGTCCTTGGGAGTCGATCGCCATGAGCCGATCTGCATCTCCATCAAAGGCAAACCCAACATCGGCATCATGTTGTTGAACGGCTGCTTGCAACGGGGCAAGATGCGTTGAACCGCAATGAACATTAATCCGATCGCCATCTGGCTGATCATGGAGACAAATCACAGTTGCACCGATCGCTTTAAAGGCTTGGGGAGCTAAATAAACAGAAGATCCCCAAGCCAGATCTAACACAATTCGCATTCTTGAAAGATCGATCTGGGCAGGTAGCGAAGTTTGTAAGGCGATCGCATATTGCTCTAAAAGTTCTGGGCGGACGTATTGATGTCCGCAGCGAAGAGTGCCCTCAACCTCAGAGGATTGCTCTCCTTGCAAACATTGTTCAATTTGAACTTGCAGCGATTGAGACAACTTTGTGCCATCGGCTCCAAAAAATTTGATGCCATTATCTTCAGGAGGGTTATGGCTGGCTGAAATCATGATGCCACCCACAGCCCCTAAAATACTGGTCAGGTACGCTACTGCTGGAGTTGAGCACAGTCCTAAAGACCAAACCTCTAGTCCGGCTGAGGTTAATCCGGCAGATAGCGCTGCCGCCAGCATATCGCTAGAATTTCTAGAATCTTGTCCAACTATTACCAATTTAGCCAGGGAGACTTGCGTTTGAAGAACCTGCCCTGTCCAGTAGCCAATTTCTAGTGCTAAAGACGCTGTTAAGCGACTTCCCACTTTTCCTCGAATTCCATCTGTACCAAATAGGGGTTCAGCTACCCGAGGTGTCCGTTTTTTGAAAGAATTCACGTCTGAAACAAAGACAGTATCAGCAGGACGCGAAGATTTTGATGTTTGCATAAGGAGGGACAAAGAGTGGAATATGAGTCAATAAATCCAAGACTGTAGCAATCCTATTTGAACCGTGAGATTTCTATCTGCCCTCATCCCCAATCTTTCTTCTCCCAGAAGGCTATCGTGTATACGCAGCTCTAAACTGGCTTCGTTGCAGTCTTTTTCCGCCCTAAACTCCCC
>JAAUPA010000328.1 GCA_012034615.1 Leptolyngbyaceae cyanobacterium CSU_1_4 | reverse complement strand
GCACCGATTCGTTGCAGGCAGTCATCCAAAACATGCAGCTCTCGCAAGTGACGGCGTGAGCTGGGCAGGGTTTTCGGGGTGGCAGCATCCCACCTTAGTCGCCTGGGGGCTCAAAGATCCTTGGCTGCCGTTGAGCTTGGCGCAAAGTTTTATGGCTGCTCTGAAAGAGGGAGAATTGGCTCAACTGGAAGAAGTGGGACACTATCCCCAAGAAGACTGGCACGAGAAAGTGAGCGATCGCTCCTTCCCTTTCTCCGTCGCTCAGCTTAAAAGTTGGATTGGTGGGTTCCCTGTCAAAGGGTTCCCCCCAACGTGTGATGATAGAAACGTCTAACACAGTCGCCTCAACGCTGTAGCCCAATACCCTATAGCCCAATACCCTCGACCCCCATCCAACCCAGAAAATAGCCCCCACCGTGATTGCAATTTACCCCGGCAGTTTTGACCCCATTACGCTAGGTCACCTCGACATCATTGAGCGCGGCTGTCAGCTCTTTGATCAGGTGATTGTGGTAGTGTTTCGCAATCCCAATAAAACTTCCCTTTTTTCAGTGGAGCAAAGAACTCGCCAAATTCGCCAGTCTACAGGGCACTTACTCAACCTCGAAGTCGATAGCTTCGAGGGTTTGGCAGTCACCTATGCAAAAATTCGGCAAGCCAAGGTCTTACTGCGAGGGCTGCGAGCCGTTTCCGATTTTGAGCTAGAGCTGCAAATGGCGCACACGAATAAAACCTTAGCAGCCGATATTGAAACCATCTTTCTTGCCACTTCTACCGAACAAAGTTTCCTGAGCAGCAGCGTCGTCAAAGAAATCGCCAAGTTTGGCGGTCCCATCGAACATCTTGTCCCTTCCCCTGTCGTCTTAGATATTTACCAATGCTTCGCCCAGAACAAGATCTTAGAGGAACGAGCTCCCACAGCCCCACCCATGGTTCAAACAACGGGGGGGCAGCCCATCGATCCATCCCTGGAGACACCATGAGACTCGGAGGCGTAGACTTACAGCGAGAACTGAATCGGCTAGAGGAAATCCTTCTAGACAGCCCGCGCGTGCCCTTGAGCCGACGAACCCTGATTAACGAGGAGCAGTTTTTAGAACAGCTAGATCTGGTGCGGTTAAACCTGCCGTCGGCGTTTCAAGAAGCGGCTGAAATTGTGGTTCATAAAGAAGACATTTTGCAGGAAGCTGAGCAGTATGCCCAAGAAATTATTGCGGCTGCCGAGCAACGTGCCGCCCAAATTTTGAACGATATGGGCTTAGTGCGTCAAGCCGAAATGGAGGCGGTGCAAATTCGGCAGCAGGTGCAGCGGGAATGCGACACCATTCAGCAGCAAACTTTGGCGGATATTGACCAAATGCGACGACGGGCGCAGCAAGAGCTGGATGAAATGCAGCGGCGAGCATTGGCAGAGTGTGAGGAAATTCAAGCTGGGGCAGATGATTATGCCGATCGCGTTTTGCAAGACATGGAGCAACAGTTGACCGAAATGATGCGGGTTGTGCGCAATGGTCGTCAGCAGCTCCATTCAGAGCCTGCCGCCCCCAAGAGCTTGCCCCGTCGATCGCCCGAATCTCCGGCTCGCTACCCCGATTATCGGTAGAGCGGAGAATCCTTAGGGCTGGATTCTAGAAGGCCTGTGTAAAGATCAAAAAATTAAAATAAAAAGCGCCGGGTTTTCTAACCCAGCGCCCCTAATGACCAACGAACCAACGGAGAGGGAGGGATTCGAACCCTCGGTACCTTCCGGTACATTCGATTTCAAGTCGAACGCATTCGACCACTCTGCCACCTCTCCCGGTCGGCACTGCTTATCTTACCCCATTTTGGATTTTGGATTTTGGATTTTGGAGTGGAGCTAACAAAGTTTGAGCGGATCAGCGTCTTGATCTCTAGGCGGCGTGAGGGTTCCCTGGGCGGGGTGAGAGTTAGAAAGAGAAATTCTGAACTGTTTGCGGGTATAGAACTTCTTGGGAGGCGATCGCCCAATCTTGGTCGATCCAAACTAAGTCGGCTGCTGTCACCTTGCCCGCCTCTAGCGTCACTACCGAAAAATTCCGCTGCCAACCTGCCTCTGTTTGGACAATGCGAGGGACGCTAGCAGCGTTGAGGTAAACTGTGCCGTCGCGCTGATCGAGGCGCTTGCGGATTTGTTTTTTGGTGTGGCGCAGCGCATGGTGCATGTGTCCAAAGGCGACCAAGGGAACGGTTTTGCCCATCGTCTGAGTTTGGGCGATCGCCGCTGCAAAATCTGGATCCCCATGGTCGCCCCCCAAGGGCTGCCAATCTCTGCCACAGAGATCTTCTGGCGCTGCGCCTAGCCCCCAAGGACCACAGTGACCCATGAAAATGATCGTATTGTGGGCAGCCCGTTCGACATTTTCCAGAATGCGCTGGGTCGAGGCTTCAAAGCTGTTCACTCTAAATTTAGAATCATAGAACTCCTCATTTTCCAGGTTGAGCCACCCCAGCTAAACGGACGAGCGCCCACCACCGTAAAGCCCCAAGCTGGAAAATCTAGCTTGCCGTAGCCCACATGAACGGCTGCCATTAAGTCGAGCTGTTGCTGAAGACGATCTTCGACTTGGCGATCGTAAGGACATTTTTTTTCTGCCCCAGTCGGTGGCAGAGTACCAGGCATCGTGGTTACCAAAAATGACCGCTTTAGGCAGATTGACCTGAGCGATCGCCCGCACCACCCCCACGGCTTCGTTGCCAAAATCACCGACAAACAGCACCAGATCGATCCCCAAATGCTTCAACGCAATTTCATCTTGTTCGTCCCAGCGATCGTGAACATCGCCGACCACCGCAATTTTGCAGGATGATCTCTCCGGTGCTTGATGAAGCCCCTTATTCCATGCCCTCTCCCTAACTCTTCTAACTCTTTCTAAACGTCGCTCAATTCAGCAATTTTCTACTTTCTCGATCTGATCTCGAATATCGTTCAAATCAATATAGCGATCGGTAGCATTGCGCAACTCGCGGGCAATCATCCCTTCTGTAGAGATCACCGTAATGTGAGTACTTTTCGATCGCAAAAATTCGATCGCCCGTTCAAAATCACCATCCCCACTAAAGAGAATGACGCGATCGTATTGATCCACGGTATTAAACATATCCACGACAATATCAATATCTAAATTTGCTTTTTGTGAATATTTTCCAGAGTTATCGTCATAGTATTCTTTGAGAACTTTAGTCCGAACGGTATACCCCAAACTAATCAGCGCATCTCTGAATCCTCTTTGATCTTGTGAATCTTTGAGTCCGGTATACCAAAAAGCATTGATCAACATTAAATCCGGATCGTTGGTGAAGTGTTCTAACACTCGCCTTGGATCAAAAAACCAACCATTTTTTTGCTGAGCGTAGAACATATTGTTCCCGTCTACAAAGATTGACAGGCGGCTCATTGGCGATAAAGGCATAGAGATTTAAGACCTAAAATTTTGAGTAGAAATTTCAATTAAATGACCCCGAATTGAATATTTGTAAAAACAAAATATCCAAACGATTGCACGTTGAACCTGATAAGTTTAAGAAAAATAATAATTGGGCTATTCTAGCTTAGTGGGGCTTTGCGAATCTAACAATCACCTTCCAATTTCTGCTGAATCTCTGTTGAATTAATAACAGCGCAAAGGTTTAACCGCATTAATAAAGTGAACTTTAAAGAAGTGAATCGGTTCGGGTGCATTCCAGTTTTGCGCCCTCACTCTTAGATTTACAGATAAGAACACCAATCACTCCAACTCCCGGCATAGAGCTTGGCATCAGCGATTCCTGCCGCTTCTAAAGACAGCAAGTTAACACAAGCCGTCACGCCCGATCCGCAGTAGACCCACAGTCTGTCGGCGAGATGGGCTGCCCAACGTTGCTGTTGCAAAGCCTCAGGTTGAAAATAGCCATCGGCATCTAAAATTTCTGTCCAAGGATAGTTGACGGCTCCTGGAATATGTCCTGCGATCGGATCGATCGGTTCTCGATCGCCTCGATAGCGATCGCTCTCCCGAGAATCGATCAGCACCACGCCGGGTAAATCTTTTTGGGCTTTGACCTCGTTAATATCCACCACCCAGTGCGATCGCACCTGAGGGACAAACCTCCCCCGCAACTGCCCCGCCTGCGGCACTTCCTGCAGGACGAAAGCCTGCTGGCGTCGGCGCGTGATCGCGGGCAAGGAGCAGGA
>JAAUPA010000041.1 GCA_012034615.1 Leptolyngbyaceae cyanobacterium CSU_1_4 | reverse complement strand
AATGCCCGACATACTCAATCCAGACATACCACCCGACATGCCAATGCCTGACATGCCAATGCCTGACATGCCAATGCCTGACATGCCCAATCCAGAAATACCACCGATCATACCCACACCCGACATGCCCACGCCTGACATGCCCACACCCGACTGAATGACAAACGAGCTAACAGGAGGAACTTGTTGCATGGAGCCAAAGATAGAGCCTGCAACCCGTTGCGCCTCGGCAGCCTGAGCTAAAGGGTAGGGGGTGGGAATGGTTTGGAAAACACGTCTGCTTCTAGGGGGAGAGAGTTCTAAGAAGGTCTTGTCTTTTAGATCATCGTCCCACTCCAGGGTTATTTCTCGATCATCCACCCAATCGGAAGGATAGATGGGGGGAATGCGGATGGGTAGCGATCGCGCTAGTAACAACCACTGACCAGCGGCGGTGAGATACCCAATTTCGGCTCGATAATCGCGATCGCTGACGGGCACTGGCAAATACCAATCGCGCGCAAATTCTTCACATTCAAATTGCTGCAAACTGTGAGAATTGGTCACAGTCAGGTCAATATCGGTGACATCATAGAGCCGCAACGCCAACCGCGTACCGCCTTGTCGCCGGACTTCTTCGCGGTGGGACTGGGGGACATCCCAGTAGGCATATGCCCAATGAGGATCACGAGGGATCAAGACAATCTGGCTTTCACCATAGCCATCAGGGAGTTCGGGTAAGTCTACATCCACGGCTGCTAGTTCTTCGCGGGTCAAGTCGGTTTGCCCCACATCAAACCTGGCAGCTTCGACGGTAGATTGAGCCTCGTCTGTAGAGGCTAAAGGGGGCTGGGTAGAGGCAGAAGACGGTGTGAATCGAGCCATGGCGGCACCGGCGATCGCGGCACCCGCTATGCCCGTTGCACCCGCCAATCCTAGATCCCAAGCTTGTTCTTCGCTAGAAGAACCTGCAACCGGAGTCGGCACAGAAGCTTCTACTCCTGCCGCTTCAGCTTCAACAGGAACGCTCGCAACAGGTTCTTGCGTTGATTCCTCAGCCCCCACGACAGGTTTTTGTGCAACAGGCTCTTGTGCAACAGGTTCTTGTGCAACAGAGTGTTCTACGATCGATCCTTGCCCAGAACCTTCAGGTTCAACGACCGAGGCTTCAGGCACCGAGGCTTCAGGCACCGAGGCTTCAGGCACGGGCACATCATCCCAAGGATTCGCTTCAATCGGGCTATCTCTCCGAGGCATTGCCGACAAACCCGCGATCGCAGCGGCTCCAGCGGCTGTCCCCATTGCCACACCGCTGACCCCAAACCCTTCCGAATCTGGGTTCAAAGATTCTGCTGCTGAAGGTTCTGCTAAAGGCTGAACCAATGCTTCCGGATGATTCACCCCATTAATTGCCACCCGATCGGCAGAAATCACCGATCCGGCTCGCTCTGCCAAGCCTGCGCCTTCGGTGGTATTGGGGGGGAGGCTCTACACTGACCGATTCTGTGGGAAAAGGAGAGGGGGCGGTCTGTCCTGCGGTGCTGCGACGCTTAAACCACCATGCCAGCCCTCCTCCCAGTAAGGGTAATAGCAACCAGCCTAGCCAGAACGGGGGGTCTGCATCAGGTGGAAGAGCAGCTACGGGCGCAGGTGCCTGTGTAACCGCAGCATTGGGGGCAAGAGGGGTAGACGTATTGGGCACAGGGCTGCCAGAGGGCACTAGAGGCGGTTCGACTGGGGAAGCCTGGGAAGTTGTTGCAAGGTCAGGTGCGATCGCGGTGGCTCCTGTTGTAGTGGCGGCTCCTGTGGTGGTGGTGGCTCCTGTGGTGGTGGTGGCTCCTGTGGTGGTGGCGGCTCCTGTGGTGACCACCCGTGTCGATCCGAGCGCGGCTTGCCCTAGAGGCGCTGTTGCCAGACCCAAGAACGTGGCTGCCGCCGGGCTTGCAGTGCCCTGATACACATAAGCGAGTGGCTGGGAAAAAGGATAGCGGGGGTCGGTGGGCAGAACATCGTGCATGGGGACAATGCGCGCACCGGGATAATCGTCTGGGCTAGCACCCGAAGGGGCGATCGCATAGCCAATTCCATCAGAGCCCAGTTCTTTTAATACGGTTGCCGTTGTATCATCACTCAGCTTAACGGCGTTGGTGGCTGACTCAAACGGGCGGTTCTTGAAGACGGGATAGCGACTGAAGGCAGTGCGAGTATCGCTAGAAACAGGGCGATCGATCACTCGAATAGCCCTGGGTGCGCCCCCCACTTGTGCCCAATCTGTAATTTCGCCCCGAAAAATCTGGGCAAATTGGGAGGTCGTTAAGCTGCCCTGAAAAACATTGTCTTCACCCACCAAAAATTGCAATTTTGTTGCGGCTGACTGGAATTGCCACCAATCCTTGAGCTTTTTCGGCTTCTGTTAAGGGACGACCGATCGCCGCTAAGTCAACATTGCCCGCCAGCAAAGCCTGAATCCCTTCATTCGTTCCAGTGTATTTCACATCAACCGTTGTTCCTGCATACTGACTCTCAAACCTCTGTTTAAGCGCATCGTTGGCGATCGTCATGCTAGGAGAACCCTCAATTTTGACCGTTGTCTCAGGCGACACTGAAGGTTGCAGCGGAAAAGGAGGGATAGATTGCGCTAAAAGCGGGCTCGTCAACAGCGGCAGACGAGTTGCTAAAGCTTGGGGCACTCCTGCAACTAAAAGCAGCAGAGCCAACATCAATACAGAGGAACTTCTTTTTTGAAGGGTCATAAAGAATATACGGGCGAAATTAAATAGCTCTATTAGCAGTTAATTTTTGCACAAGGTCATTGTAAAAAAGTTAATTTTTACACATCAATTTGCGAACTCATTAATTTTTCGTCTATTTTAGTAGCATTATGGGCTGTTTTACCTTCGTGCCACGCTGGACTTATGACCTGCCCCGAAGACTTACCCCAAGAATTTTCCTCCCAGGCTCAACCCCAGATTTTCAACAGCAAGTCCTCAGGCTGCATCAACTTACTGTATATAGCCGCTGGTTGCTGGTCGCTTTCCTCTGGCTGTTCATTGCTCCTCTCTGCTTATGGCATTTGCGCTCTGAGATTGAGCTGTGGATCGAGTATTTTACCTGGACTGCTGTCCGTTATACGATTATCTACAATCGGCTGGCATCGTTTGGGCTGGCGCTTTGTGTGGCTTGGACGATGAGTGTTTTATTGTGGCAGAGCCGTAATATTGTCCGAGGAATTCCGGCAGAAGAGCGGCGATCGCTAGAGAAACAGGTGCTCAGAATTCGGCAACAAGGTAAAAGTCATCCGCTCTGGAACTGGGTTTGCAAACCCTGAAGGCTCTTGGCTTTAGCAAAGAACTGCGAGAGCCAAGGGATGAGTGAGCTAGGAGATCTAAGAATTTTTGGCATTGCTGAATGGCAGGCTGAATCCTTGAGGGGCTATTTCTCCGATCGCCCCTAAATCCCCCAGAATAGGAAATTTAGGGGGCAAATTCGTACCGGGATTCAGCAACGCCGAATTTTTTAGGGAGGGCAAATCAATTTCGTAAAATCGCATTTATAGAGATGAGTTTGCTGCCAACTGAGCGGAATCTCTAGCAAGTCGCGGGTTCCGGTGAAGGCTTGCCCGACAAACAGCAGCAGCGCTATACAGTTGAGGATAATGTGAATGTTGCGCCAGCGATTGGTTCGATCTTGGTAAATGTCGGGGAAAATGGCGAGGGAAAAAATCATCAGCATGGCGGCGGCAATGCCATAGTAGTAGTGCGAGACATACCACTCGGAGCCGCGCCGAAATACTTCGGGTTGGCAGCCTAGCAAAATCAGCCCCATGCCCGTAAGTGAGGCAAAAATTCCTCTCCAAAGTTTGGACGAGCTTGGTTCAGAATGATGAGGGAGGCGATCGTGAGGGGAAAAAGCAAGACCACGAAGCTAAAGCGAGTGATGTCTTTTGTCCAGGTTTGATCGGGGATCATTTTAGAGAAAATGGGATACGCTACGCCGATTAATACCAGCCCTACGACTGAATTGCTGAGCCATTGCCCTAACTTGAGATGTTCAGAGCCAACGTTAGACGGAATTTTGCTTTTGGTGCCGTCTGCTGCTTTTAGGCGACGCTGACGGGTTTGCCACGCATAGTGAACCACTATGCCAATCAGGGGAAATACAACAATGACAGCGATCGCCGGATGAATTAACCCTGCAATATCTTTCGCGCCCATATGCAAGCCTCTTCGTCTTAAAGGTGTTCTCGTTCTTGGCATTCACCCTTACAATATGTGATTTTACGATTTCATGAAAGCCTACCGCTAGAGGCTTTAGCTAAAGCTACGGCGGTTGCTCTAAGGTTGAGATTATCAGTTTGAGAGCGCTAGTTTGAGATCACAGACGCGGGGGCGCTGCCTAGATAGGCTAAGGGGCAGATTTATTCCGGGTGTAAGCTGAGGGTGAGAGTAACTATGGTAAAAGTTGCAATCGTGACGATCGCAATTCGTAAAAGTCGCACAATTAAAGATCGCATAGAGGATCTCTGAACAGCCAAAATTGCTACCCGAACCGCCCCCTAAGTCCCCATTCTGGGGGACTTTCGAGCCAATTCTGTTTCAAAGTTCCTCAGAATGGGGGATTGAGGGGGCGAGTGTAAAACACTCTGATACTTCTCAGACATCCTCTTACTAAAAGTCGCAATTGTGACGATCGCCCCTCGTATTTGGTACTTCATCAGGACAAATTCATGAGAACAACACCCCTCGACCGTCCTACCGATCCGCCTGGCGATCGGAGTTCCTCGCGGTCTCGACCTAAAAAGTTTTTGCGTCCACAAGCTGCCACTTTAGTCATGCTGACTGTAATTGCAGTATCTGGGGCGATCGCGGCTGCCTGGTTTTCCGGACAAGGGAATATTCTCAAAATTTTTGCTCAGCTTAACGAAATTCAGCAACGCCCGCCCCTGTGGTTAGAAGTACCCATGGTGGCAGGAGAATATTTGGTTTTTCCAACGGTGGCGCTGTTTTTAATTGTGTTAGGGGTCATGAAAGCCTCACCCCGTCCTAAAGATTGGTCGCGTGTGGTTGTCGTGACCATTTTACTGTTTCTAACGATTCGCTATTTGCTGTGGCGATCGGCTTCTACGCTCAATGTCAGCACGCCGCTAGAGGGAGTGTTTAGTCTAGGATTACTTTTCCTAGAGCTGTTCATGTTGCTGAGCAATTGCATCTTAATGTTTTTGATGTTACGAGTTCCCGATCGCCGTCAACAAGCTGATCAAGCTGCCCTGGATGTAATATCAGGTACGTTCACGCCTACGGTAGATGTGATGATCCCTACCTACGATGAACCTACGTTCATTTTGCGGCGAACGATCATGGGCTGTCAGGCATTAGATTATCCTTGCAAAAAAGTTTATTTGCTAGATGATACCTGTCGTTCTGAAGTGAAGGCATTAGCGATGGAATTAGGCTGTGAATACATTTCTCGTCCTGATAATAGCTATGCCAAAGCCGGAAATTTGAACCATGCGATCGCTCAAACCGCAGGCGAACTTATCGTCGTGTTTGATGCCGACTTTGTCCCCACTACAAACTTCTTAACCCGCACAGTCGGCTTCTTCCAAGAGGCGCAACTTGCCCTAGTTCAAACTCCCCAAAGCTTTTACAACCCAGACCCGATCGCCCGCAACCTCGGTTTAGAAAACATTCTAACGCCTGAAGAAGAAGTCTTTTATCGCCAAATTCAACCTATCCGCGACGGAGCAGGCAGCGTGATTTGTGCAGGCACTTCTTTTGTCATGCGCCGCAGCGCGTTGGCAGCCGCCGGAGGGTTTGTCACTGACTCTCTGAGCGAAGACTATTTTACGGGCATTCGCATTGCCGCTCAAGGCTATCGACTCATTTATTTAGATGAAAAACTTAGCGCCGGATTAGCCGCCGAAAACATTACTGCCCATGCGATTCAACGCCTGCGTTGGGCGCGGGGAACGCTGCAAGCCTTTTTCATTAAAGCCAATCCGCTCACCATTCCAGGGCTTAATTTATTGCAACGGCTAGCCCACTTAGAAGGTCTACTCCACTGGTTTACCAGTATTTCTAGAGTTGGTTTTTGCTGGTGCCCTTGGCGTATTCTTTCTTGGGCGTGATTCCGATTCGAGCCAGTACCGCTGAAGTTCTTTACTTTTTTCTGCCCTATTACCTGGTGCAACTCTCGGTGTTTTCCTGGCTAAATCATCGATCGCGTTCTGCTCTCCTTTCAGATATCTATTCATTAGTGCTGTGTTTTCCATTGGCAATTACAGTTATACGAGTGATGTTTAATCCGTTCTCACGGGGGTTTAAAGTAACTCCTAAAGGGACAGCAAGCGATCGCTTTTCCTACAACTGGAGCTTAGCTTTACCGCTGCTCATTCTCTTTATTGCTTCTGCCATTAGCCTTTGGATTAACTTTGGTAACTGCATGATTCAAGGCGGCTGGACAGAGGGTTACGATACTGCTTCTAAAGGGCTGGGCTTAGGTTGGATTTGGAGCATTTACAACTTAGTCATGATTGGCACGGCGCTATTAATTTTGCTAGACGTACCCAGACCCAGCCCCTATGAATGGTTCGATTTGCGGCGAACGGTGCGAGTTAACTTAGGCGATGCAACCTTTTGGGGCATCACCACCATGATTTCAGAAATCGGAGTTGAAATTGCTCTAACTCAGCCCGGTTTTCCAGAGTTGGCACCAGAGCTAGCACCAAAAAGTTTACCACTCACTCTAGAGATTTTGGAACACTATCTCTCTCTTACAGGACAGGTCATTCGGACAGACTTTAGCCACGAATTTCCAACAGTGCGCATCATCTTTCAGCAACTCACTTTAGAACAACAGCGACAGTTAGTCAGAATGCTGTTTTGTCGCCCTGGACAGTGGAAACGACGGCATACGCCTGGAGAGTTGCAGTCGATTTGGATTTTGTTTCGGGTGTTGTTACGTCCACGTGTGGTGTTCGATCGCCATGCAGATGTGAGTGCGGTTTCGGTGGCACAGATTTAATGAGGAAAAAGAGGCGTTGCTGAATAAATTGGGTGGCAAACTCTTTTTCTCTAAGTATCTGAAGACAAGCAGGGTTGCTCATCTAATTGGCTGCTATCTGCCGCGATCGCACTTCCAGATGAACTAACAGCGCATTCACATCTGCCGGATTCACCCCACCAATTCGAGTGGCTTGCCCAATGGTGAGGGGCTTTACCTTCGCCAGTTTTTCGCGGGATTCCTTCGACAGGGTGAGAATGGCAGCATAGTCTAAATCAGCAGGCAGAGCGCGGTTAGACTGGCGTGCAACTTGGTCTATCTGGGCTTGTTGGCGCTGAATGTAGCCAGAGTATTTGATGTCGATTTCTGCGCCCTCGCGTTCGGCTTGGGTGAGAGCAGGGTTGCTCAGATGATAGCGATCGAGATCAACATAATGAAATCCGGGGCGGCGCAGCAAATCGGCAAGCGTGGCAGAGCCTTTAATGCTTTGTTGAGTGTCTGCCGCAATTTGTTGCCCAATGGAATCGTGTTCTTTGACGCGCATTTCGTGGAGGCGCTCTTTTTCAGCAATGATATGGGCTTGTTTATGGGTGAAAAGTGACCAGCGGCGATCGTCAATTAAGCCGACCTCGCGTCCCAAAGGAGTGAGACGCTGATCGGCATTATCCGATCGCAACAGCAGCCGATACTCTGAGCGAGAAGTCAGCATTCGGTAAGGCTCTCTGAGATCTTTGGTACACAGATCATCCAGCAAGGTGCCCAGGTAGCTGTGTTCGCGGGGGAAGACGATCATGGCTTGCCCATTTACCATTCGGGCGGCATTAATCCCCTGCCACTAACCCCTGCGCCGCTGCTTCTTCGTAGCCCGTCGTACCGTTGATTTGCCCTGCACAGAACAGCCCCTCTACCTTTTTCGTCATCATCGTGGGATAGCACTGAGTAGCGGGCAGGTAGTCATATTCCACGGCGTAGGCAGGACGAAGCATTGTGCAGTGTTCTAAACCAGGAAGCGATCGCAGCATTTGCACTTGCAAGCGCTCTGGCAATCCGGTTGAGAAGCCTTGAATGTACAGTTCTGGGATATCTCGTCCTTCCGGCTCAATAAAAATCTGGTGGGATTCTTTATCGGCAAACCGAACGATCTTGTCTTCAATGCTGGGGCAATAGCGAGGACCTTTAGAATCGACCCAGCCGCCGTAGATGGGCGAAAGGTGAAGATTTTCGCGGATGAGTCGATGGGTTTCGGGGGTGGTTCGGGTGAGGTAACAGGGCATTTGTTCGCGTTCGATCCACACGTCGGGGTCGAAGCTGAACCAGCGCACTTCGGCATCGCCAGGTTGGGGTTCGAGATGGGTGTAATCGAGCGATCGCCTGTCTACTCTTGCCGGAGTGCCCGTTTTCAGCCGTCCGGTTTCAAAGCCCAACCGATTTAAAGTTTCTGTCAATTCAACCGCCGCAAACTCTCCAGCCCGTCCAGCAGCCATAGATTTATTGCCCACCCAAATAACACCGCCCAAAAACGTCCCTGTTGTCAAAATTACCGCTTTGCACTCAAACGCCACCCCAAAATAGGTCTTAACGCCAATAATTTCCTCGTTTTTACCCACTATCAGATCCGTCACCATCCCTTCCCGAACGCTGAGGTTCGCTTGGTTTTCGACGGTGGTTTTCATGACCGCCGCGTATTCTCGCTTGTCGGTCTGTGCTCGCAGCGCCCACACCGCAGGACCCCGTGAAATATTTAGCACCCGCTTTTGCAGATAGGTTCGGTCTGCGACTTTGCCAATTTCGCCGCCTAGCGCATCGACTTCATTAGTAAGCTGGGTTTTGGCGGGACCGCCGACCGCTGGATTGCAGGGTTGCCAAGCAATTTTATCGAGGTTGAGGGTGAGCAAAAGAGTTCGACAGCCTAACCTTGCTGCGGCTAAGGCTGCTTCGCACCCAGCGTGTCCTGCGCCAACGACGACAATATCAAAGGAGTCTTGAAAATCTATGGAGGAGGTCATGGCGGCTGGGTCTAGGGGGGCTCTCCTCCAGATTTTAGCGCTAGCCATTGCCAATGCGATCGCGCTTAATCGGTTTCAGCAGAATTTAGAAAAAGAGGTGATGGCTCTAGTAGACTGTGGCGCAAGTACAGTCACCTTTAGCACGTTTGGCGTTGCTGAATCACGTATGAATTTGCCCCCTAAATCCCCCATTCGGGGGCAGGGTGGTTTCATTTAGGCGGAGGAAAACCTTGGGTTAAGAACTCAAAAACTCGTTTGACTTGATTTGCCAGGATTCGGACTCCTTGAGGGATAGTCCGGAAGCCCAACTGACGCACAATGTTGAGCAGGAAACAATTGAGAATCGCCCCCATCACCGGGGCATTGCCACCGGGACGGGCATGGTCTTCCTCAAAGGTGACATCTCGCACCCAGTGCAACTGGTTTTCAATGCTCCAATGCTGTTGAATGTGAGGGAGGAACTCCTGGGCGCTCAACTGCAAATTACTGATGTAACCGATGTGTTCGTGAAACGGTTTGTCCTCACGCACTCCCCAACGCTCGACCCAAATCAGGGTTTTCAACCCTGCCCAGTGGTGTTGTAATGCCGTAGGAGCAGCATACACCGAGACGCGACGATGCACCGTGCGGTTGTGGGAGGTATCCACCGTTTCAGCCACACTGATTGGAGTTGCGCTTTGATGCAGATGCTCTAAGGTGCGATGGAGGCTCTGTTGATTGGCTTTGAGGGCAATCAAATAGTGCTGCTGCTGCAAGGCAATCTGTTCGACTGTTTTTTTTGGCAATGGAGCGCATCTAGAGTAAACACAATCGGTTGAGCGACCAGAGCCGCAATCAGTTGGCGAACCACTTCAATCTCGCTGATATGCTTGTTGTCCATCACCTGCAAGTGCAACACGACACCGCTTTGGTGAGTAAAGGCACTCACCGTGCTGACAAAGTTTTGGTAGGACTCGCTGTAATCGCTGAGGGTGCTTTTGATGCTTTTGCCATCCGCCGCCACCCAAGTTTGCTCACTCAACTTGATGAAGCTCTGACTCCAATCATTAAACAGCCCCACAAACGGCACGAAGTCTACCCTTCGCAGCACCCGCCGAAAGGTCGAATACGACGGCTGCCGGGTATCGAAGGGCAACTCTAATAGCTCACAGAGCACCGACCAGTGTTGTTGAGTGAAATCGGCTAACGGACGGTAGCCTCGATACCCGCACAGGGTTCCCAGGAGAACCAGCATCAGCACCAACCACAGGGAGTGCCGCTTTCCTTTGCTTTTGCGATAGTCTGGGATTTGCTTTAATTGTTCAATCAGGTTAAATGTTGTAGTCATTTCATCAGGGGTAACGCACCTCTCTCTATCTTCATTTCTCTCTCCCTAAATGAAACCACCCTGCTAAATCCCCCATTCGGGGGGACTTTGAAAGGTTCGGAAGTCCCCCAGAATGGGGGATTTAGGGGGCGATCAGAGCCATAGCATCTCAAGGATTCATACTTCTATTCAGCAATGCCGCACGTTTAAGATGACAGACCAAGAGCTTAAGCCCCTGGTTCATTGGTAAGTGAACTTACGCAAGAGACTACAAAGGTGAAAGCTCAAGCGATCGCCTCGGGGTCAATGCCCTGTTGCCTCAGCGCCTCTGCCAAGCGATCGGCGCGTTGCCGTTCTGCTTCAGCGCGTTGCCGTTCTGTTTCAGCGCGCTGTCGCTCCATCTCAACCTGTTCTAATGCCCAAGGCAATAATCTCGCCTCAGCATCCCACCAGCGCAACCAGTAGCCAAATCGCCCTTCTTTGTCACCCCGCCAAGCGCCCAAGAATAGCTGGAGCTCTTCAAACCAGTGAAATCCATTCTCATTGGGCTGTTCTAAAATATAGTGAGATGCCTGCAATCGGTAGACTTCTAGCAGTCCTGATTCTGGTTCAAAAACAATATAGTTAGGCACCTGCAACACTTGTTCATAGAAGAACCATTTGCCTATAGGGGGAATTTGGCGAATGGAATATTCACCGCCATCGGTGGCAGAGAGAAATTCCATGACAATGCTGGGAACCTCTCCTTCTAGGTTTGGCGTGTAGGTTTTGCGATCGCTTTGGGGTTTGTGAACGCTGGAAACATAAAGCCAGTCTGGCGCTTTGACCGCTAGTTCACCGCCCACCTTGGCACACAAACCGAAGTTCGTTGCAATTAAGTTTTTAGGTTGAACGCGCGCTGCAATTTCCAAGCTTTCGCTCAAGGCTCCAGCAATCAAGGGTTGGGTTATGTTGTCCACAGGGGTATCATCTAGTTGAAAGTCATCCGGGGGCTTTTCCCAAGAGATGATTAATTCGGGTCTTTGCTTGAGAGGGGGTGTGGCGACCATCAGAGTGACCTCCAATTGAGAATGTTCTAAGTTTAGCGAGTTTCATGGCGCAAAGGAATTCTAATAATAAACTCTGATCCTTGCCCCACAGAAGAGAGGCATTCGAGAGTTCCGCCATGGCGTTCAGTCACAGTTTGGTAAGCGATCGCCAATCCCATACCCGTTCCTTTTCCCACGGGCTTAGTCGTAAAGAAGGGATCAAACAATCGTTTTTGGTCGGCTTCTGCAATTCCCGAGCCATTGTCAAGGAACCGAATCGTGACAAACTGATCGTCTAAAACGGAGGTAATGATACGAATATAATTTTGTTGATTTTCTAGTTTATCTTCTAGTAAATTATCATCCTGCTTCCGCTCATCAAATGCATCAATTGCATTCACTAAAATGTTAATAAAAACTTGATTCATTTGTCCCGCGTAGCATTCTACTAGAGGCAAATCTTCGTACTCTCGAATAATCTTAATGCTTGAGCGATGGGATTGTGCTTTCAAACGATTCTCTAAAATCATCAGCGTGCTCTCAATGCCCTCATGCAAATCAACTGCTTTAAATTCGGATTCGTCCATCCGGGCAAAATTTCGGAGAGAGAGAACAATCTTTTTGATGCGCTCAGTTCCCCGTCTCATGGACTCTAATAATTTTGGCAAGTCGTCTCGAAGGAAGTCTAACTCAATGGCAGCAATGGTTCTAGTAATAATGAGATCAGGATTGGGGTAGTGGGTTTGGTAATGAGCAATTAAACTTAGCAGGCTGTGGAAATAAGCTTCAACATGGTTGATATTGCCATAGATAAAACTCACAGGATTATTGATTTCATGGGCAATTCCGGCAACCAATTGCCCCAAGGAAGACATTTTTTCGCTCTGAACCAGTTGCGATTGTGTGAGTTGAAGTTCATTCAAGGCTTGCTCTAAGTTTTGCGCTTGCTGTTTAAGCTGAAATTCTGCGGCTTGGCGATCGCTGAGGGCTTGCTGTAACTGTTGCACCACTTGCTGAAGTTCGGCAGTACGTTGTTCTAAAATATCCTGAGATTCTCGGGATTCTTGAATGATTTGGCGTAAGAAAGCTTCTTTTCTTTGATTGATTGCATCAAGTTCACGACACGTTGCCTCTGCCCGCTCTAATTTCTTTTGCAAAATTCGATTTGCTTTCTCCAGTACTGATAAATCAGGAGTACTAACCATGTGCTTTCTCCCTCATCGGGTTCCAAAAATTAGAGTAATGAAAGTTTCATTATGATATTGGGTGTTGCCTGATAGATGGAACGGAGAAATTTCGCCATAGGTGTAGAACCCACAGCTCGGCAAAGGAGCAGATAAACAACTGTTGACTAACTGGTATTCTTCCTGAATTTGCATCCCTAGGAGTTGCCGCCGCCCCACGCAGGAAAAGAATAAAGCGGCACTGGGCTCTGTGCCAGGATAGGCACTTAAAGCCTGCTGCATAGAAGTTTTGGCTGCTGTCAGAATTTCGGCACGACTCGCTTCGGTAATTTGAACGATCGCCCCCTGAGGAACATCTCCCGCAAATTTAATGCTGCCTTGGGCTAAATCATGAACTTCATGGGGTGCCCGTAAATAAAAATTGGTCGAAGGGGGATTAAACACGGCTAAAGGATATTCGGCAGAGGGCGGCAACCCGCCTAAATAGCGATAGTAGAAGTCCAGGGCAGGTTTACCATCAATTGCTTCAACCACATTTTGATGGCTCTGGGTCACTGTTCCGGCTTGCCCCACGGGGTTCCATCCACTCGCAACGCCACAAGAGAGGTGCAAGTCGCCTGCAAACAGCAAAACGGGCACTGCGTCACTTAAGACTTCAGTTTTGAAAAATTGGTAGGTTTGTTGCAGCCGCGATTGGTCTCCGGTAAGTCCACCAAAATGGGCACCTTGCCTAGGGCTAACTTTAACCCGTCTAGAATGGAGGTGGCGCTGGTCGTTAAGCTTTCGGGCGTGGTCAGACACAACTGGGGCGGCAGGCTCAGGGTAGAGCGGGCTTGGGCTATTGCCTGCTGGGTGGCAACGCCCGGATTTTTTGACACTGCCCGTCCAATGCCTGCCCGGATTTCTAAAACGCTGGCACAGAAAAGCATGAGGGTGAGGGAATCTTGCTGAAAGCCCAGGAGGGACGAGAGTTCGCCATCGGTGGTGCCGCCGATTAGTTCAATGCCTGGAAATGCCTGGTCAATTTGATGCAGAATCAGCGAGTGCTCAAAATCGATCGCAGAAAACAGGATGCCAGCTTGGGGTTTTAAGCCTGATAAGGTGCTGTCACATTGCTCTAAGACCTCGGCAATAGCCGCAGAGGAATCTGGATCGTTGCTGTGTCCAACGGCGACTTTCATCATTTTGATTAGAAGCGAAGATGTTAGGAGAGGCTCAGTAACATAGGTTTCCCTAAAAGTAAATTTCTCTCCCAGGGACTTAAAGGTTTTTCCTGGGGAGGCGCTCTGGCTGTAGGCAAGGTTCTGTAGGCAAGGTTCTTTAAACAGGAAGCTCAATGATAAACTCTGTTCCTTTGCTTACTTCAGAGGTAACGCCGATCGCCCCACTGTGTTTTTCTACAATAATTTGCTGGGCGATCGCCAGTCCTAGTCCTGTTCCTTTACCCACGTCTTTGGTGGTAAATAAATGATCAAAAATCCGTTCTTTTAAGTCTTCCGGTATGCCTGCGCCATTGTCGGCAATGATGATTTGAACTCGGTTGTCTTTTACTCGCGTCCGAATTTTAATTTGAGGAGGGTGAGATTGAACTTCCGTCAAACTTAGCGTTTGATGGGATTCCTCCAAGGCATCGATCGCGTTGGCTAAAATATTCATGAATACTTGGTTGAGTTGCCCCGGGAAACAAGCGATCGGGGGCAATTCTCCATAGTCTCGAAGGACTTTGATTTCGGGACGATGGTCATGGGCTTGAAGCCGATATTTCAAAATTAATAGGGTGCTATCTAGCCCTTCCTGCAAATTTGCACTGACTTTATATTCAGCATCGGCACGAGAAAAATTCCGAAGACTGAGGCTGATGCCCTTAAGGCGATCGGTCGCCCCTGTCATTGAACCGAGTAACTTGGGTAAGTCTTCGATCAGAAATTCTAGATCAATGTCCTCTGCATGATTTTGAATAACCGCCCCAGCAATCGGATAATGCTTTTGATATAAGCCCAAATGGTTGAGCAAATCCTGAATATAGTCTTGGGCATGTTTGATGCTGCCATTGAGAAAACTCAGGGGGTTATTAATTTCGTGGGCAATGCCCGCCACAAGGTTCCCTAATGCCGACATTTTTTCGCTCTGCACCACTTGAGCTTGGGTTTGATGCAGCATACAGACTGTCTTTTGCAGTTCTGCAACTCGGTCAGCCAACGCTGCATTAACGTTTTCGAGCTGATCAAAAGATGTTTTGAGCTGACTCGCCATACTGTTAAATGCACCTGCCAGATCGCCCAATTCATCTGGACGACTGGCATCTAACTGAATTTCAAAGTTTCCACTCGCCCATTGTTGGCTGGCTTCGGTTAACTGTTGCAAAGGAGTGGCTATTTGTTGGCGCAGCACCGCCGCTATTAAGAAAATTTCAATGATCAGGGCGCTGAGTCCTGAGACTAAAACAAATTGTGCAGTAGTCCAAGCCGAACCCGCGAGCAGAGATTTAGGATAAATCGTGACGAAATACCAGTCCGGTCCTTTGAGTTGGGTGACTGCAATAAACTCATGATCTTGAGAATTATCGATCACATGGGTTACCTCAGGGGCATTTTTGACCTGTTGAAAAATGCGCTGCAAATGGGGGTCGGCAATCCGTTCGATCGCCAGTTGTCCTTGGGCTGCCTGGATTTCCTTCATTCGATCGGGGTGGGCAACCAAGCGTCCATCTGCCCGGAACAGCATATTGGTTGTTCCGAGTTGGCGATCGTTCAGGGTTTTTTCTAACAAATCAGTCAGTACAATGTCATGCCCCAAAATGCCCAAAAAGCGATCGCCCTGATATACCGGTAGGATGGCTGATACCATCCAAATATTGACACTCGGATCGAGATAAACCCCTGTCCAAGCATTGCTACGACTTGGATTATGAACCGGATCGGCAACGTAAAAATACTCTTCCTTCGGCTGGTAAAGCTCTGATGGACTGGTGAGTGCCAAGGGGATGCCGCGCCAGTAATTAATGTTGACATTTTCAGGTGAGACGTAATATAAATCAGCAAACTGTTTTGTCCAGGCAGCGCCGTAACTGCCAACCAGCTTGTAGGCGGTCATCGCTCGATGTTGCAGTTCAGCGGTAATGGGCGTTTTTCCACCTTGCTCAGTTCTGCCCACGGAAGCGGTGGGATAACGCAAAGTATCAAATCCTTGGATCGAGCGTTTTTGAGGAAAATTGCGAAGGGTGCGATCGTTCCAGGGCAGAAAAACTTGGTTAAATTCGATGTCAAGATTGGGTGAAACGGGCTGTTTAAGTTCTATTAAAAAGCGCTGTTGTAGCAATGCCAGGTTACTTTGCGCCAGTTGAAATCTGCTGCTCTCTCGCTGCCCCCGTTCAGTAATATATTTTTGTAGCTCTTGTTTTGCTTGAGCTTGCAAGGCAGACACCGCATACAGATAACTGAAGCCTGCTGACAGTAAAACCACTCCTGCAACTCGAAGTGTAATTCTTGCCAAAGTTTTGCGGGAGAGAGGAGAACGAATACCCATAGGTTGGAACAGAAGCGCTAGAGAATGATGGACTATGTGGTTTAGTCCCGAAACTTCTACAGGCTTAGTGTACCCATTAGGCAAAAGAGAACTCGTTAGATCTCAGGCAGAGTAAGCGCGAACTAGGGGCTGAACGAAAACCTAGAAGATTCAGCAACGCTAATTTTATCGCCGATTGACAGGTTAATCCCCTTTCCCTAAATCACAGCAACTCATCCACCCCTCCACCCCTCCACCCCTCCACCCCTCCACAGCGCTATCCGCCGCAATTAAGATAACTCATTATCCAATTCAACGCTGCCTCTATCCGTGTCACTACTTCTCCGGTCGGCAACTCTGGGCGTTGTACCATGACTATCGGAATTTTCAGTTCACGGGCTGCAATAATTTTGGCGTACGTTGCGTCTCCGCCACTGTTCTTACTGACGATCGCCCCAATGTCATAGTTCTGCAACAAACTTCGTTCATCTGCCAATTCAAAAGGACCTCTCTCTAATAAAATTTTGCCGTTGGGCACCCTTGTATCTGGCGCAGGCGGATCAATCATTCGCATTAAAAACCAGCAGTCAGATCGATGGGCAAAGACCGAGAGTTCTTGGCGACCAATGGTTAAAAATATTCGCTGTGCCGGAAGAACTGTAGCAGCAACAGCATTGTTTTCCACTTCAATCCAACGATCGCCCGTCGTCTTTTCCCAAGCAGGGCGAATCAGCATCAGGTGAGGAATACCCACTTCTTTCGCAGCGATCGCGGCATTCCAGGTGATTTGTGCAGCAAAGGGATGAGTGGCATCAATGAGAAGATGAATTTGGCGATCGCGCAAGTAATGTGCCAAGCCTGCCGCTCCGCCAAACCCGCCAATTCTGACCACACCTCCAGGATTAAGGGGATTTTGGGTACGCCCTGCCAAAGAACTAATTACTTCGATTCCAGGAATCTCTGCTGCTCTATTCGCTAGTTCTACAGCATCGCCCGTCCCGCCCAAAATTAGAACACGCTTCATGTGAGTTGGCTCTCAATCACACCCTCTGCCTCTAAGAAAAGCTGACGCAATTGCTCTAACGTATGACTGGCTGCATTCTTCCACATCCCCCGCTGATGCGCCTCTAACAATCGCTCCGACATATCCCGCAACGCCCAAGGATTATTGTTCTGAATGAATTTTTGCACCGCTGGATTAAACAAATACGCATCGGCAACGCCCTGATACATAAAGTCTGGAACGCATTGCGTCGTAGCATCATAGCCAAATAAAAAGTCGAGCGTTGCCGCCATTTCAAACGCACCTTTGTAATCATGACGCATTACGCCCTCAATCCATTTAGGGTTAACTACTCTAGAACGATAGACCCGTGCTATTTCTTCGGTAAGCTGACGAACTTTAGGTTGATCAGGACGAGAATTATCACCAAAATAAGCTTGAGGTTGTTTACCGGAAACAGAGCGAACGGCAGCAGTTAAGCCGCCTTGAAATTGGTAATAGTCGTCAGAATCTAGCAAGTCATGTTCTCGATTATCTTGGTTTGCAAAACAATCTGCATGTTGCCGAGGCGCTGATTAAAGGCTTCGGGGGCAGATTTGCCTTCAGCTTTACGGGTGTAGGCGTAGGCGCTCCAGTTGATATATGCCTGGGCTAAATCAGCTTCTTCATCCCAGTTCTGCGATTCAATCAGCCCTTGCAATCCTGCGCCATAGGCACTAGGTTTAGAGCCAAAAATGCGGTAAAGCGATCGCTCTTCTGCCATCTCTAAACTAAGTCCCTGGGTTTGCCAAAACGTTCGTTCTTGCATGACTTGTACCGATAACGGATTTTGATCATCGGGTTCTTCCAAGTCTGCGATCGCCGTTACGGCACTATCAAATAAATCTATTAAATTAGGAAACGCATCTCGAAAAAAGCCTGAAATGCGCAGCGTCACATCTACTCGCGGACGACCGAGAATGGCGATCGGCAGAATTTCAAAATCAATGACTCGTCGAGAAACGCCATCCCAAACAGGCTGAACACCCAACAACGCCAGCGCTTCAGCAATATCATCTCCGCCCGTGCGCATGGTAGAAGTGCCCCAAACGGAAAGCCCCAGGGTTTTAGGATATTCGCCGTTCTCCTGGGTGTAGCGCTCGACCAATGCAGCAGCGGCTCGTCTGCCAATGTCCCATGCCGTTTGGGTAGGAATGGCGCGGATATCGACTGAATAAAAGTTTCGTCCGGTGGGCAATACTTCGGGTCTGCCGCGCGTGGGTGCGCCCGATGCCCCGCTGGAAATGTATTCGCCGTTGAGTCCGCGCAAAAGATTGCGGGTTTCTTGGTGAGTTTCTTGGAGGGCAGGGAGGAGGCGATCGCCAATCCAAACCAATTCCTGAGCCGTCGCTGCTCCAAGCGTCGGTAGCTCTAAATCTTGCATTAACTTATTTACCAGATCTGCGGCATATGCTTCAACAACTTCAACCACATCGCCCACAATTCGACAATGAATGAGATTAGGATGGTTTTTAGAATCAAAAGTTTCACCTAAATCAGCAGACAAGGGATCAACCTCTACTTGCCAATCTTGAGCAATGGCGCGGGTTAACCCAATGCGGTTGGGAGTAGGATTACGGGCGATCGCCACAATTAAATCATCGGAGTTGCCGACCCTGCGGACATTGCCCCAAAATGTGTAATCCATCTCGAATCTGTGCCTCTTTCAACTCGCATAAATAGCCGTCCGCAGTCGTTAAAAAACTGATCAGGCTAGATTCATCTAACGTTTCACAAGTAATGCCTAAATCATGCTGAAGATTTTCTTGGGTAATGAGTTGGGAGAGGCGATCGCGGATTAAGGGCAACCGTACCGGATCAAGAGTTTGAGCCTCATAATATTCATCAATCAGCCCCTCCAATTGATGCAAATTGCCATACAGTTCTGCCCTAGTCATCGGCGGCGTAAGATGGTCAATAATGACAGCTTGTGCCCGCCGCTTTGCCTGCGCGCCTTCACCCGGATCATTGACAATGAACGGGTAAAGGTGAGGCATTGCCCCTAAGACAGCTTCAGGGTAACAGTTTTCGGATAACGCCACGCTTTTACCCGGCAGCCATTCTAAGTTGCCGTGTTTGCCCACATGGACGATCGCCTGGGCTTGAAAATGCGATCGAACCCAGTGGTAAAACGCCAGATAATTATGCGGCGGCTCTAAATCAGGAGCATGATAGTTCAGCGACGGATCGCGGTCATAACCCCTAGCAGGCTGTACTCCCACAAAAATATTACCGAGTTGAATACCTGCGATCGGCAGATCAGCATCAGCATTTCCCCAACGAGAGTGAATTCCAGTCTGAACAGCAATAGGCAACTGATTGAAATGAGATTGGTAGTTCTCTAATGATAAAAATTGACGAACGTTGCGCAACGTCCAGCCCTCTGGATCATTCGTTACGCTTGTTGTAAGTAAGCGAATTAATTCTTGATCGGTTTCAGGAATGTCCGTAACGTGATATCCAGCTAGCCGAAGTGCTTTAAGAATCTTGATGCAGCTTGCCGGGGTGTCTAGTCCGACTCCATTGGCTAAGCGTCCATCGCGGGTGGGATAGTTGGCAAGAATGAGGGCAATTTTGCGATCGGGCGGTGGGGTTTGACGCAACTTAATCCAGTTGGCGGCAAGTTCGGCAACAAAATGAATGCGATCGCCCATCGGCTCATACACCACGACATCCGTCTGCAATTTAGCATTCTCAGTTTGCACCGATTTAAACGAAACCGCCCGCGTAATAATTCTGCCATCTACCTCAGGTAACGCCACATTCATCGCCATATCTTTGGGCGCTAGCCCTTGCACTCCGATCGCCCATTGTTCTTTTGTGCCGCCACTAAAAATAATTTGCAATACGGGCACATTTAGCGTTTCCCAAAGTTCAACTTGAGGAGAGTCAGCATCTAAACTCGCGAGGGAAAAGCTGGTGGCATTGAGAATAAGTTCAATCCCTTTAAAGTTGAGCAACTCCTTTTGAATGTCCGGCTCTTTGAGCGAAGAGACGAAGATGGGCACTGGCGTTAAGTTGCGTTGCTTGAGGGCATCGCAGAGGGCATGAATCACGGCTGTATTCCCAGCCAAGTAATGAGCGCGGTAAAAAAGAATTGCCACTCTTGGTGTTTGACTGAGCTGAGAGGTACAGGATGCACACGCATTTTGGAATTGACAGAGAACACCGATTCGCGGTATAGATTGCGGCGGCTGAACTGGATAATCTTGGTGAAGAAACTGAGTCGCAATGAATTTCAGCAGGTTGCAATAGTTATCTACACCTCCTTCAATCATGTATTGCCAAACTTGATTCGCTTCCATTAAAGAAACTGTGGAATGACTGAGTAAATTTGGATCAGGTCGTTCATCCCCGGGTAAGATAATTAGCGTTGCACCCGTGCGTTGCACCAGTTCTTCAACCACCTCTAGCCCGTAACTCCAATACGATCGCCCCCCAATCACCCGGACAATGATTACTTCTGCCTTGCTCAACACATCATCGGCGTAGGTGTCGATCGTCAGTTGCTGCTGAAGTTGCAGCAAATTAACCACCCGCAGTTCAGGAAAATCATGGGGCAATTGATTGGCTGCGGCTGCAAAGGTTTGAATATCGGTGTCCGCAGCGGTGATGATGACGATCGGGGCGGGTTGCTGCTCCACAAAAATAACACCATCGGCTGTGGGGTTCCAGCCACCGGGAATGGTTGCAAGACGATGCATAGGAAGTTGGGTGAGGGTGAGTGATCAAATCAGGGTGAATGAGAACAGATTGTTAATCTAGCTAATTTTCTGCTTTTTGAAAGAGAATAGCGCGATCGCTATGTTTTTAATAGTTTGAGGCTTTCTTTTATAGCAATTTAATTTTTTGTCAACTTTTAGAAAACATAAATCAAGTCCTTCAGTACAGTCTCCTTTAAATGATTTCGCAAAGAGTTTCTTGTACCCAAGTCTACTGAACACCCTAAAACATCTTCTAGCAGCAGCCGAATTTCGCTAAAGTGAAACACTCCTATCGGATATTTGCCCTCGTTCGTTGCCTCATTCCGTGCCACTGAGCCGAACAAAGTCAAGGATTCCACGCCCAACCCCCCTAACGGCTCCCGATGCTGCAAAATCCGCGCGATCGCCTCGTGTCGTTGCATAAGCTTATTTGGGAATGCAAATTTAATCATAGGCTGAGTATATCTTGTCGTTCATAACCCTGCCTATTCATCTGTGGAGGTTAGAGGGGAAAATCACCTAACCTCTAAAACGATCGGACAGAACCGATCGCGATTTTTTCGGATAAAACTGCACTGTGTTTTGCAGGTTTTCTAAAATAATCTTGATGGCAAAATCCGCACCTGAGCTTTCCGAAGCAGTTGCTAATACGATCGCTGAAATCTGGCGATCGGGTAAATAAGCCATCTCAGACTGCCAACCCACCGTGGCTCCATTATGTCCCCAAAATTCTCCCAGCTTAGGCACGCTGCCCGCCTCAACCCCCAGCCCATATCGAGAATTCTTCAAATCACCCAGCCCAATATTAGAACTCTCACTAATCATTTTCTGAAGGGTGGCTGGAACCAATAGTTCTCCCTCAAATAAAGCCTGAGAAAACTTGGCAATATCTGCCGCAGTAGACACCACTCCGCCCGCAGCGCTAGTCCAAGAAAGACCTTCATTGAGATCGTCTAACTGACCATCTTCATCCAGATCGACATAGGAATGAGTCAAATTTCTTTTGCTAATCTTTTCTTGAGGCGCATAAAACGTTTGCTCCATGCCAAGGGGTTTAAAGAAGCGTTGATGCAACTGGGTTGCCAGAGTTGATCCCGTTACTTTTTCAACAATTTCTCCTAACAAAAGGTAGTTGCTGTTGCTATAGAAAAACTCTTGTCCAGGTTCGCCTAGGGCAGGCTTACCTTCAATAAAAGACAACAGTTCCTCGGAAGTATATTGCTGACTCAGCGCGGACGGGTCATTGAAGAACCGTTGGATGAGGTCGGGTTCTGAGGTATAGTCTCGGATGCCGCTGGTGTGACCTAGCAGTTGCTGAACGGTAATGCGATCGCTGTTAGGAATGTTGTTTGCCAGTTCAGGAAGCCATTGGCGCAACGTGTCATTTAACGTTAATTGACCTTCTTCTTGTAGTTGCAAAATAGCCGTTGCGACGATCGGTTTGGTGATGCTGCCAATCCCAAACAACGAATCCGCAGTGATCGGGGTTTGCGTCTTTCGGTCAGAAACTCCTGCAAAACCTTGCCAAAGCGTTCCATCTGGCGCAAACACGGTGGCAGTCAGTCCGGTGGCTTGTGGGTTTTCGGTGAGGGCTTGATTGAGCGATTTTTGCAACGTGTCTGCCAGTTGAGCCTGACCAAACCTGAAGCTATCGGCTTTCAGACGATCGCCCCTAACCCCTAAGAGCAAAGCGATCGCCTGCCCTTGGTCTAGCACTAGGATGCCGTCGTTCCGCTCTTGAACGGTTAAATTTTTAAAGACAGCACCTAGTCGCAAAATGTTTAACTGATCGGTTCCTGGTTTAAAGTCAGTGACGATGCTGGCTTTTGTGGTGAGCGGGCTACCCACGCCAAATTGATCAGCACCGCTGCCACCCGTGAGGCGATCGCCGCCCTCATAGTCCATCAACCGATCGTTGCCGCTGCCCCCGTTCAAGCGATCGAGGCCTGCGCCGCCATCTAGGTCGTCATCGCCTGCGCCACCCGTGAGCCAATCTGTTCCCGATTCTCCTTTAAGGGTATCGCTCCCTTGACCTCCCAACAGGCGATCGTTCCCTGAACCACCGACTAAGAAGTCATTGCCGCGATCGCCAATCAAGTCATCGCGATCGGCACCTCCATTCAACACATCGTTCTTTTTCCCACCCCAAATCTGATCATTACCATCATGCCCAAGCAATACATTGGCTTGGCGAGAAATGCCCCGAATGATATCGCTACTCTTGGGTTTATAAAGTGCTGCTCTAGCGCGATCGCCCTTCATCAAATCGTTGCCAGCACTCTTGTTTTGCGAAGACGTTATCGTTTCAGATGAGGATAACAATGGGGAAATTCTAGAACTATAAGCTCCGTTCAAAAAGCTATGAGAATCTAGAGAAAAACTATCTGTTAAAACTACAGAAGGGTGCCCTACCAAAGAGTTGGAATGAGCCAAAGAAACTGCGTCCATGATGAGATTCTCCTAAAAATCTGGGTAATCGCCCTGCGGTTTATAAACTTGCTTGACTATACAAAGCACTGGCTCATCACCTCATCGATCGCCCGGACTTGACCGATGGATCAATAGTTTTTGCTAAAGGGAAAGTGCTAAAATTCGCTCCAGTCGATCGAAAGAGGTGATATGACAGCCCCCAAACAACGGATTGGAAGACAAAGCCATTCATTGGGGCAAAAGATTTGGGCAAGGTTAAACTCCGGCGCAGTTCCGTTGCAAAAAATTATGCGCTCTTCTACCTCGGTTGAGTATAGGGCGTGGCAACATCCAGTTTTTAAGCAAACGGTTACGCTTATGTTTATGGATTGCCTTACTTTGCAACCTGACCTTTGCGGGTCTTAATCTTTACAATTATGTCCTCTATCCTGACATCGAATTAGTTCAGGAATCCATCAAAATACTGGGCGATCCAGCGCTATACGATCGCTTTAAAAGATTGCTGCTGATGGGTGATTGGCTGACCCTCTTGTTGCTCTTATTTTGCTTAATGATGCAGCGAATCCCTGAGTGTCGCCGCTATCCAGGGATGATTTTTTTGGGAATGTCTTGGGCAATTACGCTAGCACCTGAAGTCTTAGGAACGTTCATGGGGTTGCCAGTGCCGGGTGCCTGGAATTTTGTTTTTATGGCTCAAGTCGTTCTTTTCCCGATTCATTGGCAATTGCATCTTCTTTCGCAGTCAGTGAGTATTCTCTATTACTTTGGAGTCAATGCAATTTTGGGTTTAACCCAAATTCCTTTGGCTTCGGGGTTGTTCAGTCTAGAGTCAGTTTTCTCGGCTGTGTGGATTTGTTTAATCTGTGATGTAGCGGTGTATTGGTACGATCGCCTTCAGCAACAAGAATTTGAGTCTCGTCGAGAATTACAGGTGTTTCTTCATGCCGTGACCCATGACTTACGAACTCCAGTGATTGGGGCTTCTCTGGTGTTGCAAAAGCTCCTTCGCAAAGCCCAAGCCTCTGATGATCAGGTCATGATTACAACAGTCAAGCTGGAGCGATTATTAGCAGGGAGCGATCGCCAACTTCATTTAATTGACTCTATCCTAGAAGCACATATCGATGGAAACCAGCGCCTTGCTTTGCATTGCCAGCCTTTGCAATTAAGCTCATTAGTAAAGTCTATTATCGCGGATTCCGAAGCACTTCTCGTTCAAAATCAAGTCGTTCTGACCAATCGAGTGACGGATAATTTACCGCTGATTTATGCAGATTCTGATCAACTTTGGCGAGTCTTCAGCAACTTGATCACCAACGCCCTAAAGCACAATCCTCCAGGAATTAACCTCACTCTAAACGCAGAATTGCAAACTCCTCAGATGCTTCGCTGCACGATACACGACAACGGAATTGGCATTCCAGAGCAACAGCAGCAGCGCTTATTTGAGCTTTATTATCGAGGAACCCATTCTCGCTATATGCCTGGGCTGGGAATGGGATTATATTGGTGCCAAAAAATTGTGACCGCCCATGGTGGCAAGATTGGGGTCGTGAGCCAACCGGGATGTGGCTCAACCTTTTGGTTCACCTTGCCTTTAGCTCCGGGCCGTCGCGTCTTAAACTAAAGCGTCTTAAACTAACCCTGAACGCAAGGCAAGCACCGCAGCTTGTACCCGGTCATCGACCGCTAGCTTCGTCATAATGTTGCGAACATGAGCTTTGGCTGTACTCAGGCTAATGTACAAAGTCTGGGCAATTTCAGGATTGCTTTTACCCTCGACCAGCAGCTTTAAAACCTCTAGTTCTCGGTTAGAAAGTTGACCGATAGTCTGCTGAGGAGGCGATGGTTTGAGGCTGTTGACAATTTGACGGGCAATTTGTGGATCAAGATAGGTGGCACCTTCTTGGGCACAGGCGATCGCCAAGAGCAACTGTTCTAAGCTGGTTCCTTTGACACAGTACGCATCCGCACCGCTGGCAAGAGCCGCGATCATTTCTTGCTCCGCTTGGTGAGACGTTAACATGACCACTCGCATCTCAGGCAGCGTTGCTTTAATCTGTTGAGTGGCGGTAATTCCATCTAATTTGGGTAGCCCAATATCCATAATAATAATATTGGGCTTCAATTGCAGAGCCAGACTGACGGCTGCGTAGCCATCTGTCACTTGAGCCACAATTTCAATTTGAGGACTGTCCTCAAATAGCTCACTTAAACCCAGTTGCATCACAGGGTCATCTTCTGCAATTAAAAGCCGCACAGGCAATAAGTCTAATGTAGACGGCATAAGTGAAGTCTTGTTCTAATCAATATCTGATGACCTTATCACGTATCTTAATTCAACCTCTAAGTCTCCTGGAAATATGTAAAATCTCCAATCGATCGCCAACTTAGAGGATGGTTGAAAAGTATGTATTGTGATCCGAACCGCCCCCTAA
>JAAUPA010000040.1 GCA_012034615.1 Leptolyngbyaceae cyanobacterium CSU_1_4 | reverse complement strand
AGGGAAAGTTTGACTGTCTCGACCGAATCCAGCCCTAAATGTGCGTGGATGAGCGTGTCTTGGGCGATCGTCTCTTCAGGAATGCCCAAACCGACCAAAAATCGTTTTTGAGCGCATCCATTACCGTTAAGTCGTTCGTTCGATTTCCTGTCATAACGCATGATGAGTTTAAATTTGGGATGGTAAATTATGGCTGTGGAGTAGTATTGACTTTCACTTTCACTAAGCAGAGCAAAACAATCCGACGCTCGGACTGCCAAAATGCTGGCATCGATTTGGCAAAGCCAACGCTACGCTAACGGCAGATGAGATCTCGAACATGGGGGAGTAGCGAAAAATCGCGGTTTGGGGCGGTAACGCCAATATTTTGTGAGATCGAACTAGAGAAAACGATCTAAGCTATTGAGAATTATTTTTGATAACTATGAAGAGTCTATTACATTTCCTTTATTTTTGGCAAGTATATTCGCTGGCTTAATTCCGCAGCCATAATTGCCAGACAACCGATACAAGTGGCTACAACTGCTTGCAGCTAATCTTTTCAGCCCGATCGCCATTTGAAATTAGGCTCCTGCTGCCACATGGCTAGGCGATCGTCGCTAGTATCCAACCCCAGTTTTCATAACTTGACTTTGGACTTTCAGAAAGGGGAAGCGATCGATCGAATTAACCGATCGCGTTTGTCACTCATTAATTTAGGTTTGAGACAATCGTTTGACTTCCATTCCACCCAGCAGTAAATCGGTTTCCTTCAATAGATCGGGGATTGTGGCGGCGTGGGGACTAGCAGCCAGACAGGTAGAAAAATCGAGTGCGTCGATGTTGCTGGCTTTGGCACCGGGGAACCAGTGTCCGCCATTTTCGAGGAGGTTATAGCGCATTTGGCCGTACTCTAGCATGTCATAAGCGATCGCCAGATTGCGCAGCCAGAGGATGGTGTGGATATTAATATTCCCAGGGGTGTCTGAGGGGGCTGGCAAGCCTTGTTTCCAGGTGCGTACCCATTCTGTACCCAGTTTACTGGCTGCGGCTTGTTCTAGGCGATCGATAATCGGTGGCAGCAATTCGGCGGCACGGTCTAAAAGTGGTAATGTTTTGAGATGTTCGTCAAAATCGCTAGGTTTGGCTGCACCGACGCTGAGGGTATGGATTTGGGGATGGCTCAGACAGAAGAGATTGTTAAAGACGATCGGACTTAGGGGTTGACAGAGTTCGACTAATTTTGCCGATGGCTGGTTTAACAAGCCACCTTTATTAGTCGGACTGATAATAAACACGCCCAAATCATGACGAGTTGCTGCTTCGATCGCCGCCCAATTAGTTTGATTGATATAGTACCAATGTAGGTTGACATAATCAAATTTATCGGTTTCGATCGCCCGAACGATCGTGTCAGTGGTGCCATGTGTCGAGAAGCCAATAAACCTAACTTTACCTTCCGATTGCAGTTGTTTGGCTACGTCCCAACAGCCACCATCTCGCAAGCTATAATCGGCTAGTTCGTCATTATTAAGCCCATGAATTCCTAACAGATCGACATACTCTAAATTGAGCCGAGATAAGGATAACTCGAAAGTTTTTCTGAATTCTTGCGGATCGGCAACCGGGGCAACTTTAGTCTGAAAAATAAAATCTTGACGGTTTAATTTAGGTAAGATTTGACCGAGTTGAACTTCCGAAGATCCATAAAATCTGGCCGTTTCAATATGATTGATGCCGACTTCTAGCGATCGATGGATCGTCGCTTCTAGGTTGCGTTGATTTTCATCGGGAACTTCTGTTAGCGGAATATCTTGCCATTTATGTTGGTATCGCATTCCGCCACAAGAAAAACGGGCATCTGTAGCTGGGTTCGGCCAAAACGACGGTATTTCATTAGGGGAGAGGGGTGGATGAGTGGATGGGTGGATGAGTGGAGGGGTGGAGGGGTGCATGAGTGGAGGGGTTGCTGTGATTTAAGAAAATGGTATGGGGGCACCTCGATTAATGATCCGATTGAGCACACCGATTCAGTGCCGATGGATTGAATTGATGAGGCAGCCTTGTAGGGTGTATGGAGCGATGTGGAATACACCAAACTTCAGCAGCAGGACAAGGGCATTTTGGCAAGGCATTGGCAGGGCATGTTGCGTTGATTTCTGCCCTCTAGGCTGCTTCACAAACCAAACGGGATTGCTATAGTATCGAGCAGTCCATCCTATCCCACCCAATTTCTATGACTCACGTTGCGATTATCTACTTCTCTGGCAACGGACATACTCATTTAATGGCTGAAGCCGTTGTGGCTGGAGCTAAGCAAGTTTCAAATACTACCGTTGAGCTGCTGCGGATCACGGGTGACCAAATTACTCAAGGGCGCTGGCGTGATGATGAAATGCTGCAAAAGTTGAATCAGGCGGATGCTATTATCTTTGGTTCGCCGACTTATATGGGAGGCGTGGCGGCTCAGTTCAAAGCTTTCATTGATGCGGCTTCAAGCGTTTGGTTTACGCAAGGGTGGAAAGATAAAGTTGCGGGCGGCTTTACTCACTCGGGGTCTCCTAGTGGCGATAAGCAAGGCACACTGTTGTATCTCATGGTTAATGCAATGCAGCATTGTATGGTCTGGATTGGGGGCACTGATGTTAACCCGTCTTCTGATGCACCCGATGCGGTCAATCGGTTAGGGTCTTATGCTGGGGTAATGGGTCAGACTGCTCCTGATATGACGGGTAAACCTGCGGAGGTTCATCAGGGTGATTTGCTGACGGCACAAAATTATGGCAAAAGGATTGCAGAAGCCGCGCAGCGCTGGAAAATGGGCTAGGGGACAAGGGTTGCTCTAGGAAAAGATTTCCCCTCGGTCTTTATCCATTTTCGTCGATTTTTGTCAAAGATTTGAAGGGGAGACAGCACAGATTAAAGCCCCTTCTCTTGGAATGAGAGAAGGGGCTTATGTGAGCTTGCTTGACTTGAGATCGGGACAGGGCTGATGGGTTAGTAGGCTCCTTTTTTGTTGAAGATGACTTGAAGTGTTCTCAGAATTAGCATGAGGTCATAGCCTAATGACCATTTTCTTTGGTAATCCAAGTCCATCTCAACGATTTTTTCAAAGTCTTCGACATTAGAGCGACCGTTGACTTGCCATTCGCCTGTCATTCCTGGTTTGACGATAAGGCGTTGAAAGTGATGCCGTTGATAGTGCATGACTTCGTCAATTGAGGGAGGACGAGTTCCTACTAGGCTCATTTCGCCTTTGAGGACATTCCAGAACTGGGGAAACTCATCTAGGCTGGTGCGGCGTAGGAATCGACCGACGCGGGTGATGCGAGGATCGTTTTGGTTTTTGAAGATTAAACCTTTGGCTTCGTTGTTGACGAGGTGCTTGAGGCGATCGGCATCGGTCACCATGGAACGGAACTTCCAGATTTTGAAGGTGCGACCGTTGAGCCCACAGCGGACTTGCCGATAGAACAGTGAACCTGGGTTGTCGAGTTGAATGGCGATCGCAATGGGCAGCAAGATTAGCGCGGTAATGGCTAAACCCACCACTGCCCCCAAGATATCGACCAGGCGCTTAGTTTTACTGAGTACTGAAGGATGCACCTGCATTGAAGGTGTTATGGACGTTTTGTTGGAATAAGCCATCATAGGCGTTGCCAGGGACGATTGGCGTAGGAATTGGGATGTCGTAATCACAAGTTGCAAGCTCCTTAACAGGTCAACTAAGACTTAGATGCGGGCTGGTGTTCTCTAAAATGTAAGTTCGCTTCTCTAGAGAAATATGGTTTTTGCAGGGAGTTTGCCTAATCTTTGAACAAGGAGCGGCTTATATAAAGTTCCTGCACAAATACCCTAGATCTCTTCTTTCTATGCTAAGTATTTACACTGAGCTAAGCATTCGTTTTGCTACCTAAAAATCCTGGCGTTGACAGTGATCTCTTTCCCGAATTTTGTTCTGGGTTTTGCGTATTTATGCCTAAGAGACGTTTTGAACCGTAGATAGTTCCCTGTTGAACTGGAGATGCTTGAGGAGCAGAGGATGGGGGAAAGCTTTGATCGGCGGTGGAAAGGAAGCCCTTGAACGATAGAAAGTGTTTTCAATCGGGCAATGCTTTGATCAGGAGAGTTTCAGGGGAGAATGAGCATAGCTTGATGATCAGGGGGAAAGTCTGCCCGTAATGGGGTTTATGGATCAAGATAGAAGGGCGAAAAGAATACTTAGATCGTTCATGAAATCTGTAAATCTTTTGTTGGGTTCGTGCTTTCGCTCCGCCCTTGGCTGCCACTTGGGGATGATGGCGCTGGGGCTACTGAGTCCGATCGCCGTTAGGGCGGCACAGGTTTCTGCTTGCCAGGTATCCAATGAGGCGATCGCCCAACTCTCTACGCTTCGTCAGGTGGCAGTTCAGGGCGAAGATGATGCGATTGCCCAAACCGAATACCGCAACCAGCAGCAGCAACTTGCCAACCAACTCCGCAACTGTCGCAGCCAAAACTGGCCCCAAACTCAAGCCATTTGGCTTCGTCTTTATCCTTGTGATGTTCGTCCTGGAAAGCTGGATGAGATTTTCGATCGCATTTTAAGCAAGGGCTATAACCAGGTCTATCTGGAAGTTTTTTCAGATGGGCAGGTGCTCCTACCTAGCCAGGATAATGATACGACTTGGTCTTCGGTGTTGTGGCAACCCGGCTATGAGCAGCGAGATTTGTTGGCAGAGGCGATCGCCAAAGGACGCGCCCGAGGCATCCGGGTTTATAGCTGGATGTTTGCGCTCAACTTTGGCTACACCTACAGCTTGCATCCCCATGCCGAGCAAACCCTAGCCCGCAATGGGCAAGGGCAGACCAGTCTCAGCTTTGGCAGCCCAGATGTATCCTCAACCGGAGCCCTAGCTTCTAACGAAACCTTTGTTGACCCTTACAGTCCTCAAGCACAACAGGATTATTCCACCCTAGTCCAAGCCATCTTGAAACGACAGCCTGATGGCGTTTTGTTTGACTATTTGCGTTATCCCAGAGGAACGGGCAGTGCCACGATCGCCAGCAAAGTGCAAGATTTATGGATTTATGGCAACGCTTCCCAGGAGGCACTGTTTCAACGCGCCCAAAATGATAGAGGACGAGAATTAATTCGGCGGTACTTAGCTCAAGGCTTTGTCTCGCCTACCGAGGTCAGAGCGATCGCATCCCAATATCCTCAAGACCAAGAGCCGCTTTGGCAGGGACAGATCCCTTCGCCCACCCCGCTCACCCACGACCAGTTACAAAGCCAACTTTGGTTCTTAAGCATTGCCCATGCCTTTCAGGGCGTACTCGACTTTCTGGCAAGGGCAACTGGGTCAGTACAGGAGCGAGGGATTCCTGCCGGAGCGGTGTTCTTTCCAAATGGCAATCAAACTATTGGTGCCCAGGGCTACGATGCAAGGTTACAGCCCTGGGATCAGTTCCCGAGTGCGATGGAATGGCATCCTATGGCTTATTCAACCTGTGGGGACATGAGCTGCATTGTGGCAGAAATTCAGCGTGTTTTGGCGAAGGCTCCGCCCGAAACTCAGGTGATTCCGGCTTTGGCAGGAACTTGGGGCGCGTGGTTTCATGATCATCCGCCCTTGGAATGGCAGATGTTGACGCTTCAGCAGATGTCGCCGCAGGTTAACGCCGTTAGCCATTTTGCATTTGCATGGCAAGATGAAGCCTATGAGCGCGATCGCAAAACCTGTCGTTTGTAGTAGCTCTTGGTCTTTTCCCAACCCAGGGGCAAGCTTCATACTTTCCTGGCAACACCGAAAAAAAGGCGAGTGATGCCTGCTAGATATTTCGGGGAACCCTGAATGGGTTCTGTTATTCCCCTCCCCCTATGCAAGCAGAAAGCCGATCCGCTTCCGATATCTCCAATCTCCTCAAACTTGCAGGCGTGGCGCTCATTTTAGGCATCCTTGTTGACTATCTCACCCTTGCTTTTCCGCCCAATTTTCTCAATAACGAATGGCTCGCCAATCTCATCGATCAATTTGTAGGGCGTGGGGTGGTTCCTTTATTAGGTTTGGCGCTGTTGTTCTGGGGCATGTGGATGGATGACTCCATCAATCGGGGTTCGGCTCGAAAGCTTTTAGCCTCAGCCGTGCTGTTGTCGGCTGGATTGGGCGTGATGTTTCTGCTGTTCACGCCGCTGTATTTTAATAGCAATCGCTTAGTGAGTTCGGCTTCTACCCAGGAAATTAACCAGCAGGCAGAGACAGGAGCACAACAGTTAGAGCGACAGTTAACCCTGCGGCAAGGACAGGTAAACGCCCTGCTCTCTAACCGGGAGCAAGCGGCAAGGCTGGAGGCAGAACTACAGAATGACCAGGTGAGCGCAGCCGATAAAGCCCAGCTTCAAGAATTGAAGGAAACGCTCGATCGCGTTAAAAATGACCCGAAGCTGCTAGAGGCAGAAGTTGCTAAGGCGCGATCGGCTGGCATTAAGCAAATTGAAGAGCAGCAGGCTCAGGCTAAGTCGAATCTTCAACAAGAAATGCGCCGCGCCCGCCTGCGGATTACGTCTATCAGTTTTGTTCTGGCTGTGGGCTATTTGATGGTGAGCGGGGCAGGGTTTGGCATGATGAAAGGAAACCCCGCCCATGTGCCGACTAAAAAATCTCGCTCTAGAAATTCCCGGCAGAAGCGGATGGGTAAAGGCAACGTTTAAATTAAACAAACGTCTTCTAGACTTCTTCGACTTGGTTTAACCGTCTGAGCTTGAGGATATCGCTCATTTTGCGAATTTGGGTAAAGGTGCGTTCTAGTTGCTCGTGGTCAACAACATCAATGCCGAGGCTAATGGTTGCGGTTTGACCGGGGAAGGTTTTGACCTGGGCGCTGCGAACGTTTATATTATGGTCGCTGAGCCGAGAGAGCACGTCTTTGAGCACACCAACGCGATCGATCACTTCAATTTGCAATTCCACAGGGTAGGTCGGGGGGCGATGGCTTTGAAGAGGGTTGTTGTTCCAGCGCACCGGAATGAGGCGATCGCCAGGAATCGCGTCGGTATTATGACAGCCTTGCCGATGAATAGAAATCCCTCGGCTGCTCAGAGTCACCACGCCAATAATGGGTTCGCCCGGAACCGGATTGCAGCAACCTGCCAGTCCATACAGCAGGCCCTCAACGCCAATAATGGGAGAATCTTTAGAGCGGCTACTGGGCAACGACGCAGGCGCAGAGGGCGGAAGCGTGCTGGCTACGGCGCTGTTGCTGGGGGCTGGGGCGATCGGTTGGCGAATTTTGATCGCTTCTCGAATGCGGTTGAGCACTAGGTTCAGGGTGACTTCGCCGTATCCAACGGCTGCTAAAAGATCTTCGGCGGAGGAGTAGTTACAGCGTTCGGCAACTGCCTGCATCGGTTCGGATTTCAGGAGGGCTTCAAAGCCGCTCTTGCCTAACTCTTTTTCTAGCATTTCGCGCCCCCGTAAAATATTTTCGTCGCGGTGCGATCGCTTATACCATTGCCGAATCCGATTACGGGCGCTAGTCGTCACCGCAAAGTTAAGCCAATCTAGGCTAGGGCGCGAATTTTTTTGGGTAATAATTTCGACGATATCGCCTGTTTTTAGGGGCGTGCCTAGGGTGACCATCCGCTCATTCACCTTTGCGCCTGCGCAGTGATTGCCCACCTCGGTATGAATCCGATAGGCAAAGTCTACTGGCGTTGCGCCTTGGCTGAGGGCAAACACATCGCCGCTGGGCGTAAAAACGTAAACCTCAGCATCGAACAAGTTGTCTTTGACACCCTGCATATATTCTTGGGCATCTTTCATGTCGCTTTGCCACTCCACAAGCTGACGGAGCCAGGTAAATTTCTCGTCTTCGGTGGTGACTTTGGCAACAGAGCCGCCGGTTTCTTTGTATTTCCAATGGGCGGCAATGCCGTATTCTGCGACTTGGTGCATTTCTAGGGTGCGAATTTGCACTTCGATGGGTCGTCCAGAGGTGCCAATTACTACGGTATGAAGGGACTGGTAGCGGTTGGGTTTGGGCAGACCAATGTAGTCTTTGAAGCGTCCAGGGATGGGGCGGAAGGCATCGTGAACCACGGCTAGGGCGCGGTAGCATTCATCGTTGGTTTCCACTATGATGCGAATGGCAGCCACATCATAGATATCTTTGAAGCTTTTTTGCTGGCGCTGCATTTTTTGGTAAATGCCGTAGAGATGTTTGGGGCGACCGTTGATATCGTGGCACTGGATGCCGAGTTGGCTGAGGCGATCGCGCAGCATTTCTCCAACCTGAGCCAAACGTTCTTCGCGCTCGGTTCGTTTGCCCGTCACCAAGCCCTGCATTTCTCGGTAAGACTCTGGCTCTAAATACTTAAATGCCAAGTCTTCTAATTCCCACTTTAAACGACCGATCCCCAAGCGATTTGCCAGGGGAGCGAAAATTTCACGGGTTTCGAGGGCAATACGACAGCGCTTTTCGTCGTTTAAATGTTCTAGCGTTCGCATGTTGTGGAGGCGATCGGCAAGCTTGACGACGATGACGCGGATGTCTTTTGCCATTGCCAAAAACATGCGGCGAAAGTTTTCTGCTTGTTGATCTTTTTTGGAGGAAAAGTTGAGTTTAGAGAGCTTAGTCACCCCTTCTACAAGCTGCCGAACTCCTGCCCCAAAGCGGCGTTCAATTTCTTCGGCCGTCACGTCTGTATCTTCAATCACATCATGTAAAAAACCGGCTGCCATCATTTCAGCGCTGCCGCCCAACTCCCGGAGTAATCCGGCAACGGCGACCGGATGGGCAATGTAAGGTTCGCCAGAGGCGCGGAGCTGACCTTCGTGAAGACAGTAGGCAAAGTCAAAGGCTTGGCAGACTAAGGAAACATCTGAAGGTGAGCCGTTTGAGCCCTCGCAACTAAGGGCGATCGCTGATTGATTAAACACTCCTTCAGCCAATCCGGCAGGGTGATATCAGTGGGGAGGGTCGGCGAAGCAGATGCATTCATGCTGTTGAGCACAGAGACCATAGGAATATCCGAAGGTGTAGTGTTTGCAATAGTACGCGATCTAGCCCGTAAACAATTTGAAAATAATCTGGAAGCACTACCTCGGTGAACCTTCCAGAGATAACCCCGTTAAAGCCTAGCTGTAGCCTCAAAAGATCAATAAAAAATTATTTAATAGTTTAGGGTGCCTCAAGCAGTCAGGTTAATGAACTGCGATCGCCTAGATTGTTAAAAATACTATCAAATTTTAGGTGTTCTTAATTACAATTTGACTCTCTACTCATGATTTGTTCCTCACTAAAACCCTATGCTGGGGTTGGATGGGCGGAGATAGGAGGTCTAATCTTAAGGTCAGCAGTGAATTGCAAAGAGTAAAAATAGGTTAATGGAAAACTATCGCCCACATTACGAAGACCTTCAACAACAGGTTTCCCAACTGCAAGCGATCGCGGCTCACCGTCAAGATGTAGCCGAGTTTCAGTCAATCTTTCTAAAAATGCAGCAGGGGATGGGCGGGGTCAATGAAGAGAAGTTGGGGGTTAAAGCTCAATCTTATCAAACTGAAATTAATAAGCAGTTGCGATTGCTCAGTATAGACTTAATATTTTTGAAATCAGCGCGTCAATCTGCCACCCACGATCAACGGTGGAACCTGATGGGCGATCGCTCCTGCTCCTCAGTCGCTACTGTGAGATGCTCCTGGCACAAGTATTTTTAGAATAAGTTCTCTGTACAGAATGATCATTGCCCTTCTAGGTGCGTTTTGGATGGAAAACTCGCCCAAAAAATCCTGCCCTTAATCTCAAGATCAAGAGCAGCCTCAGATTAAGGGCAGGATTCTGGATAATTGGCAGCCTCAAGCGCCATGCGCCACCCCGAGCCCATCGTCTACCTATTTAGACTGGATAGTAGGCAGAACATTGCCGATCGCCTGGACATTCTTTTTAGCAAGTTGCGCCTGCTTTGCCTCCTGAAGGACAACCTTAAGCCGCTGAAGCGGATCAACCACTTGAGCCACCAAGGGCTTTTTCGCTTGGGCAAGTTGAAGATTGGTCACAAACTTTGCCAAAGAAAACTCTAACGCTTGCCCAGGATCTAGCGTCACCCAAGAGCCATCCGAGCTATGTTGGCGGAACTCGAAGTGAAGGTGAGGTCCGGTTGAATTGCCAGTGCTTCCGACTCGACCAATCACTTCCCCTTGCTTAACCATCTCTCCCGGCTTGACAAATAGCTCAGAAAGGTGGGCATAGAGAGTTTCTTCGGTGTCCTTATTGTGCCGCAGGACAACCGCCAAACCATAGCCGCCCATAAAGTCAGCAATTTCCACCTTCCCTGCAAAAGCGGCTAAGACCGGAGTGCCTTGATCTGCGCCTATATCTGTTCCTGGGTGGAATCGACTTTCACCAAAAATGGGATGAATTCGCCAACCGAAGGCAGACGTAATGACCGCCGGGATGGATAGAGGAAACATCATCCCAATATTGCCATTCCCTAGCTTAGCGGGAGGACGAGAGGTGAGGTTGTAGTAATCTTTGCCTGATGGAGTCGTCCGCCCTGAAAGACCCAGACCGTAGGAACTGAGGCTAACCGAACCCAAGCTAACTGAATTGTAGCCGCCAGAGTAATTTGAACCTCCTGCCGACTGAGCTACTGCCTGGGCTGATGACTGGGCAATGGAGCTATTTTGAAGTTGCTCACAAATGCTTCCAGGGGCAATGTCGCCCTTGTTAACCACAGCTTGACACCCCGAAGACCGATCCGAAAGGACGATCGCACTGGGGGGTTGGTAAGGGGTTGCGCCCACATCATAAGGCGTAGAGTCAATGTAGTTGCTGCCCAAAGCCTTTGCTTTTTCGGCTAGATCATGAGAAACCAGGGGGGTCTCGGCGCTCACCGGCTCGGGACTGCTCGGTTCTACGGGCTGAGCGGCAGGAGCCGCAGGGGCGATCGCGGCGGGCTCAAGTTCTGCTTCTGGGGGAGGAGAGGGCTGCGGCTCTATGGCAATAGAGGGCGGCGCAACAGCAGGAATAGGGGTTGGCGGAGCAGAATCTAGGAGATCGTGAGCGCTCGGGACAACAGGCATTTCTGGGGAAGGTGAAGTCTGCGCTACCACCATCCCAGCCGAGCCAAAGAAACTCATGCCGCTGAGACAACTAAGTCCGCTTGCCAGCAGTGCCCGTTGGCTAAAGAAGCGGTGAGATATCCGTTTTGAATCAGGTCTTTGAGTCATTACTGCGTCTTACCAGAAAATGTTCGGGCGATCGAGGTTACCCTGAGAGGAATCCTAAAGTTGCAGCGCCATTTTAGTGCGATTAGGCAAAAAAATTGCTGCGTCTAATGATTAATTTAACCAGATGAGTGTTCCTAACTCTCATTATCCTGAGGCTAGGTAATTGTAACATCAGCTACCCCTAAGGCTTTACAGCCTCTTCACTGACCTAATCTAGGTACATGGGTAACCTTTCCGTTCATCATTCTAACCCTCTGGTTCTATCAATCGTCTAGTTCTATTGCTTGCTACACTCCTAGGTTCGCTTGGTCAGGATGATTTTAAAATCTTTGAAACCATTCACTCATCAGCTTTTGCTGCCAAAACCGTGGCTACGAAATCAATATAGATCCAATAGATTAAATTTAGCGGTGTGCTGCAAATATTGCGCTTTGAATCTTGATCTCGGTAGGAATCACCCAGTCGATCGTTTTTAATCCTTCACGCCTTATCCGTATGAACACTTGGCACTGGAAAACTTGGCAAACTCTTCCTTACTTAACCTGTACTCTTTTAGAAGATCTGCCTCATGGTTTCTTCACACAACAGTTCTGGGCGCGCCCTCCGGCGGAGCTTGTGCAAGTTCTTGAGCCCACTGCTGAGGTTTATCGGGTCAAGCAAGTTCATGGTAATGTTGTTCTGAGTCCGTCAGAACTCGAAAACCTTCTGGTTCAGAAGAATCTCCTTTATTGGAAGCTGATGGGCTAGTGACAGAGCGGGGAAATCAGGCAGTTTGGGCTTGTAGCGCTGATTGTACGCCAGTTTTGATTGCTGATTTGGCAACGGGGGCGGTTTCGGCAGTTCATGCCGGCTGGCGAGGCACGGCAGCAGAGATTGTGCCCCGGGCGATCGATCGCTTATTAGCCCAAGGGAGTCGCTTAGAGAATCTGCGAGTTGCCATGGGACCGGCGATCGCGGGGGAAGTCTACCAAGTTTCTACCACGGTGGCGGCTCAAGTCACTGCCTCTTTGGTTCCGAGGGTTGGAATCGAGACTGACGCAATTTTGGCAGCCGCACAACAATTGCCGCACTCTCCAATTTTGAACGATCCCCAGCCTGGGCGGGTTAAGCTTGATGTGCGGCGGGTTAATGCATTGCAGCTTGAGCAATTAGGAATCAGGGCTGAGCAGATCTCGATCGCTCCCTATTGCACCTACCAAACCCCTGACCATTTCTTTTCTTATCGCCGCGATCGCCAAAAAAAGGTGCAGTGGTCAGGAATTGTCAGCCAACATCGGGGAAGTTGAAATCTACTCCTTGCTTCAACCGCAGGTCAGTCCAGATTGGATGAGACCAGTTTAGGCAAGGGTTCCAGTTTAGGAAGTGTTGAAATTTCATAAAGCTCTATGGAAATCAGTATTTTCGGATTGACGCTTGCTTTCAGGTTTCTGAGCTTTGAAGTGAAAAGACGACATCCAGGAAAAATTCATAACTACACTCGGCAGATTCAAGGCTGTCATTATTTTCTGAGCCCGGCTGAGGGCAGCCACAAAATTTACATGACGGCAGACCGCGATGGCGTTAATTGCCAGGACTGTATTTTGCTAAAGGATGAGGCTGGCACAGCTCAGTATCACATAGAGGCGATCGAACATTATGGCGATTCGCCAACGCTTTGGACAGCTCTATTGGTGAGGCGCTAGGGGGCAGTGCTTTCAAATGCCAGTGCTCGTCCGCGGACTTGGGTATGCAGCGTTCCGCGCTCGTAGGCAACTTGACCTCCTACCACCGTGATCACTGGAAATCCAGTCAGGTTCCAGCCCTCAAACGGGCTCCAGCCGCATTTAGTCTGGAGCTCTGATCGAAGCACAGGACGATAGGTGTCTAAATCAACTAGCACCAAGTCTGCATCGTAGCCAGCCGCGATCGCCCCCTTTTTCGGAATCCCGTAAGCCCGGGCAACTGCCGTAGACATCCAGTGAGAAACTTGGGCGATCGTGCATTTTCCTTGCATTGCCTGGGTCAACATCAGGGGCAAAGAAGTTTCTACTCCAGGCATTCCTGAAGGCGTATTGGGGTAGGGCTGGGCTTTTTCCTCTAGGGTGTGGGGCGCATGATCGGTGGCAATGAAGTCAATCACGCCGTCTTTGAGGGCTTGCCAAAGCACTTCGTTGTCGTGGGGCGATCGCAGGGGCGGGTTCATTTGAGCCAATCCGCCGATGGTTTGGTAGGCAGTGGTGTTGAGTAATAAGTGTTGCGGCGTGACTTCAGCAGTGACCCAGGCGGGCTTGTCTTGGCGCAGCAAATTTGCTTCCTCGGCAGTGGACAGGTGGAGGATATGCAGGCGACGCTGGTAACGCTTTGAGAGCTTGAGGGCAAGTTGAGTGGCTAGGAGCGCCGCTTGGTTATCTTGGATTTGGGAATGGATGGCGGGATCGGTGTGGTGGGCAAATTGAAGGCGGCGATCGCGGATGCGGGCTTGGTCTTCGGCATGAACCGCAATGAGACGGTGCCCTTCTGCAAAAATTTGCTCCAGTGCAGATTCCTGATCGACCAATAGCGCCCCATGCATCGACCCCATAAAAACTTTGATACCGGGCGTTGGATGAGCTTGCAGCAAATCGGGCAAATGCTCTGCCGTTGCCCCAATAAAAAAGCCATAGTTGACCAAACACTTAGACGCAGCCCGTTGAAGTTTGTCATCCAATGCTGCCTGAGTGGTGGTTAACGGCTTCGTATTAGGCATTTCTAAAAAAGAAGTGACCCCACCCTTGGCACAAGCACAGCTTGCGGTGAACAGGTCTTCCTTGTGCTCCAGCCCCGGTTCACGAAAATGCACCTGCGGATCAATCACGCCGGGCAACAAAGTCAAACCTTCTGCGTCAATTTCTATAGCGCCGGTTGGAAGGGCGATCGAGGGCGCAACCTGGATAATTTCTTGACCGCTGATCTGAACATCCCCCATTAGGAACTCGCCATTGGGGCACAAGATGCGGGCATGACGGATCAGTAAAGGAGGAGGAGTCATAAAGAGGAAAAGTAAAGGGCAGGGAGGAGCCCCCTCAAGAGAGGGCAACACAGATTAAGGTCTGTGCTTTGGATAAACCTCTATTATGTTAGAGCTAGGATGCCATATCTCTAAAGAGCGCATTAATAAATTGTTCTAGCCTATCTACTTACTACTAGTCGTCCCGTTCTGGGTTTTTCGACTGGAACTGAATCATTTCAAGTAACCTATGTCAAATCACTCTGAACCTAACGACAAGTCTCTGCCTCCCATTCCTAATGAGGCTCAGTCTCCTACAAAACCCTCACCGCCTCAAAAAGATGAAAATTCTTGGGTAGAAGCCCTAAAAACAATCGGGCTCAGCCTGTTTCTGGCGTTGGGGATTCGGCAATTTGTTGCAGAAGCTCGATACATTCCCTCTGAGTCCATGGTGCCGACCCTCGAGATCAACGATCGCCTCATCATTGAAAAGCTGAGCTATCTCGTCCATCCGCCCCAACGGGAAGACATTATTGTGTTTTGGCCCAACGATCGCTTGAGACAGCAACAACCCAAGCTGAAAGATGCCTTCATAAAACGCCTGATTGGTCTGCCTGGAGAAAAGGTACAAGTGAAAGCAGGCAAGGTTTATATCAACGATCGCCCCCTACAGGAGCAATACATTCAAGCCGAGCCAGAGTATGAATGGGGTCCTGAAATTGTTCCCGACAACTCTTATCTAGTGTTGGGCGATAACCGCAATAATAGCTACGATAGTCACTTCTGGGGCTATGTGCCTCGTCAAAATATTATTGGTCGGGCAGCGTTCCGATTCTGGCCTCTGGCAAGGGTCGGCAATGTTGACCCCGAAACGCTGGAGCAGCCCGGGCAGTCTCCTAACCCAAACTAATCACCTAAACTAGCTGAGTCGCCAACTGGCGCTGTCAGTCAACCTGGAGAAGGTTAGCCCGAAAAGGTCAACCTGAAAAAAAATAACGCCAACGCTCAACCGGGCTAACAATCCTGCAAAATCCATTTCTTCGTGAATCTATGAGTCTTGATGTGTCTGAACAATCGGATCGCTCCTCCTCGCAAAAGACCGAAAACTCTTGGGTCGAAGCTGCAAAAACCCTAGGGATCAGCCTACTTCTGGCTTTTGGCATTCGACAGTTTATCGCCGAACCTCGCTATATTCCGACTGAATCCATGGTGCCGACGCTGGAGGTGAACGATCGCCTTATGGTTGAGAAAATCAGCTATCTATTCCACCCGCCCAATCGGGGCGACATTGTCGTGTTTTGGCCGCCCGATCGCCTCAAGCAGCAAAACCCAGAATTGCAGAAGGACGCTTTTATCAAACGGGTCATTGGCTTGCCTGGCGAACGAGTAGAAGTCAAAGAAGGCAAGGTTTTGATCAACAACCAGCCCTTACTCGAAGACTATATTGCCGCCAAGCCCAATTACCAGTGGGGTCCCGAAATTGTTCCAGACGACTCTTACCTAGTTTTGGGTGACAACCGTAACAACAGCTATGACAGCCATTTTTGGGGTTATGTCCCCCGCCAAAACTTGATTGGGCGGGCAGCATTCCGGTTTTGGCCTCTCCCTCGCATGGGCAGCATCGACCACGAAGAATCTTACCCTTCTCCTGCGGCTCCCTAAAAAAGATGAGGTATCTAGTCAGCGCCTGAATCTACCCTGCCTCCCTTGCCTCAACCCTGCCCTAACGGGATAAGATCTAATCTAAGGAGTCATTTCCTGATGATTTCCAAATATTTTGTCCCTCTAACCCTTAATCCTGCTTATGTTTCGTTTTAGGTCTATTCTGGCTCTTGCCTTGGCGGCAATGACTGTTTTCTTGGTGAGCTGTAGTGGCGCTCCGGTGGCAAAAGGACCTTTGTATAGCGATGCCCAACTGGAGCAAATTCAGGTCTACAGAAGAAGTGTGGATACTTTGCGCGATCGCCTCCTCGAACTCCCTGCAAAGGTGCAAGCTGAAGATTGGACAGAAGTCAGCTCCTTTATCCACGGCGATTTGGGCGAACTTCGCGCTAAAATGGCGAGCCTAGCCCGTAAGCTTGCCCCTGAAAAACTCAAACGGCTGCCTTGGCTGCGGCTAAAGACGTGTTTGGGCATCTCAACGAAATTGATGAAGCCGCGACGGAACGGAATCCTTCTAAAGCTTTAAAGAACTATAATGGCGCGCTCCAAGACTTTGAGGTTTATCTAAAATATTTGCCCTCAGCTTCTTAAGGCATGAGCCGCTTAATAGAATGAGCCCCGAAAGCATGAGCCTCAAAGCATGAGCCGGAACATTGTGGTGATTGGATGTGGTGTAGTTGGAGCGGCGATCGCCTACGAACTCAGCCGCATACCCAATCTCACCATCACGGTGCTCGACCAATCTCCCCCCGCCCAAGCCGCAACTGGAGCCGCCTTGGGCGTTCTCATGGGCATTATTAGCCAAAAAACCAAAGGCAGCGCCTGGAACTTAAGACAGACCAGCATTCGCCGCTATGCCACCCTAATTCCTGAGCTAGAAGCACTGACCGGGCAAACCCTTCCCTGGAATCGGCACGGCATCTTGCGCCTCTGCTTTGCTGGAGAAGATTTATCTCGATGGGAAGCTTTGATAGAAACTCGGCAGGCTCAAGGCTGGAGCCTAAAACGATGGAATGAGGCAGAGCTAAACGCCGCTTGCCCTTACCTCAATCCTCATCTCCACCCTTTCCCTATTACTGGAGCCATCTACTCTCCCCAAGATCTTCAAATCGACCCCACTGCCCTTACCCTTGCCCTCGTTGCAGCAGCTCAGAAAAATGGCGTTTCTTTTCAGTTTGATGCCAAAGTAGAAAAACTAGAGGGTGCGCCGAGCTGTGGGCAAGTACACACCCAAACGAGAAGTATTGCTGCCGACTGGGTGGTTATTTCAGCCGGACTAGGTTCCACTGCTCTCACTCAAACCGCAGAGCAGCCCGTCGAAATTCTTCCTGTGCTAGGACAAGCCTTGCGCCTAAAAACCAATCAACCGGCTCCCCGTTTCACCCTGCCCTTAACGGAGACGATACCCATATCGTGCCATTGGAGCAAGGTGAATATTGGATTGGGGCAACCGTTGAGTTTCCCAGTGAGACCGGGGCAGTGGTGGCAGAGGAGGCATTGCTTGAGAAAGTTTTGGCAAGGGCGATCGCCCTCTATCCTGCCCTTGCCAATAGCACCATTGTGCAAAGCTGGACAGGTCTGCGCCCCCGTCCTCACAACCGCCCCGCCCCCATCATTGAGCCAATGTCAGGCTATAACAATGTTTTTTTAGCAACCGGACATTATCGCAACGGCGTTTTGCTCTCTCCTGCAACAGCGGTGGCGGTTAAAACTGCCGCCTGCGAGTTTTTTGAAATCTCCCCTCTTCCTCACTAATTTCTCCTAAAATCAACCCGGGCATCTAGGTCACGCTCTTGGAGCTGTTGAACCACCTCGTCTGCATCCGCGCGGGTGGCATATCCCCCGCGTCAATGTAATCCCCCGACCTAGAATCTGAGGAAATTGACGCATCGCCAATCACTTGACGGGCGCGCGCCAACTTGTCCTGATCGTCGCCTGGAATGACGACTCGATAGGGCCCGCCGGGGGATTCATTGACAGAGCCAGGGGCAGTCAGGAAGACCTCCCCGCGACTATTGGGGTCTAACCCGAGCGACCTCAATGTTTCTTCCCCGGCAATGCCATCTCGGGTTAAACCTTGCTCGGCTTGATACAGCAGAACCGCGTCTCTTGTATCCTGACCATAGATTCCATCGGCGCTAATGTTGAGTCTTTCCTGTAAATCTCTTACGGCATCGCCTCTGTCGCCTAGCCGTAGATCTGCTAGAGCGGGGGAGCCGATCGCCAAAATGGGAGTGATGACGGCGATCGCCAAAAAACCTTTCCAGATAGAACTTGACATTTTTTGAGTCTCCTTTTTGAATAGCTTCAACCCACAGAAGCCTCTAAAGATCGTTTCCCTGGGCTAGCTGTTAAAGCGCTGAGAAAACATAGCAGTATTATCCCTCAAGAGCAACTTTCCTCCATGTCTCTAGAATTTTCTCAAACCATTCCCGCAGAATCCTCTTGGTGTGAAGTTTCCAGACGCGCCATCCAAGCCAACATCCAGCTTCTGCGCCAGCGAGTGGGTCGGCAGGTTAAGCTGGGCATTGTGGTTAAAAGTGATGGGTTTGGGCATGGCATGACAGCCTGCGCCCGCGAATTTGTTGCCGCTGGTGCAGACTGGCTCATCGTCAACTTTGCCTATGAAGCCGTTCGCCTCCGAGAGGCAGGCATTGAAGCGCCTATTTATATCTGTGGGAATGTTTCTGCGGCTCAAGCGCCGTTGGTCGCTACGACTCGTGCCCGGGTGGTGCTCTATGATGCAGACGTGGCGATGGCTTTGGCGAAGGCAGGGCGAGCAGTTGGTTATTCTGTTCCGGTTCACCTCAAAATTGAGACGGGCACCCATCGTCAGGGCTTGCCGACGAAAGATGCCCTTAAGCTGGCACAATTGGTGAATCAGCTAGAAGGCATTGAGCTAGAAGGCATTGCCACTCATTACGCCGACATTGAAGATACGACTGATCACCGCTTTGCTTTGGCGCAGCTAGCGCAGTTGCAAGAGGCTCATCATTGGTTTAAAGAAGCGGGGTTTGAGGTGCCCATGGTGCATTCTGCTAATTCTGCTGCCACTATTTTGTGGAACCAAACCCATGCTTCTCTGGTGCGGGTGGGGCTGGCGGCCTATGGGCTATGGTCTTCTAAAGAAACTTATGCCAAGGTTCTTCAGGTCTCAGCGGCTGCGGGCGATGATGTGCCTAATCTTCAGCCTGTGCTGTCTTGGCGATCGCGAGTGGTACAGGTTAAAGAGGTGCCTGCGGGCGGCTATGTCAGCTATGGGCGCACCTTTCGGGCAACTTACCCCCTGCGGATCGCCGTTTTACCCTTGGGCTATCACGAAGGGTATGATCGCCGTCTTTCTAACTTAGGCTATGTATTAATCAATGGAACGCGATCGCCCGTCAGAGGCCGGATTTGCATGAACATGTTCATGGTTGATGTCACCCATATTCCCCAGGTCGAAGTAGGCACTGTTGCCACCCTCTTAGGGTCAGATGGCGAGGAACAGATTACGGCGGAACAGTTGGCAGGGTGGATGGGAACCATTAACTATGAAGTGGTGGCACGGATACATCCTTCGCAGCCTCGCTTTGTCGTGGCAGATCAAGGAGTTGAGAGCGGTTTGACCCTTCACTAAACGCTTTTCTGCTGAAGCTTGCTCAGGGCACCCACAAAATCTTTCACTCTTTGCAACCCAAGATACAGCTAGCCCTTACCTACTATCTATCATTATGTCAAGCTCTCTCCGCCCCACCACGTTTGCAGATCTCAATTTTGTCCTGACTGCCGAAAACCACCCAGATAATCGAGATTTTGTGTCTCAATGGACGCGCCAACAGCACGAAGAAGCGATCGCCGACCCCAACACCCTCCACTTCATCATCGAAGCCGAGGGCGCGGTTGGATACACCATTCTTTACGGGCTCACCGATCCGCATCAATCCCTCTGTATTCAGCGCCTCGTGATTACCCAAAAAGGCAAGGGGTATGGCAAAGCAACTCTGCGGCTTTTACAACAGCTTGCCTTTGAAACTTGGAACATTCATCGTCTTTGGTTAGATGTCAAAGACTACAACCACCGGGCGTGGCATGTTTATGAATCGGTGGGGTTTCAGTTGGAGGGAATCCTGAGAGACTGCGTCAGGAAAGGCGATCGCTTCGAGTCTTTCGCAATCTTCTCCATGCTTAAGCCCGAATATCCAACCCGTCGCAGCTAGAACTGCCGTAGCCAAATCCGTCGCAGCGAGAACTATCGGAACTATCACAGCTTAAAACTGCCGTAAAAAGCGCAGGTCGCTGTTATACAAGCGGCGAATATCATCCATTTGATGCAGCACCATAGCAAACCGCTCTACGCCAAAACCCGCTGCAAACCCAGTATAAATTTCTGGATCATAGCCCACCGATTTGAGCACATTCGGGTCAACCATACCACAGCCCAAAACCTCCAGCCAACGCCCCCGCCACTGCACATCGACCTCAGCAGAAGGCTCAGTGAACGGAAAAAAGCTCGGTCGAAAGCGAATCGGCAAATCTCCAAACATTGCCTCTAGAAAAATCTTAATGGTGCCGCGCAAATCGGTAAAGGTCAGCCCTTCATCCACTGCCAAAATCTCAATCTGGTGAAACACTGCCGAATGGGTGGCATCTACGGTATCCCGCCGATAAACCCGCCCCGGAGCCGCCACCCGGATCGGCGGCTCATTGTTCTCCATGTAGCGAATCTGCACTGAGGAAGTATGCGTCCGCAACAGGTTACCATCTGAAAGATAGAAAGTATCTTGCATATCTCGTGCCGGATGATCGGCAGGGGTATTCAGCGCCTCAAAGTTGTAGTAATCTGTCTCCATTTCGGGACCCTCTGCCACAGTGTAGCCCAGGCCCACAAACACATCTAGCGCTCGTTCAATGGTGCTGGTCAGCGGATGAGCCCGACCTTGGGGATAAAAAACTCCTGGCATGGTCACATCCAGGGCTTCTGAAATGAGCTTTGCTTCGATCTGTGCCGATTGCAGCGTGGCTTTTTTTTGATCGAGTTCTGCCTGAATGATTTCTTTGACTTCGTTGGCAGAAGCCCCAATACGAGGGCGCTCTGAGGCATCTAGCCGACCCATGCCGCCCAGAACTTGGGACAAACTGCCCTTCTTTCCCAAATACTTGATGCGCAGTTGCTCAAGGTCTTCGAGGGTGGTGGTGGTGGCGATCGCCTGTTGCGCCTCTTGTTTCAGCGCGACCAATTGCATTTCAAGATCACTGAGCGGTGTAGTCATTGCCGGGAGTAGGGTGTCACGTAAGACTTTAAGGATATCCCTAACAGTCTACAGTTAAGATCCCAACCGAAGACCATTTCCTCTCTACCCATGAACCTTTTAATTAGCAACGACGATGGCGTGTTTGCCTTGGGCATCCGCACCCTAGCCAACACCCTGGCAGCCGCAGGACACCAAGTTACGGTTGTGTGTCCCGATCGCGAACGCTCAGCCACCGGGCACGGGTTGACAATTCATGACCCAATTCGGGCAGAACGGGTTGAATCCGTGTTTCATCCCTCCATCAAAGCTTGGGCATCTTCAGGCACTCCTGCCGATTGTGTCAAACTGGCTCTAGGCGCATTGCTAGAGGCTCCCCCCGATCTGGTGCTGTCGGGCATTAACCATGGCGCTAACCTGGGCACTGATGTCTTGTACTCAGGAACCGTCTCGGCAGCCATGGAAGGAGTCATCGAAGGGATTCCCAGCATTGCCCTGAGTCTCACCAGTTTTACCCACCAAACGTTCCAGCCCGCCGCCGACTTTGCCCAAGTGCTAGTGGCGCATCTTGCCGAATCTCCTCTGCCTCAACCCACCCTCTTGAATGTTAATGTTCCGCCCGTTCCGCCCGATAAAATTGCCGGAGCCATGATGACGCGCCAAGGTGTGCGGCGCTACTTCGACCAGTTCGAGAAACGAGTGGATCCGAGGGGAAAAACTTACTACTGGCTGGCTGGCGAAGTTTTGGAAGAAGTGTTTGACCACGCCCTTGACCCGACTGCCTTGTCAGGGCTAAAAACGCCTCAATCTGACCTAGAGTGGTTCAAAAAAGCTCCTACTGATGTGCAAGCCATTCGGCAGAACTATATTACGATTACGCCATTGCAATACAACATGACCTGCGTTTCGGGGCTGTTTTGTCTGAAAAGCTGGAACTTGCCGATCGCACCCTCAGTTTCTTAAAATTCCTGCCTGCCCTTGAGGCTTTGGATTCAAATGGGGGGAATAGTAGGGTATGAGCTCTTTTTTAAAGATCTTTGAAAATCTGAGGGGAAAGTTGTATACCTGGAAAAATGCTTGTTTAACCTGGTTTACCTCTAAATTAGGTTGATTCTCTTGATCAAATTACATCAGGCTCAGGTTTAAGCAGCTTTCAGGTTGATTAGGTTCAGTTTGTTTCGGTTTTGTGGAAACTGTCGAGAATTGCACATGTCTAACGTTGAAGACCAATTCACAGTTCGTTTTTGGGGAGTACGGGGCAGTATTGCTTGTCCGGGGCATAGTACGGTGCGCTATGGCGGTAATACGTCCTGTGTTGAAATGTGCGTGGGGGGCAACCGCCTGATTTTTGATGGCGGCACAGGATTGCGTGTGTTAGGACAATCCCTCATGCGACAACTTCCCGTAGAAGCTCACCTATTTTTCACCCATTCCCATTGGGATCATATTCAAGGTTTTCCATTTTTTATTCCGGCATTTGTAAAAGGAAATCACTTTAACATTTACGGGGCGATCGCCCCTAACGCTCCACCATTGAGCAGCGACTGAATGACCAAATGCTTCACCCCAATTTTCCTGTGCCACTGCAAATCATGGGAGCTGACCTCAAGTTTTTTGACTTAGCCATTGGGGATTCGGTGGCAGTTGGCGAAGAAGTATTAGTCGAAAGTGCCTTGCTGAACCATCCGGGGGAGGCGATCGGCTATCGCGTTAACTGGCGAGGACATGCAGCAGCCTATGTCACCGACACCGAACATTATCCCGATCGCTGCGATGAAAACGTCGTTCGCCTCGCCCAAGATGCAGATGTGTTGATTTATGATTCCACCTATACCGACGAAGAATACCATTGTAAGAAAACTAGCAAAGTCGGCTGGGGTCATTCCACCTGGCAAGAAGCCGTAAAGCTGGCAAAATTTGCCAATGTCAAAAAGCTCGTGATTTTCCACCACGATCCGCTGCATGACGATGATTTTATGGATCGCATTAAGGATGATGTGGTGAGCGCCTATCCCAATAGCCTGATAGCCTGGGAAGGATTAGAAGTTAATGTGTTAGCCACCCATGGATTGGCGACCCATGGATTGGCGGCTAATGGATTGGCGGATGGATTGGTGGCTAATGGATTGGCGGCTGATGCAGCGCCTAATGATGTATTAACGACAACGCTTGGTTAACTAAAACATGTTAACCAAACGTTCCTTTCGTGTCAGAATGTAAAGCGTGTGGATAATCTCTTCTCTGACCACTGTAAAAACACCGACACTCGTTGCCCTGGGTAACTTTGATGGCATCCATCAAGGGCATCGAAAAGTTATTCAGCCCATTTTGCCAGATCGCGAAAAATCACTATCTGGCTCAGAAAAGTATTTCCTACCGTAGTCACTTTCAGTCCCCATCCCCAAGAATTTTTCACGGGGCAATGTCGTACTTTGCTCACGCCACTTGCTGAAAAAGTGCAGCATCTCGAAAGGTTGGGTGTAGAGCAGTTGGTATTGTTGCCGTTTGACGAAGCGTTGGCTAGTTTGACCCCCCAAGAATTTGTTGAAAAAATTTTGGTGCAGCAGCTCCAGGTGCGGCGGGTCAGCGTCGGGCAAAACTTTCGGTTTGGCAAATGCCGAACTGGAACAACTGAAGATTTGAAGGCGATCGCGCTCAACACCAGGTTGCGGTCAGCGTTGTCCCACTTTACACTGCCGCAGGCGAACGAGTCAGTAGTTCGGCGATTCGCCACGCCCTCGAAAACGGCAATCCCCGTCAAGTGACTCAACTTTTGGGTAGACCCTATGCCCTCGTGGGCGAGGTGGTGCCGGGTCGGCAGTTGGGCAGAACCCTGGGCTTTCCCACTGCCAACTTAGCGCTACCGCGAGAGAAGTTTCTGCCGCGGAAGGGCGTGTATCGGGTGCGGGTCAACGCTTCGACTGTGGAGGGGTGGGGGGTGATGAATATTGGCGATCGCCCTACTGTGGCGGGGCAAGAACCGCCCAAGCCAACCATCGAAGTTCATCTGCTCGACTGGTCAGGGGATCTGTACGGGCAAACATTGACGGTTGAACTAGAAAGCTTTCTTCGCCCCGAACAGAAGTTTGCCTCTTTAGAGGATCTCAAAGCTCAAATTCAGCTTGATTGCCAAAGGGCTCGAAGCGAAGCAGCAGAACTGGCAGAGGGTCGGGGAAAAGATCTGGCAGAGGAGGGCGATCGCCCGCCCCTATCTCCTAAATTCTTTCCCTCTAAATCCTTTCCCTCTAGATTTCTGGTTTCTAGACTTCTGGTTTCTAGATTTCCTGCCGTGAAGCTTCCATCGTTGGAACAGCTCTCTCTCAGACTGTCAATCTCTGCCTCCGCCCCACGATACAATGAGAACATCCTAGAATTTTCGACACGCTCATGGTTTCTCTGTCGCCCAGCCTCCAAGCCCGATTTTCTACTCCGCTCAAAATTGGACAGTTGGAGGTGAAGAGCCGCGTTTTACAGTCGCCGTTGTCGGGAGTAACCGACCTGGTGTTTAGAAGGCTGGTGCGCCGCTATGCGCCGGACTCTATGATGTATACCGAAATGGTCAATGCCACGGGCTTGCACTATGTCAAAGAACTTCCCAAGCTCATGGAGATTGACCCCCACGAGCGCCCTATCAGCATTCAATTGTTTGATTGTCGCCCCGACTTTTTGGCAGAGGCAGCCCAACGAGCCGTAGATGAAGGGGCAGACACGGTAGATATTAATATGGGCTGTCCGGTCAACAAAATTACTAAAAACGGGGGTGGGTCTTCTTTGCTGCGGCAGCCAGAACTGGCAGAGGCGATTGTGCGATCGGTCGTCAACGCTGTAAAGGTGCCTGTCACGGTTAAAACTCGCATTGGCTGGTCAGACCAAGAAATCAATGCCGTCGAGTTTGCCCAACGAATGCAAGATGCGGGGGCACAAATGCTGACGCTTCATGGTCGCACTCGGGCTCAGGGCTACAACGGCACAGCCCGCTGGGATTGGATTACGCGGGTGAAGGCAGTTCTGTCTATTCCGGTCATTGCCAATGGTGATATTTTTTCGGTCGATGCAGCGGTGCGGTGCTTGGAGGAAACCCAGGCGGATGGGGTTATGTGTTCGCGGGGGACTTTAGGCTATCCGTTTTTGGTGGGCGAGGTGGATCATTTTCTTAAAACGGGAGAACTGCGCCTGCCCCCAACGCCTATTGAGCGGCTTCAGTGTGCCCGAGAACATTTAGAAATGCTGTGGGCTTACAAGGGCGATCGGGGTATTCGTCAAGCCCGTAAGCACATGACTTGGTATGCTAAAGGGTTTATGGGTGCCTCGGAACTGCGAGGACAACTGGCAGTTGTGGAAACGCTGGAACAGGGCTTGGCGCTGATGGATCGGGCGATCGAGCGCCTGGTTCAATACAACGAAACCCTTCAAGAATCTCCTATTCCTCAGTTATCGTCTCTTAGTTATTAGGGGCTGTTATGAGTTTCTAGTGGTCTGTCAAGAAATAAAGATGGGGGGTGAAAGAATTCAAAGTGATCAATTCAAAATTCGGCGTTGCTGAATCACGTATGAATTTGCCCCCTAAATCCCCCATTCTGAGGGACTTTGAAAGGTTCGGAAG
>JAAUPA010000327.1 GCA_012034615.1 Leptolyngbyaceae cyanobacterium CSU_1_4 | reverse complement strand
TGGGGGACTTCCGACCCAGTTCTGTGCTTCAAAGTCCCCCAATTTGGGGGATTTAGGGGGCGAAAAAGCTTGGAACGAGGTCAGTCTAGACTTATGTATACACCGTAGTCTATTCCAGGAGAGGGGTTTTGTATAAAGAGTAGACAGTTTCTCTCTGTGACCCTTTTGGACTGAAGTCTAGGGCGAGAACCGTTAAGATACTGAAACTAGTTTTCGTATTTTTTGGGTGTGAGGAAAGTTATGGCTATGTGGATGGTTGCGATCGCCTGTTTTATTGCTGCATTTATTCTGGCTAGCCTGGTCGAGTATTGGCTGCATCGCCTCATGCACGTTTCTCCCAAAATTGGCGAACGCCACCGCGATCATCACCGTCGCAATGAGGGGCAGGGCGTTTTGTGGGAGTTTTTGGACTATGTTAAGGGCAGCATTATTGTCATGTGCCTGGTGTTTTTTGTGTCTTGGCAGGCAGGGCTGGGCTGGTTTTTGGGCGCGTTATTTTTCGCTGCTTTTTCGGCTTATGCCCACCAGCTTCAGCATGAAAACCCGGCAAAGGTCTTTTGGATGAAAATGCCCGTGCATTATGTTCACCACAAATATGGAATGTGGCACCACAACTTTGGACTGGCGGTGGATTGGTGGGATCACGTTTTTGGAACTTACAAACTGGTGGAATGGAACACTGAGGAAGAACAAAAGCGACCTGTGTTAGGTTACTTGCAACTGCGCTGGTGGTAGGATCTCGGCTGTTCTGCTCTTCAGATCGTTCTACTCTTCAGGTTGTTCGATATCGGCGATCGCCACTTCCTTCACCAGTTCTTGTTTGTTTAACTTCACCAAGCGATCGCCCTTCCCTTCTCTGCCCTGTTGAGGAATTGCCTCGATGGGGTTTTTCATCATGCGGTCTTCGTTTGTGATCAGGGTGACTTCGGTGTCAGGGAAAGCCGGGGCGATCGCCGCTAGAACGTCGGTTTTCAAAGCAAATTGAATCCCCTGAATCCCCAAATCCCCGCGCTTAATCGTGCGTACCAGCTTCACCTGCATTCGTTTTGCATAGCCTTGAGCAGATACCAGCAGCATCTCGTCCTCAGTGCCCAGCGCCACACAGCCGACTAAGGCTTCTTGCTTCCGCAGCCGCACAATCTGGATGCCTTGCGCCGCCCGACCCATCACCGGAATTTGCTCATCATCGACCTGGAACCGCAAAATCCGTCCGCCTGTCGTCGCAATCACCAACTGATCACCCACTTGCACCTGAATGGCATAGGCTAATTCATCGTCCTCTTTAATTTTGGTAGCGGTCAGCCCTCGCCCACTCAGGTTCATAAATTCTGATAAGGCAACCCGTTTAATCCGTCCTTGCTGAGTCAGCATCGTCAAATACCATCCTTTCAAATCCTCTAGATCGCTGGGCAAAACAAACTGCGCCACAACGCTTTCAGTTTCACCCTGGGCTGTGAGGGGCAGCAGCGCTACTGTTGGGGTTCCTTTAGACTGACGAGGCGTTAAAGGAATATCGCCCACATTAATGGTGTAGGCTTTGCCGCTGCGGGTTAGCACCAACATTTGTTGTTTTTCGATCGCCCGATGCATCTCAGTCGTAAAGTCATCCCTTTCCACTAACTTGCCCATAGGCAGATCTTCCAGGTTCGACTGCCGTTTTTGAAATGCCTTCGGGGTAAGGCGACGCACATAGCCCCGCTGGGTTAGCTCGACGATCGTCTCCTCAGCGACCAACTCCTCAGCAGCAATTTCGGCAAGTTGGGCGGTTTCGGTTGCCCGTTCTGTGGCAGTCAAAATCCGGGTGCGGCGCGGGTCGGCGTATTTACGTTTGAGCGATCGCAAATCTTTTTCAAAGACTTTAGCAACTCTTTACGGTTGTCGAGCAGTGAATGCAGATCCTCCATGCGCTGACTGATCTCTTCAAACTCGGTCTGAAGATTTTGCCGCTCCAATCCGGTTAACCGCCGCAGGGGCATCGAAAGAATAGAGTCGGCTTGGCGATCGCTAAACTCTAAATCCTCCTTCATCTGCATTTTCGCTGTCGTCCCATCCGGCGCATTTCGCAAAATGTGAATGACCCGATCCAAATTCTCCAGCGCCAATAGCTGCCCCTCTAAAATGTGCGCCCGCCCTTCGGCTTTCTCCAGCTCATTAGAATATTGCCGAGTCAGGGTTTCTTCGCGGAAATCGAGGAAGGTTTGCAATAGCTCCCGTAGCGGCAACTGGCGCGGCTGACCGTTAACGATCGCCAGCATAATCACCCCAAAGTTACTTTGCAGCGGCGTAATTTTATACAGCGTATTGAGCACCACAGCAGGCTGGACATCGCGCTTTAGCTCAATCACCACGCGCATTCCATCCCGATCGCTCTCATCTCGGATATCAACAATGCCTTCAATTCTGCCCTGATTCGTCAAGTCGGCAATTTTTTCAATCCAGCTTGCCTTGTTGACCTGAAACGGCAATTCCGTAATCACGATCGCCATCCGCCGCTGCCGTCCGCGCCCTGTCACTTCCTCCAGAGTGGCAACTCCCCGCACTGGAACACTACCTCGCCCGGTTCGGTAAGCATCTTGCACACCTTCCAAACTAAGGATTTCGCCGCCCGTAGGAAAATCGGGTGCCGGAATCAGCCGGAACAAATCGGCATCGGGTAAGTCAGGACGATCAATCAGGGCAATTAAACCATCCACCACTTCGCCCAAATTGTGGGGCGGAATATTGGTCGCCATTCCTACGGCAATCCCAGAGCAGCCATTCAGCAGCAAGAAGGGCAACTGGGCAGGTAAAACGATCGGTTCCTGCTGAGAATTATCAAAGTTCCCGGTAAAATCAACGGTTGCTTCTCCAATTTCGTTGAGCAAGCCTTCGTTTCCCACCGAGGCTAACCGCGTTTCAGTATACCGCATTGCCGCCGGAGGATCGTCATCCACCGAGCCAAAGTTGCCGTGTCCTTCTAGCAACGGGTAGCGGCTGGAAAAGTCTTGCACCATTCGTACCAGGGCATCATAGACCGACTGATCGCCATGGGGATGGTATTTACCCAACACATCCCCCACCACACGGGCACATTTCCGATAGGGGCGATCGGGCGTTAAACCCAACTCATGCATGGCGTACAAAATCCGTCTGTGTACGGGTTTGAGTCCATCTCGCACATCGGGTAGCGCCCGTCCCACAATCACACTCATGGCGTACTCTAGATAAGACTGTTGTACTTCAAGGTGTAGTGCGGTCGGAATCACCTGCCCTGCGGGGAGAATGCTTAATTGGTCAGCCATGAGATCGAGTTCCTGAAGATTAAAAGATGGGGAAGGCGAGGAGAGTAAAAAGCCTAATGAGCAAAATTAGCGTTCCTGTTTTTTTAACAGGTTGTTTTAACAGTAATATCGTAGGCTTATGAATAGGCATCTAACTGTAGATTGATTGATCAAAGACTACTAAAGACTACTCAAGTGCAGCATTTTGAGATTGAACAGGTAGAGAGCTTATGAAGACAGTTTTGATAGTAGAAGATGATTTGATTAACGCACGAGTGTTTTCCAAAATTTTGACGAAACGGGCTGGGCTGGAAGTTAAGCATACTGAAAACGTGGATGAGGTGATGAAAATTGCCCAGTCGCGGGAAGTAGACTTGATTTTAATGGACGTTTCGCTCTCCCACAGCGTTTATCAGGGTAAACCAGTCGATGGCATTCGGATCACGCAAATGTTAAAAGCTGATCCAGAAACCGCCAGTTTGCCTATTATTTTAGTAACCGCTCACGCCATGGAAGGCGATCGGGAGAACTTCCTCTTACAAAGCGGTGCAGACGATTACATCTCTAAGCCCGTTGTGGATCATCAACAGTTTGTTGATCAAATCGTGGCGTTGCTACCTCAAGCGTAAGTTCAGTTGGTTCAGAAGTTAAGGCTTCTTGAACTAGGTTACTCAAAATAGTATACACGTACTAACTAAAAGTCATGCCACCACTCACCCGCCCTGAGCTAGAAGCCTTCTGGATGCCCTTCACCGCAAATCGGCAGTTTAAAGCCGCGCCGCGCATTATGGTATCGGCAAAAGATATGCACTTCACGACTGAAGACGGACGACAGGTACTAGATGGCACGGCGGGTCTGTGGTGTGTGAATGCGGGACACGGACGAGAAGCGATCGCCAACGCCGTGCAAAAGCAGGTGATGACGTTAGACTATTCTCCCGCCTTTCAAATGGGTCATCCTGGCGTTTTTGAACTTGCCGATCGCCTGGTCAAGCTAGCGCCTGTCTGGATTGACCATGTGTTTTTGCCAACTCTGGCTCCGAGGCAGTTGATTCGGCACTGAAGAT
>JAAUPA010000326.1 GCA_012034615.1 Leptolyngbyaceae cyanobacterium CSU_1_4 | reverse complement strand
CCAAATGTCCTATTACTCACTACCGGATGACATTTTCAAGGATCTGGCACAGGTCGTGCTTTGGGTAGAATCGGCACGGGCAGCCGCCAGCCGATCTCGAACAAAATCGACGAAGAAACGGAAACTAAACCAGATTCCAATTTCGTAAAGATTGAGAGGCTTGGGGGCGCTAATGTTGTGCGACAGAATTTCTAGTAACCCGGCTTGTAAAGTCGTGCGGGCAGCGCTGTAGCTGCGGCTTTTGGCGTTTTCGGTTTGAATGGCGTGGGGTGAAAATAATGTCAGTATTTCTGGATCGGTCAAGATAAAGCTTTTGACCTCCATTAAGCCCATGCGCTGTGCCCAATCTCCGACCGTATGGCTCAGATCCTTAAGCGAATCGGCGGTGCCGGTATGAAACCGAATCACGCCCAAGTCGGCCTTCAACTGATCTAACCCTACTGCCACCATTAAGTCTCCGGCAATATCGATTTGGCTAAAAATATCAGTGCGGTAAGTGGGCACCAAAATCACGTTGGTTCCGGTGGTTTCTAGCCCCATGCGAGAAAGGTAAGTGTGCAGGTCTTTTTTAGCAATGTTGGTGCCGATCATTTCGTTGAGAAAACGGGCAGAAAAGGCGATCGCTTTCGGCTGTAAGTCAGGTGTGACCTTGTTTCCATCGGCAGATTCGATCGTGACCGTTTTAACTTGGGCGCCGCAGTCGAGAAAATTGTGTGCTAAAATATTAACCACTTCGGTCACGGCTTTTGCACTGGTTCCCGTCACGTCAATGAACAAGCTGCGCGCTTGCGATGTAACGTTACCGACTCCATTCGCGTTAATAATAGGCGGCATGGATAAAACCTGGTTTGTGGAATCGCGTAGAACCGGAACAAAATCACCTTCGGGCAAGGTATGGGCATACAATTTTCCGGTGGGATGGTGCGCCAGGATCTCTCGAGCAGTCAGGGCTGCATTGCTGTGGATGGGGATAAATGACAGGGCATCTTTGTGGGCAGCCGTGTATTCGAGGGTGCCGGTAATGGCAGATAAGTCATAGACCCCAACAGCAATCTTTTTGCGATGTCGTCCGAAGGTTTGCGTTATCTTTTCCTGAAACTGAATGAGAGCCTCTAGCCCTGCCTCTCCTAACTCTACTTGTTCAACAATTAATGCCCCAATAAACGGACGGAGCGATCGCACCGACGCATCAACCCGAACGATGCGTCCAGAATCTTCTAAGGCTTCCGGGAGCGATCGCTCACTGCCGTTGTAGATATTCACAGCACGGGCAAACCCCTCTGCTGCCAGCAGGTCGGGGCGATCGGCAGTGACTTCTACTTCTAGGGTGTGAGGGTGCAGTGTGGCTTCTAACCCATAGTTAAATGCCTGCTGCTCTAGTTGTTGCGGTGTCACGGGGGTTAACCGCTGCAAGTATTCTAAAGAGAACGAAATAGTGGGCATAGGAGTTGTTTAGGGAGAATGCAACCGAATATCAGGACCCACCAGGTTTGATAACTTGTCTACGTCATACAAAATCATGGCAATTCGCTCTAGCCCCAGCCCCCAAGCGATCGTAGACTTGCCACCACAGCCTAACGGCTCTAGCATTTCAGGACGGAATAAGCCTGAATTGCCCACTTCCAAATATTTTTGGCTAGGAGGATGATAAGCATATACTTCTAGGGAAGGCTCGGTGTAAGGATTGTAGGTCGGCTTAAACTTGAGCTGCTGAAAGCCGAGCTGTTCATAGAAATAAGTGAGGTAGCCAATCAGGGTGCGAACGCTCAAAAGTTCGCCAATCACCACGCCTTCAATTTGATGAAATTCGGCTAAATGGGTGCGATCGACGTTCTCATTTCTAAACACTTTGTCAATGGAAAAATATTTTCCGTTTTGTCCCTGGGCTTGATATAAACGCCGAGCCGTTGAGGGCGTAGTATGGGCGCGTAAAATCGCTTGGCTTGCCTCTGCCTCGCTCCACTCATCGCCATAGCTTTGTTCATGAACCTGTTTCACCTGCTCAACCAACTGGCGATCGGGCAGCGGCAACGTGCCAGGATTGGCTAAGTAAAAGGTGTCTTGAATTTCGCGGGCGGGGTGGTCTTGGGGCGTAAATAGCACATCAAAATTCCAGAACGCCGATTCCACAATGCATCCCGACATTTCATCAAAACCCATGCCCAGAAAAATATTGCGAATGCGCTGGATGCACTCGGTCAACACGGTAGCACGACCATAGGCAATGTCAGGAACATCGTCATGAATGTTGTAGGGCTTGAGTTCTACGTCTTGCCATTTTCCCGAAATGAGAAGGTCGGTCGTCAGGTTCGTAATCAGAGGCTTAATTACCCAATCTTGTAAGGTCGGCGCGATCGCCAACCTATAGTCCATTTCTCCCGACTGCATAATTAAGCCTTGCTCGGCTAACCATTGGCGATCGGTAGCATTAGCCTCGGTTAAATTTTGCAAGGCTGCTTGCCGCCGCCGAAAGCTTTCCAAAACCGTGGGCTCAAGAACCTCAATAATCTTGCCGCCCGCGTGCAGACCCATATCCACAGCGTTTTCTTTTCGCAACGCCCCATAATGAAGTCTAAACGCCAGTCCTAGTTGGGCTTGAAGTTGCTCTAGTTGATTGCATCCTTGCAGGAGTTTTTCGGCTAAAGGAAAGCCCGTCACTTCGCCGCTTTCTCCCTTAAGCGTGGGCACCCACGTTTCATTGGGTAGCGCCCGAACTTGCACCCACTCGTCGAGGGTTCCCCCTAACAAGAACCCCTTAACAAAATTAAAGTCCAAGTCGTGCTGTTGACAAAATCGGTGCAAACTAGGAATTTGCGAGTGGGGTTGTAAAAGCTGCACAACCTGACGTTGTTTGCCAGTTAATTGGTTTTTGTCTACATTCAGCATGACATTCTCATACTTTTCAAACATCCTCTTAACACCATTTGCCGTTCTCTCGCTAGAATCAGTGAGGCACTTTGGATCATAACGATAGGGGTGGGCAGCTTAACGTGGAAAGTTTGGAGTTGCGCGTATTTTTAGACGGTCAAAAAATATTTTGGCTGCCCAAGATACCCAATCTTCTAGACTACTTTAACCTTTATACCTTCCACACTTTACAATCAGTAATGTAGTATGCTGCCTCAGCTAACAGCAAAGATTTTATTTCCTCAGGGCTAAAATCTAGTCTGTACTGGTTTTGAGAGCAGATTTCCTCTACGTGACACTTGCAGGTGGTCGCCAACAGTTTGTTGCATTTAATCTAACAGAGCAATTATGAAAGATCTTACTCGCTATCGAAATATCGGCATCTTCGCTCACGTCGATGCTGGCAAAACCACCACCACTGAAAGAATCCTGAAGCTCACCGGAAAAATCCACAAAATCGGTGAGGTTCACGAGGGCGCAGCAACAACAGACTTCATGGCACAGGAGCAAGAGCGCGGGATCACCATTCAGTCGGCTGCCACCACCTGCTTTTGGAACGAGCACCAACTGAACATTATTGATACTCCCGGTCACGTCGATTTCACCATTGAAGTTTACCGCTCCTTGAAGGTGCTAGATGGTGGAGTTGGGGTTTTCTGTGGCTCTGGAGGTGTAGAGCCTCAGTCTGAAACCAACTGGCGCTATGCTAACGATTCTAAAGTGGCGCGCCTGATTTATATCAATAAGCTCGATCGCACGGGTGCTGATTTTTACCGCGTCATTAAGCAAGTGGATCAAATCTTGGCGGCTAAACCGTTGGTGATGGTGTTGCCGATCGGTATCGAAGAAAAGTTCGTCGGGATGGTTGATTTGCTCACCCGTAAGGCATGGGTTTGGGATGAGTCAGGCGACCCGATGGGATACACCATTACCGATGTTCCGGCTGACATGGCTGAAATCGTTGAAACTTACCGTGAGCAGCTCATCGAGATGGCGGTTGAGCAAGATGATGCTGTGATGGAGCAGTATCTTGAAGGCGAAGAGCCTAGCCTAGAAGCGATCAAGAAGTGCATTCGTAAGGGCACTCGCAACCTTAAGTTTTTCCCAACTTACTGCGGTTCATCGTTTAAAAACAAGGGTGTGCAGTTGGTGCTGGATGCGGTGGTTGATTATTTACCTAACCCCATGGAAGTTCTACCTCAGCCCGAAGTAGACCTGGAAGGTAACGAAACAGGCTCGTTTGCGGTGGTTGATCCTGAGAAGCCGCTGCGGGCATTGGCGTTTAAAATTATGGACGATCGCTTTGGCGCATTGACCTTTACTCGCCTTTACTCTGGCACGTTGTCTAAGGGCGACACGGTGCTTAACACTGCCACAGGCAAACTGAGCGGATTAGCCGTTTGGTGGAAATGCACGCTAACTCTCGGGAAGAAATTGA
>JAAUPA010000325.1 GCA_012034615.1 Leptolyngbyaceae cyanobacterium CSU_1_4 | reverse complement strand
AAAACTAATCGTGTCCAGAAAATAAAAATCAGACAGATATTCAAACGTTAATTGATTCTCGCCATGCATTTCTTCATCCACACGATCGCCTTAGTTCCACCTGAAATCACTGAAACCTCTGGGTTTGGGTACAACTATGGGACAAAAAGTTTTGCGCTTATCGGTGATCTTGGGACACTGACAACCCCCCCATTTGAGGCGAAACTTGCAATGAGGTATGCAGGATTTGAGATTAAGCCACAAGAGGAAGGGATAGCGATCGCACTGCTAGACGAGGCTAATCAGGAATGGAGCTACCAGGCTGGAGCTTGGCAGGTTGGCGGATTCAGCACACCGGAGCAGATCAGGGAAGGAATGGGGACATTGGCGGCTAATTGGACAGCGCCGCTCAGATTTCGATTACGGCTCCAGCGCTTGAGCGATCGCTCCTCGCCACCCATCTCAGAGCTAAAGTTTGGATACTATGCTCCAGGTAATTTACTAGCTTATTTGATGGAGTTTGCTATCCCTAAATTATTCTCCAGTCAGCCCGTACAGTTCACTCGATGGCTGGAAGGAGGAACGGGCGAACCTATTCCAGGTGTAAATCCTGACCGGATTGCTCAGATTGAAACTCAAACGGTGCGCGGACGCTCGTTCATCATGTTTGAGTACAATCTGCCTACCTTTGTCGCGGAGGGGAATCAGCCGTTTCAAATCGAGGAAACCCCATGCGTCGTTTTGCGCTTGATGGATAGCAGGAATCACCGCAATATTGAAACGTATGAAAGCCTGAGATTGCCCGACAACCAGGCTCAACTACTGCGACACGCCCAAATATGCGACCAGCCCATTGAGATCTGTGTGGTAGGGCAAAATCTACAGGACACGCGAGCGGCAACGGAGCATTTGATCGGCTTAATTGCAGAGGTAAACAAGATTCATGCTCCGACCTATGGCACTAATACCGGAGTCATCGTTTCTAATCACATCAGGGCAGATGATTTAGATATGAGCATCATTGAGGCTCAACTGCCTTCCCTTAGTTTCACCATAGTATTAATTAATCTTTCCATTGGCGATCGCGTCACTACTTCGCCAATTGTGACAGGTGTTGCAGTGCCAGATATTACTCCTGCTCAGTAGCCATCATTAATAAAAAGATTCGCGTTTGAGTGGTATTACTGAAGTTTGCTCTAATTGGGATACATCTATGCTCGATGTGAAAAAATTCTGTCTAGAATAGCAACATCCTCAGAGCAATCTGAACAAGTCACAAGTATTTGAGAGCCACGCCGCCAGGTGTGGCTCTCTTTTGTCTACTTTTTAGGAAAACTTATGTCCACTCAACAGCAAGTCGCGTTACGACTGGGGCGAGAACCTTTACAGATTACAGTGCCAGAAAACTTCACGGGTAAGCGGAGTTCAGATGAAACTGAAATCTTCCTAAGCACCCAGTTTCATCCACTGACATTTGATGAAATTGATCTGTGTTCTCGTCACATTGATACATTGCCTTATAAGCAGTCCTTGGTTAAAGGCGCAATCATTCTAGATCCTGAAGATCCACTGTTGTCAGCCGATCATGAAAAGCTGAATAAGGTTGAACGTGAGAGTCATTTACCCAACTCTGAATTTGTCCTCAATGGCGGCAAGCGATCGATCATCGAGCGTGTCCTCCTCATTCGGGAGCAAGGTGTTTTGAGCAATGGGGATAAGCAGTTAACCGCAGGTTAATTGCTTCGCTAAGTTCAGAAATCAATTGATGTTTTAGTAGGATTAAAATTATGCCAGTTCAAGAAGCTGTGCGGGTTTTTGGAGCGAAGCAAGGTCAACCTGGCGTTCGGGTAATCGAACGTGCAGGAGCCAACGCCTTGAGCGCTCCAAAATTTGGCTGCACCCAAATGACAGGATTGATGAAACGCGCTCCAATGGGCGTTATGTTGCCATTCACAAGTAAGTCCGCTTACCAAGAATTGTCGGTGATCCTCGTGATCCAAACTGGCACTTATTCGCGGACGGCTCTCACCTGATGCCTGATGCAGTAGAAGGGTTCTATGCCACTGGAGGCGGAGCAGGTCAGCTTTGGCTAATCCGTGTTGAGCTACCTCATGCTCGTCGGTCTGAAATCGTTCTTAAGAACAGCCTGGGCGCGGACGCGTTGAAGATTACAGCCGCGAATGAGGGACGCTGGGGTGGTCGCAAAAATAAACTGAGCGATCGCCCAGTTATTTACGCGACCGGGACAACGTTTACCTTGATTGCTCCGGGTACGTGGGCTAATGAATTCATTGGTGCAGAGGTAGAATTTACCAACGGAAGCGGCAAGCGATATCAGATCATTGCCAATACGGAAGCATCGGAAGGCGTGGGTGAGGTCGTCTTTACGATCGCTTCTCAATACTCCTTAGTGGGAGATGGCGTATCGGGTCCATCGACCTTGACTGGGACAGCCTCTTACGAGCGATATGAAAATCTAGCGGGCACCGCAACCTTTGCATTGTTCAAGAATGTCACTGGGACAGTGACAATCACCGATCGCGTGATTACAGGTGTTGGGACACAGTTTTCAAATCAATTGATTGTTGGAAACAACGTCTATGTCAACGGGGAAGCGCGTGTCGTAGACTCGATTACGAGCAACACGACGGCTACGGTTTCTGAAGCGTTCTCAGATAATGGCGCGGCTACGCTCCAGATTGATAATCTGGAAGTCGTTGGAACTGGGACACAGTTTTGCAAGCGCTTTGAGCGTGGGTGATATTGTTTATACCGTTATCGACGGTGAACGTCAATCTCGCACTGTTGCTAGTATTGCGGACGCAACTCACCTCACCTTGACATCCGGTTTTACGGCTGCTTTAACGGCTGCTGTCCTGGAAGTTGATAGTTTGATTGTCACCGGGGAAGATTCAACCTTCTCCAGTGAGTTACAAGCTGGAGCATACATCGTAGATCCTGCTCGCGCAGGTGAAGCGGTCAAGGTTGTTCAGGTCATTTCGGCAACTTCCGTCAAGATGGAGCGTCCCTTCCGTCATGACTTTACAGACGCTCAAATTACCAAGCAAAGCCTATCGGCAATGGTTGAACTGAGCCAGGTTGGAAATGAAGGCTTGAGCATTGAGATTGGACAAGGTTTGAAGTATCCCTTGACCCACTTCTCCCTCGCTGTCCGCTTCAATGGCTCCCAGGTTTATCAGGTTCCTGATGCAAGCCTTGATCCTAACGATTCGCTATTTATTGAGCCGTTGGTCAATGACGATGGTAATAACATTGCGTACCGGACTGGCAGCCAGAATTACCAGCGCTGGATTACGGCTGAGTCACTTTGGGATTCATCCTACACGACCAGCTCAAGTGCTGATGTGCGTCCCTCCAACGGTTCAGGCGTTGTCGTTGCCTTGAGCGATCGTCGTCTTTATAGCGTGGGTGAATTCAAGCATTTGGATTCAGTGGGTAAACTGCTTTATCCCAGCCCTTATGAGGTTGCCCGTTCTTACTTGCGAGTCACTGGAGCCGCTGAACCTGTCACACTGCAAGGCACAATCAGTTCTAGCGGAGTGACAGTAACAGGGACTAACAGTAACTTCAAATCGGTACTGAAAAAAGGTGATTACCTCTACGATCCAACCTCAAAGACGGCTCGTAAAATCCGCATCGTGTCAACCGATACTCAATTAACCCTTGAAACTGCATTCCCTTCTAATGTTTCAGCCTTGACAAAAGCTGTTAAAGCGGGATACATGGAAGTGGGTCAAGGCTATAACTTAACTGGGATGACGCAGGTAAATAAGCGTTTCCTCGTTTCGTTCCCTCAGTTCCTAGAAAAGGGTTATGATGGCAACCTTGCAGGTTTAATCCCCTATAACTTTAACCGTTATGCAGACCTGGATAATAACATTATCGAGGGTGCGTTATGGGGTAAGAATCTGGGATTGGTCAAGATGGCTTTACCTGGTATTTCTGACGTGGTTGTTCAGAAGGCTTTTGCTACTTATGCGGTAGAAAATGCTTATGAGTTCCGAGGTGAAATTCCTAGTAATTACACCTCAGCCTCGACCGCTGAAGTCTTTGTGAATCAATACTTGGGACGCAGTGATTCACTCTCCATTGGCTTCCCTAGCTACGGGTTCATCTCCTCCCCATTGGGCAAAGGCGATCGCCTAATTTCTTTAACTGGAGAAATCTTAGGAGGCGAGGCAAGTTACGCGACAATTGCAGAAGGATATCACGTACCTTTTGCGGGTGTCAGTGCCAAGATGCCACGGGTCATTAAACTACCTGTGGAATTGAAGGCTCAGGATGAAGCTCTGCTAAACATGACGGGCATTCAAAGCATTAAAGTGATGTTTGGTAACTCGGATCGTCTTTGGGGCGCGTT
>JAAUPA010000324.1 GCA_012034615.1 Leptolyngbyaceae cyanobacterium CSU_1_4 | reverse complement strand
CCAACCCCCCAAATTGGGGACTTCCGATCCATTCTGTGCTTCAAGTCCATTGGGGATTAGGGGCGAAAAAGCTTGGAACGAAGCCAGTCTAGACTTATGTATACACCGTAGCCTGCATTGGGAGAAGGGGCTGGGGGCGAAAAAGACTGCAATGAAGCCAGTTTAGAGCTGTGTATACACGGTAGCGCAGGGCGGGAGAGGGCAGTTTAGGAAAGTTGCACATCGCGTTAAATTACTAAAAGATCCTCAACTATTAACCGATATTGCTGCTGCCAGAGAAGAATATCACCAAGGTGAAACTTTATCTATGGAGCAAATCTTTGGCTGATGTAGATTCTCCTTACAGTACCTCGCGAACACTTCTCTGGGCTGGTGGTGGAGCGATCGGGATTCCACACGACCCTTGAGCCATAGCCCAACTGACCTTCGATACATTTTTTCAAAAAGAATTGCAAATAATCACCGAAAACCTTAATAAAATCCGTCCCCTAGAAAGAATTACAGTGAAACAATAGAAGATAGAACACTTTACATTTCGCAAGGTATCCTTCATATGCACCTGAGTGAAATCACCCATCCCAACCAATTGCATGGGCTATCGATACAGCAGCTCAAGCAAATTGCGTTACAGATTCGTGAGAAACATTTAGAAACCGTAGCAGCTAGCGGCGGACATCTAGGCCCTGGGCTGGGAGTTGTCGAACTCACCCTGGCGCTCTATCAGACCCTTGATCTCGATCGGGATAAGGTGACCTGGGACGTAGGACATCAGGCGTATCCCCACAAGCTCATCACCGGACGCTACGATCGCTTCTCTACCCTTCGTCAAAAAGCAGGCGTAGCGGGTTATTTAAAGCGAAGCGAAAGTCGGTTTGATCACTTCGGCGCAGGTCACGCTTCCACGAGTATTTCAGCCGCGTTGGGCATGGCATTGGCACGAGATGCCAGAGGCGAAAAGAATAAAGTCGTGGCGGTCATTGGCGATGGAGCTTTAACTGGGGGCATGGCATTGGAAGCCATCAACCACGCGGGACATTTACCCAAAACCAATTTGCTGGTGGTGCTGAATGATAACAATATGTCGATTTCGCCCAACGTTGGCGCGATTCCCCGCTACCTCAACAAAATGCGGCTGAGTCCGCCCGTACAGTTCTTTAAAGACAACCTGGAAGAGCAAATTAAGCACTTGCCGTTTGTAGGTGAATCTTTAACGCCCGAACTTGCCAGGGTTAAAGAAGGCATGAAGCGGCTGGCAGTTCCCAAGGTGGGAGCAGTGTTTGAAGAATTGGGCTTTACCTACATGGGGCCGGTCGATGGACATAATCTGGAAGAACTGATTGCCACCTTCCAGCAAGCACACAAGCATCCTGGTCCGGTGCTGGTTCATGTGGCAACGATCAAGGGGAAAGGATACGCGATCGCAGAAGCCGATCAGGTCAGCTATCACGCTCAAAACCCTTTCAACATCGCAACGGGCAAAGCCATTCCCGCCAGCAAACCCAAGCCCCCCAGCTATTCCAAAGTATTCGCCCACACCCTAACCAAACTGGCAGAAAACGATCCGCGCATCATTGCCATCACTGCCGCCATGGGTACGGGCACAGGCTTAGACAAGTTTCAAGCCAAGCTGCCTAATCAGTATATTGATGTCGGTATCGCGGAGCAGCACGCCATCACCATGGCAGCCGGACTTGCCTGCGAGGGAATGCGTCCCGTCGCTACAATCTACTCCACCTTTTTGCAGCGGGCATACGATCAAATTGTTCACGATGTTTGCATTCAAAAGCTACCCGTATTCTTCTGCCTCGATCGCGCTGGCATTGTCGGGGCAGATGGTCCCACACACCAAGGCGCGTATGATATTGCCTACCTGCGATCGATTCCTAACATTGTGCTGATGGCTCCTAAAGATGAGGCAGAGTTGCAGCGCATGATTGTGACTGGAGTGAATTATACCGAGGGGGCGATCGCCATGCGCTATCCCCGGGGCAATGGCTACGGCGTTCCGCTCATGGAAGAAGGCTGGGAGCCGCTGCCCATTGGTGAAGCCGAAATTCTGCGACAAGGCGATGATGTGTTGATGCTGGGTTACGGCTCAATGGTCTATCCCACCATGCAGGCGGCAGAGATTTTGAGTGAGCATGGCATTGAAGCGACAGTGATCAATGCGCGGTTCGCCAAACCCTTGGATACTCAGCTATTTGCGCCGCTAGCTCAACAAATCGGGCGAGTCGTCACCCTAGAGGAAGGTTGTCTCATGGGTGGCTTTGGTTCAGCCGTTGCCGAAGCGCTGCTAGACCTCAACGTCGTCGTGCCCATTACCCGCATTGGCATTCCCGATGTGTTAGTGGATCATGCTACGCCAGAGGAGTCGTTTATCGAGTTGGGTCTAACGCCTGCTCAAATTGCCGATCGAGTCTTGAAGTCGTTTAGCGCTCAGCCTGCACTGGTGCATTAAAGAAAAGGGCGCTGCTAAAGGGGAGGAACCTCGGGTTCCTCTTCTGCTTTTAGAAGGCAGAGGTGTTTCAAGCTTAGATAAGAACAAGGGCGATCGACTGAAAGCTGACTATAGCTTCAGTCCATCATTTTTATGACTCAAGTCGGGCTCCTCACCGTGCCTCCACACCGCTCCTGCGTAATTTAGGGAGCTAAAGAATCAATTCCCTGGCAAAGACTTCGCACTGGTGAAACTCGTAAGCACCCATGAGTGCTCCCCACAACCCCTGCCCAGTCTCAGGATCAACGCCTCGGTCATAGCTCCAAAATTTTCCGGCACTCACCTCAAACCCTAAAACTACTTGCCGAGTCGCTCCATTGTACTGGAAATAACAGGGTTCTCCGGGTTGTGGCGTTGCCTTAAATTTCCCGGCTTCTTCACTGACGTTGAGTCGGCATCCGGGCAAGTTTTCTAAGTCCTCTAAGCTCAAGGATTTTAATAAACCAGGATTTGCCCCCGCTCCTAAAAACTTCTCTGGCTGTTTGAATGCTAGATATTGCACTTGAAGAGTGCCGGAAGCTTCTGTCAGGACAGCAATGCGCTGACGGTAAGGTCGATCGGGCGTTAACGCATTTGCCTGTTCTGCAAAGAACGCCAAGTTCCCCTCAATTCGCATGGGCAAAGGACGATACCATAACCGCAGATGAACAAACCAAGCGGGCTGATCCCTTGCCTGAGGCTGATTGTCAAACTCTCCAGCCATGAGTTGAGCTAGGGCAATTAAGCGTTGAGAAGAAGATTTCACTTTAATATTTTCCCTATGATTCTTGTGTCTTTTAAGGGCGAACTTGCTGCCCTCAGTGCCGCCTTAATTTGGGCGATCGCTTCCTTTGTTTATGTCATCATGGGCAGACAAATTCCGCCCTTGGTGCTCAACTTTGCCAAATGTACGATCGCCATTTTCCTCAGTGTGCTCACTTTATTCCTCATGGGTGATTCCCCTAGTTTTTTGCAGCAAGCGGAAAGGGTGCCGTTAGGATTACTGCTCGTGAGCGGAGCCCTGGGCATTGGGTTAGGCGATACAGCCTTTTTTGAAGCGTTGAACTGCTTAGGCGCAAGGCGATCGCTGCTGATTGAAGCCCTAGCACCGCCCTTAGCCGCCCTGTTTGCCGCCATTTTTTTAGGCGAAACCCTCAGTGTCCGAGCCTGGATGGGTATTGTTTTGACCGTCGGTGGAGTCACCTGGGTCATTTTAGAACGGGTTCCTGATGATTTTCAAGGCAAATTACGTCCTTGGCGCGGCATTGGGTTTGGCGTTTTATCTGCCTTAGCTCAAGCCTCAGGAGCAGTTTTATCCCGGGCAGCCTTAGCTGAAACCAGCGTCAGCCCGCTGTGGGGAAGCCTGATTCGTCTAGTCGCCGGAGTCTTGATTCTGCTCGTTCTCATGAGCTTTCAACGCCAAATCTGGGCAGAATTCCAACCTCTGCGCGATCGCCGTTTCCTGTTCATTTTGGTTAGCACGTCTTTTGCCAGCACCTACTTAGGCATTTGGTTGCAGCAAATTGCGCTGAAGTTTACCGCCACCGGAATTGCCCAAGCGCTGACCGCTACCAGCCCGCTATTTGTCATTCCGATCGCGCTCTCGATGAGGGAAAAAGTCAGCTTGCGGTCAATTCTGGGGGCAGTTTTGGCGCTGTTGGGGATTTGGGCTTTGTTTGACATGAAATAAGTTTGATGGGAAACGCGATGGACAACTAACCTCACCCTCAGCCCTTCTCCCACGGCAGGCTACGGTGTATACATAAGTCTAGACTGGCTTCGTTCCAAGCTTTTTCGCCCCCTAAATCCCCCAAATTGGGACTTTGAAGCACAGAACTGGATCAGAAGTCCCCAATTTGGGGGGTTGAGGGGCGGTTCGCCAGGG
>JAAUPA010000039.1 GCA_012034615.1 Leptolyngbyaceae cyanobacterium CSU_1_4 | reverse complement strand
ATCCCCCATTCTGGGGGACTTTGAGGTTCGGAAGTCCCCAGAATGGGGGATTTAGGGGCAATTCATACTGTGATTCAGCAACGCCGAAAAATTAAAGCCTCTCTAAACTCCCTTCTTCCCATCGCCTCCTATGCAAACCCTAACTCCAAGTTCCAATCCGTCTTCCGTTCCGGCTGTGGTGATGGAAAGCGAACTCCATCCCGCCCCTCAAGAGCATCTCAAGTCGATTCATGTGGTGGATGAACCTGAAGCGCCTCGGTATGACCCGGAGGCGATCGCCGCTGAGTACGGCAAGCGCCCGTTCAAAGTGTGGGGGCGGTTATTAGGAATTCTGTGGAATTTTTTAACCTTTGTCTTAGCGTTGCTGTGGGACAGGCAAACCGGACAAATTGAGAAAAATCAACGTAAGCGTGCGATTCGGGTTCGAGAGGTGTTAACGCGGCTAGGTCCGGCTTATATCAAAATTGGACAAGCCCTTTCGACTCGCCCTGATTTAGTGCCACCGCAATATTTAGAAGAACTGACGCAATTGCAGGATCAACTGCCACCTTTTGCTAATGAGTTGGCGTATCAATTTATTGAGGAAGAATTGGGCGATCGCCCGAAATATCTACGCCGAGCTAACTGCCGACCCGATCGCCGCCGCCTCATTAGGGCAGGTTTATAAAGGCAAGCTCAAGAGCGGCGAGACTGTTGCAGTCAAAGTTCAGCGTCCGGGCTTGGCGCAACTGATTACTTTAGATTTATATATTCTGCGGCAAATAGCTGCTTGGGCAAGCAACAATATTAAACGAGTTCGCAGCGATGTTGTGGGCATTATGGACGAGTTTGGTGCCCGCATTTTTGAAGAAATGGACTATGCCCAGGAAGGGCGGAATGCCGAGCGCTTTGCTCAACTGTATGGGCACTTGCCAGATATCTACGTTCCTCGAATTTATTGGCAGTACAGCGGTCGGCGAGTGCTGACCATGGAATGGATTAATGGCGTTAAATTAACCAATCCTCAAGAAATCCGCGAGTTGGGTCTAGATGCTCGCTACATGGTGGAAGTGGGTGTGCAATGTTCTCTGCTGCAACTGCTAGAGCATGGCTTTTTTCATGCCGATCCTCATCCAGGAAACCTGCTGGCAACGCCCGATGGCAAACTGGCTTATCTAGATTTTGGCATGATGAGCGAAGTCAAACCTTATCAGCGCTACGGTTTAATTGAGGCAGTGGTGCATTTGGTTAACCGCGACTTTGAGGGTTTGGCAAATGACTACGTAAAGCTAGAGTTTTTAACGCCTGAAACCAATCTAGATCCTATTATTCCGGCGCTGAAGTCAGTGTTTGATGGGGCTTTGGGGGCTAGTGTGGCAGCCCTAAACTTTAAGAGCATTACTGATCAGCTCTCTCAAGTCATGTACGATTTCCCGTTCCGAGTGCCTGCTTATTATGCGTTGATTATTCGTTCTTTGGTAACGTTAGAGGGAATTGCCATTAACGTTGATCCAGACTTTAAGGTGCTGAGTAAAGCCTATCCCTATGTCGCGAAGCGCTTGCTCACCGACCAGTCTCCCGAACTCAGAACTTCTTTGCAAGACCTTCTGTTCAAAGATGGTAGTTTTCGTTGGAATCGGCTAGAAAATCTGCTGAACAATGCTCAGGAAAGTCAAGACTATGACATTAACCAAGTATTAGACCAGACCGTTGAGTTTCTTTTTTCCGATCGCGGGGAATTTATTCGAGACTCGTTAGCAGAGGAAATTGTGAAAGGGGTGGATGATTTAGGGCGTAATGCTCTAGACCAAGTTAAGCATAATGTGGAGAGCTGGTTGGGCTGGGCTGATCAGTCTACCGGTCAATCTAAATCTGCCCAAAAAGTTATTACAACGCCTGAACCCAGCAACTTAGATCGAATTTTAAGAATTGTTGGGCTATTGCGCGAAACGCCTGGATTTGATCCGGCACTGTTGGTTCCCTTGGTGCCTCGTTTGTTTCTAAAGCCGGAATTGCATGAAATGGGACAGCATATTGCAGGCGGTTTAGCGCAAAGAGCCGCAGCAAGGTTCATTCGGGAGATCCTGCTGAGAGAGCCTGCTGGGGCGAGTCAGATTGGACAGAAATCGGATGTGCTGGTGCCAAAGCTACCGGCTTCTAGATAAATCTATTTTGTTGCACTGAAAGTCTCCCTGTTGGGAGACTTTTTTGTGGGCAATGATCTGAAAGAACACGTTAAATTAAGAACTGTTGTTCAGAACTTTCCCCATGCTTCAGTCTGATCAGATTCCAACGAAACTGAGCTATCCCATTACTGCTACGGTTGACCAAGTGGATGATTATCATGGTCGGGCGATCGCCGATCCGTATCGCTGGCTAGAAGACCCGAACTCTGAAGAGAGCCAAGCTTGGATTGAAGCGCAAAACCAAGTGACGTTTGCCTATCTCAACGACATCCCGATTCGAGAAACTTTGAAGGCACGACTGACACAGCTTTGGGATTATGAAAAGTATGGGATTCCCTTTAAGGAAGGCGATCGCTATTTCTATTTCAAAAATGATGGATTACAAAACCAAAGCGTTCTCTACACCCTACCCGCTTTAGATGCCGAACCCAAAGTATTGCTCGATCCCAACACGTTATCTGGCGATGGGACTGTGGCTCTCTCTGGCTTATCGATTAGTGAGGATGCGCGATTGATGGCGTATGGTTTATCGACAGCGGGTTCTGACTGGCAAGAGTGGAAAGTGCGCGATGTAGAAACCGGAGAAGATTTGTCCGATCATCTCCAGTGGATTAAGTTTTCAGGAGCTTCTTGGACGCATGATAATCAAGGCTTTTTCTACTCGCGTTATGCTGAACCAAATGAAGAAACAAAGTTAGAAGATGTTAATTATTTTCAGAAACTTTACTATCATCGTTTGGGCACAAGCCAAGCTGAGGATGTCTTAATCTACGAGCGTCCAGACCAAAAAGAATGGGGCTTTGGTGGCGGAGTCACGGAAGATGGGCGCTATTTGATTATCTCAGTATGGAAGGGTAGCCAGCCTAAAAATCTGGTATTTTACAAAGATCTGGATAGCTCTGAGAGTCCGGTTGTAGAGTTAATTTCAGAGTTTGAAGCGAGTTATAGCTTTATTGATAACGATGGTACAACCTTTTGGTTTGAAACAGACTTAGATGCTCCTCGAAAACGGGCGATCGCCATTGACATCATCCATCCCAGTACCGTTCACGAAATCATTCCCCAGGCTGATGAAACTCTGGAAGGCGTAGGTTTACTTAATAATCAATTCGTTGCGTCTTACCTGAAAGATGCCCATACCCAAATTAAAATATTTGATCTTACAGGCGCATTTGTTCGAGAGGTCGAACTGCCTGGACTTGGCTCAGCGGGTGGGTTTGGTGGCAAGCGCCATGATACCGAAACCTTTTACAGCTTTACCGGATTTACCACGCCCAATACCATCTATCGATACAACATGGTGACGGGAGAAAGCAGCATTTTTCGACAGCCTAATGTTGATTTTGATCCTTCACAGTACGAAACTCAGCAGGTTTTCTACAGCAGTAAAGATGGCACCAAAGTACCCCTGTTTATTACCCATAAAAAGGGCTTGGTGTTGGATGGTAATAATCCAACTTATCTTTATGCTTATGGCGGTTTTAATATTTCCATTACGCCGTCTTTTTCGCCTAGCAATTTAGTGTGGATGGAGCTAGGTGGAATTTACGCGGTTCCTAATTTGCGGGGAGGGGGCGAGTATGGCGAAGAGTGGCATCAGGCGGGTACAAAGCAGCGCAAACAAAATGTGTTTGATGATTTTATTGCGGCGGCAGAATGGCTGATTGCTAATCAATATACATCGTCGAAGAAATTGGCGATCGCAGGCGGTAGCAACGGCGGCTTGTTGGTCGGAGCCTGTATGACTCAACGCCCTGATTTATTTGGTGCGGCGCTGCCTGCGGTTGGTGTGCTAGATATGCTGCGATTTCACAAATTTACCATTGGTTGGGCATGGTGCGAGGAATACGGTTCGTCTGACAATGAGAACGAGTTTGAGGCACTTTATGCCTACTCGCCATTACACAATGTCAAACCGGGTACCGCATATCCTGCAACAATGATTACCACTGCCGATCATGACGATCGCGTGGTGCCAGCCCACAGCTTTAAGTTTGCAGCGGCATTACAGGCAGCACATCAGGGCAATGCACCTGTAATGATTAGGATTGAGACTAAAGCAGGACACGGAGCTGGGAAGCCAACTGCAAAGGTTATTGAAGAGATTGCCGATCGCTGGGCGTTCTTAGTGCGATGCTTGGAGATTGACACGTGAGTTTAACGGTTACTTACAGCCCTGCATACACCCTGGTTCCCACCTACGAATGTTTCAACCGTTGCACTTACTGCAACTTTCGGGTTGATCCAAAACAGGATGAATGGATGACTTTGGTACAGGCGGAAGCAGTTTTGCGATCGCTGCAAAAGCAGGGCGTGATCGAAATTTTGGTACTCAGCGGCGAAGTGCATCCTCAAAGCGATCGCCGCTTAGCCTGGTTTCAAAGGATCTATGATCTCTGTGAACTTGCCCTTAGCCTAGGCTTTTGCCTCACACTAACGCAGGACTGTTGACTCGTGAGGAAATGGCGCAACTTAAAACCGTCAACGTTTCCATGGGGTTAATGCTAGAGCAAATGACACCTGCGCTGTTGCAGACCGTTCATCGTCATGCGCCTAGCAAAGTGCCCGCGTTGAGACTTCAGCAATTAGAACAGGCGGGTGAGCTACAAATCCCATTTACTACGGGCTTACTGTTGGGGTTAGGGGAAACCGAGGCTGATTGGGTGGAAACGTTGGCGGCGATCGCGCAAGTCCATCGCTGTTGGGGGCACATTCAAGAAGTGATTCTCCAGCCCCACAGTCCGGGACAGCATCAAGCGTGGCAAGGAGAAATTTTTGCAATCGATCAACTGGTGGAATTAGTGGCGATCGCCCGTCATCTGTTACCTGCTGATATTGTGTTGCAAATTCCCCCTAACTTAGTTCCCCATGCACCTCAATTGATTGCTTGCCTACAGGCGGGAGCCAGCGACCTCGGCGGCATCAGCCCTAAAGATGAAGTTAACCCCGACTATCCCCATCCCCGTGACGAAAAGCTTGCGGCACTGCTTCAACCCGCCGGATGGCAACTCCAGCCACGATTGCCCATTTATCCACACCACGACGACAAGTTGCCTGACCATTTACGCGCTAGAGTTAAACAGTGGCGATCGGCTTTGCCGGTGCCGCAAGGGTCGCAACTCGCCGCACTTCCGTCTCATATTGCCCATCCGGATACAGCCACAACAACCGAAATCCGGGCGGGCGATCGTCAAGGGTAAACACCTCACTTTTAGGCTTAAGCTGCACACAAGTTGAGGGCGTACCCACATAGCGAACGCTGCGCCGCAACTGCTCAAAGGCATGATGGATATGCCCAAAGAGGACTAGCTTAACGTGGGGAAAGCGATCGATTACTTCAAATAGTTCATCAGAATTTTCTAACCGAATCCGATCCATGCACGTTGCTCCCACTGGCAACGGGGGATGATGGAGGACGGCGATCGTGGGTTGCTGATGCCGTTGCAACTGTTGTTCTAATCGGGTCAGTTCTACATCCGATAACCGTCCCTGAACTTTGCCAATCATCATGGTGTTCAGCAAAATAAAGTTCCATTCGCCCTGATTAAATTGTTTTGCGGGCGAAATAAAAGCAGAGTTTAAAACCTGCTCCATATCGGCTAAACCTTGGTCATGGTTGCCCGGAATCCAGTAGGTAGGAATTTGCAACGGGTCAATCAGCGATCGCAAATACAGATACGACTCTACCGTTTCATCTTGAGAAAGATCTCCCGTAAGCAGCAACACATCCGGCTGAGGCTGACACGTCATTGATATCCGGGCAATCACGGCACGAAAAGATTGATTCGTTCGACACCCCAGCATCTCCTGATTACCATTAGAAAACAAATGGGTATCCGTTAATTGGGCAATTAAAAGAGGCGAATGAGTCACAGGTCAAACCTCAGGATTGATGATTGTAAATAGCCTGTAAATATCCATTAATAAATCTCCTTTAAGGCTTGCTTAAACGCTGTTGCTGTTTTGAAGATAATTTGGGGATTATCAACCAAAGCTTGGTCAATTAGATCGGCTAGAGGTTGAGGGATATTGGCTTCTCGTTGGCGAATGGAAATGGGATCGGTTTGTAGAAGGACGAGGTAGGGATCTTTATTGCGGCTAAAGTCTCGGGGATAGCTGCCAGTCATCATGTAGTAGAGGCAAGCAGCGATCGCCCATATATCCACTTCAGCCTCCGCATAATTAAAGTTGACCGCTTGCTGTCGGGGCATAAATACAGGCAGATTGGCTGCTGTTCCACTCATCGACAATCCCCCCAAACCCGCTTGGTCAAAAGCTTTCGCTAACCCATAATCGGCAATTTTAACAGTTTGTGCAGACCCATCCGGCAGTAAATATGACTCGGCTTCAGATCGCAGTGAACCAGTCCTTGAGGCGGACGGGGCGATCGCTCCATGAATCTGCCCACCGGAAGCGTAACCTGATGGGCATACTCCAAACCGTCTAACACCTGTAGGGCGATCGCCACTGCCTCATCCACCGGCAAGCGTCCGCCCCGTTGCTGCATCAGTTCAACCACGCTGCACCCTTCACAAGCCTCCAAGGCAAAGAAAAAAGCGTCATTTTGATAGCCAGAATCCAAGAGCCGTACAATATTGGGATGGCGCAAGGTTTTAATTCGCTCTATTTCCTGCAAGAAGGATTCTACAACCGGAGTCCGCACTGCCTTTTGGGGCAGCATCACCTTGAGGTTCACCCGTTGATCGGTAGAGTTTTGCCGAGCCAAATACATCACCCCTGCCTCACCGTCGCTCAACTGTTTTTCTGGCGTATATCCTTCAATGGCAGGCAACTCTAAGCCGCCTTCGTGACTAGATACAGCGCCAGATGATTCTATCAACGGCACGCTTCCCAGAAATCCAGTGAAAGGATTGAGGGGTTGATCGATTCCTGCCGCGGGCTCATCCTTGGCGATCGCTTCTAGCTTGACCGAGAAAATGGTTTGTCCTAGCTTAATTTCGTCGCCATTGGCTAGGTCATGTTCTGGGAAATTCATTTGGGCGCCTTCTTCGGGCGTTTGGTCGCGTTGACGTTTGCCAATCATTTGACCGTTGATATAGGTGCCGTGGAGGCTTCCTAAATCCCGAATTCGCGCAACCGGAGGATTAATATCGAGCAGGCAATGATAGCGAGAGATCGTTTTGTGCAACTCGTCATTCGGCAACTGGACGTGACAGTCTTTGGCGCGACCAATGATACAAATGGTGCGATCGTCAAATTCCACTTCTAGCCCCTGCAAACTTCCGGCAATAACGCTCAGAATGACCTTAGCCTTCGGTTCTGTGGGGCTAAAGGCGGTGGCAAACTCGGTGGCAAAGGCGGTGGCGAAGGCAGGTGCGGCAGGTGCGGCAGGAGTTGGGGCAACAACAGGTTTGGCGATCGCTTTTACCAATTGCTGCAACTGCTGACGCACACCATTGGGTTGTAGCCAGCCATAGCCCGCCGCTTTCAACGTTTGCATTAAATGGTTGAAGTTAACTTCAGTCCAAGTTGGAGTTCCCTCATAGGTCAGTGCCAGGGTGATTTCTTCAGCGCTAGGCTGACGGCTAGCAGGTAAGAGGCCCCTGCTAGGAGTGTGTAAACGCAGGAAAGATTCTAAGTAGGGACTAGCGCCCTCATCCCAGTGGCGGGGCGATTGATTTGCCAATTCCCAATCTAGAAGCCAGAGTTTGCAAGATTGGTCAGCGCTGCCTGAGAAAGCATAACGACCCTCTGGACTCAATTTAGCGGCTCGAACCGCAGCGGTATGTCCGGCAAAAGTCCATAAGCAGTCGCCGGTCACCACGTTCCAGAGCTTACAGGTTTGATCCTCGCTGCCCGAAAAAGCATACCGTCCATCGGCACTCAAGCTAACCGACCGAACCGCCCCGGCATGTCCGGCAAACGTTCGTAAACATTCACCGCTCGTAGTCCACAGCCTTAGCGTTTGGTCAGCGCTCCCCGAAACCACATGGCGACCATCGGCACTCCAGTCTACAGCGTAAACCGCTGCACCATGTCCTTCAAAGGTGCTGAGGCATTCACCCGTCGCCATATCCCAATGTTTCAAGGTTTTGTCTATACTTGCCGACAGAACCGATCGCCCGTCCGCACCAAATGCCACTGCCGTCACCCCGTCTCGATGACCTTTTAGGGTTTGTAAACACCGACCCGTGGCGATTTCCCAAAGTTTCAGCGTGGCATCTCGGCTGCCCGACAACCCATAGCGACCCGTGGGGCTGAACGCCACTGCACTGACTTCTGCGGTGTGCCCCGCCAAGGTTCTCAAACATTCAGCCGTTGTCACATTCCACAGTTTCAGCGTGGTATCGGCACTTCCTGACAAAGCTGAGCGCCCAACCGGGCTCAATGCCACGGCTGCGACTCCACCCTTATGCCCTTCAAAGCTCAAAAGGCAGCGACTGGTCGCCATATCCCACAGCTTCAGCGTTGAGTCGGCGCTGCCTGCCAAAACAGAATTACCTTCTAGATTAAATGCCACTGCGTGCAGGGCTGCGGTGTACCGTTCAAAAACCACAGGCTCCCAGGCATCTTTTAAGGTTTGTCGGGGGAGCGCCGTGTAAAGATTCAGCCAGGCTTGAACGGCTTCTGCCCCACGACTGAATCCTAGTTGGGTTCGCGCCTGCCGAAGGTGCTGTGCCGCTGTGACCGCATCGCCTTGCTCTAGCGCCGTTTGGGCTTGGGCTAATTCTTGCTCGTAGAGCCGATCGCCCCCCAAGCCCGGCGCAGTCTGTTGCAGGTTAGAGAGACGCAAGGGTGCCAAATCTAGCTCATCGGCACAATGAACTGCCCACCAGTTCAGCGTGGCGGCATCGGCTGAGAGCACATGTTGCCCCTCTGAGCTGAGGGCGATCGCTCGAATCACAGATTCATGTCCCTCGAACGTTCGTAAACAGCGACCCGTCTTAATTTCCCAGAGTTTCAACAGTTGATCATCGCCTGCCGACAAGAAAAACCGACCCTCGGGGCTAAACACCACCGATCGCACGGCTCCCTGGTGTCCCTCAAACGTTCGTACCACTTTTCCGGTGGTGATATCCCAGAGTTTAATCGGATTATCTCCTGCCAGAATAGATAGCCCGTCTGGGCTGCAAGCCGCCGAGGTCAGATCCTGGTGTCCCTCAAAGGTTTGCTTGAGCTGCCCCGTAGCAATCTCCCAAATTTTAATTGTTTGATCCTCACTAGCGGACAAAATGTGCTGGCGATCGGGGTGAAAAAGCACCGTAGAAGTCGCCCTCGATGCCGCCGAAAAGTTTGCAAACATTGCCCCGTCGAGACCGCCCACAGCTTAATGATTTGATCATCGCCGCCAGAAAGGACATAGCGACCATCCGGACTAAAGGTGACCGATCGCACGGAGCCCTGATGCCCTTCCGACCTCCACTGCCGAGTTAAGGTGCGAAATTTATTGACAACAGCACCAAGCGGCTTAAACAGATCGCGGCTATGCCGCCCCAAAACCTTGCGCTCTCCCCCGTCAAACCCATGAACCTGGCTGGCATCTGCCACATTCCACAGCCGCACCGTTTGGTCATCGCCTCCCGATAAAATAGAGCATCCATCGGGACTAAAGGCAACCGAAAGCACCTGGTCTTCATGCCCCTTAAAAAGACATAAGCATCGACCTTTAGCGATATCCCACAGCCGGATGACCTTCTCCTCGCCGCTGGAAAGGGCATAAAGACTGGTGGGGCTCAAAGTAATGGCTTTGATTTTGTGAGGGGTGCGCTTTTTTCGGGTGGCTTCCCCTAACTGGGGCAGCAGTTGTTTGGCGTGGGGCAACCGCTCTTTTGCTAGGGTAAGGGCGGCTCGGATGTCTTCCTGCTGAATGCCTCTAGCGTGAATGCCTTCTAAAATTTGCAGGGCTGTTCCATAGTTACCTCGCTCCATTTGAACCAAACTCAGGAGATAATCGACCCGCCACTCTTGAGGAGAAGCTTGGCTTGTTTCTAATTGCTGCTCTAATTGGCGCAGCAGTGCCCGATCGTCGGTGACTCTGCCCGATCGCCATAACATTAGCCCGTAATTGTAGAGCGCCTCCAAATGTTGAGGTTGAGTGGTCAGCGCTTGTTCCCACAATCTAAAAGCTTCTGTCAATTGCCCCAGATCCCAGGCAAATACGGCTTTGTTATTAAGGGCATCAGCAGGCTTTGGGGTCAGGGGCGGTTCGGGGCGAAGGTAAGGGCGACCCATAGCTTCTTGATAAATGGTTTGAAGCAGAGTTGCTACTTCTTGCAAATTTGTGGGGCGATCGTCTGGGTTGTCTTGAAAACAGCGTTGCAAAAGTTGGGCAACCTGCACCGGCATTCGCGGCAGTTGCGCGTCTTTGGGCTCCTGTTCTAAATAATGGTCTAACGCTTGAAGGACAGGGGTTCCAGTTGCCCAAGGGCATTGACCCATAAACATTTCTAAAACCGTTAACCCCCAACCCCACCCGTCAGTTTGCGGAGTGATGGCGGCTTGCCGCTGCTGTTCTGGCGAAAGATAGGCGATCGCAGCGGTATCAGCTTTTGCCAACCCAAAGTCGGTAATTTTGGCTTCCTCAGCGGCGGTCATCACAACTGTATGGGGCGTAACATGCTCATGAACCACGCCTTGCTGGTGGGCGTAATGCAGCCCCCAAGCAAGCTGAATGGCGATATCTAAGATGCGACGCAAGGCGAGGGTGGTGCCGTTAGCATACAGACGGCGATCGCCAATCCAATTCCGTAAAGTGCCTGCTGCCCCATGCTCCGTAAATACCAACGGATGATCATTGACATAACGAAGGTAATAGCACCCGGCAATGTGAGAATGCAGCCCCAGCTTAATCCAAGTTTTAACTTGCCGCTCAAAGTTTTCATTTCCGCCCAGCGCTGCAAGGGTTGTTGAGGATGGACTATGAACCGACAGATCAGAATGCCAACCCAAATGTCGAGCCTTATAAACCTCGCCAAAACCACCTTGCCCCAAAATGCTAACCACTTTATACAGGTCGAGAATAATATCCCCAGCTTGCCACTGTACGCCGTTTTGATTTGACATAGTCGTCACCTAGGATTTTTTTAATCGTGCAGCTAGGAATAATTAAAATAGTTGACTGAGATGAAACAAATATAATTGACAGGTCTCTCAAAAATCTTTCACCCCATTCCCTGCCCTTTCTTAAGTTAAGTACTATTGAATCTAAACAGTTTCCTGTTCTAACGGCCAATGGCTTGAGAAATAATAGATAGCAATCTAGGCAATCATTTGCAGCCAGATTCTATTAACTTAATGTTTATTTTTAACTTCGTGCTTATTTTTAATAGTTGTTCTAGAAATAACTTAGCGTTTCCGGAAATTCATCATAAATCCATCTTCTAGGGTTCTACCGTTAGAGTTCTACCGTTAGGGCTCTACCGTCACAGGTGTTCCTAACAAAACTAAAGCGTACAGTTCACGAACATCTTCGTTATACATACGTACACACCCATGGGAAGCCGCCCGACCTACAGATTCCCGGGTCGGCGTACCATGAAACCCGATCGCATTTTCACCATCTGTCCAAAACTGAATCCAGCGCTCTCCCAAAGGATTATCGGCTCCTGCGCCCATCACTTCGCCTGTAAAAGGATTAGTCCAACCCGGATTTTTAAGCATTGCGGTGACTTTAAATTGACCCGTCGGAGTTTCCCAACCCTCTTTCCCCACAGCCACCGGATAGCTTGCTTTGAGCGAATTGCCCTGGTAGACATAAACCCTTCGTTCGCCAAGTTTCAGCACTAAGCGAGTTTCTATAACCTCGGGTAGAACAGGTTGGATGGGAGGTAAATATTGAACTTCATCTAAAAAGGGAAGATAAAGCAGTGACGATCGAGAGGAATCTAGGGCTTCACGGGGCGTGGGTTGGGCAGTTGCGGGCAATCCAACGGAAACGAGGATTAACACAACTCCCAGGCTAAGGGGGAGAGAGTCATGCAGAGCGGCGATCGCTTTATTTTTTGACAAAACCATTGGATCTAGATGTTGGAGTATGGCTGAAAAAATTATGCCCTTCCTCAAAGCCCTTTCCTGGCAAGAGGCAAGAAACCCAGATTTTCATCCTGCAATTTAGCAATGCCAGTTTTTGATGTAGCCCAGGAACAAGGACTTGTGGGTGCCGGGAATAGAGACGCGGATTGTCTTGAAAAAACAAATAGCGCGTCTCTACAGCTAGAAGTTTTACCTCTGCGTTGAACTTGTAAGAGAGCTGCGTTTAAATAAAGTCCCAAAATAAGATGTCCCATCTTATTGAACCCTAAATCCCCATTTTTGGGGACTTCCGAACCTTTCAAAGTCCTCAAATGGGGGATTTAGGGGGCGGTTCGGAGCAGTATTTTCCTGCCACGCCCTAAGCGCCTCTAGAACCAAGTGCGCTCAAAACCGCTTTACCATAAAGCCCGTGGATTAGGGTTTGAAGTTGGGGTGGCAGGTCTAGTCGTGTTGTCGGGTGATGGGGGCGTGGGTCTGGGAGTAGTCGTGCTATCGGGAGGAGTGGTATTGTCAGGAGTGCTTGTGTCACCTGGAGGGGTTGTAGAAGGGGTGGCGCTGCCTGGAGCAGGAGTACTGCCTGGATCTGGGGTTGCGGGCGTACTAGGGGAAGGTGAGGCAGGAGTCGGGTCGGGAGTATCTTGCGCAAAAGCCTTGGAAGCTGTAAGGCTCCCTGCTCCTACTAGAACCAGTGTTACCAGGGGCAACGAAAGTTTAAGTAAATTGAACGACTTTCTAGTCATAAATTATGCCTCTTGAGTACTGAATAAACACTGTGAAAATAGCATTAATCTGTGCTTTATTTATAGTCTCAAAAGACTTAAATTCAAGCTCAGCGATTGCACGATAAATTGCCGTCAACTAAGTTACCATCCTGCCATATACCCTGCTTGGATGAGCCGTTTGCAAAGACAAAGGTGCCTTGACCCTGGCATCGATTATTTTGGAAGCTGCCGATATAGCGATCGCCATTTTTCAAAATCCACATGCCTTGACCTTCAAAGCGATCGTTTTGGAACTGCCCCACGTAACGGTTGCCATTGGCAAAGGTGTAAGTGCCGCATCCCATGCGTTTTTTTCCCTTCAGATCTCCGTCATAGCGATTACCGGTAGGAAACACCATCAGCACTCGACCATTGGCTGGACGACCCTTTGCCAAGGAACCGTAATAACGGGTGCCATCTGGGTACTGGTAGTCCGCTTCTTTAGACGGCAAAGGGGGGGGAGAAGGTTCCCGACAGGGCAAGGCTGGTAGAGCCCGGGTGACGCTTGGGACGATTGGGGCTGCCCGAGGAACATTGAGAGTTTTGAGCCGACTGAAGGAATAGGGGAGACCAGCGATCGCCATGAGGCTCAGCCCGCCGATCACGCCGATTCTCCAAATTTTGGGATGCCAGCCTGCTGGATGCAGCTTTTGGGAAGCCGTATGCCACGAAGCACCTATCTGAGAGAGGGCTGCCTGTAGCCATGAGGGCTGAGAAGCTGTTAAACCGCTGGTAGCCGATTTTGCCACAATATGGGTGTTAATTGCTTGGGTGTTAATCACCTGAGTGTTAATCGCCTGGGTATTAATCCCCTTTGACTCAGGAGCCATTTCAAAAGACGTAGGGGCGATCGCAGCCTCCATTGGAACCGCAACTGCCAGGGGTAGATTAGCCTGAGTCACCAGAGATTGCTCAAAGCTCTGGTTCAGCTTGTTCCAGGCGATCCCAGCCTCGGCAGCGAGGGCAGCAAACTCAGCGGTGGGGATCACATGGCTTCGTTGTTGCAGTAATTCCTCAAGAGCCTGGAGGGGTTCTGTTGCTGTTTGGTAGCGATCCCTGAAGTGGTAGCACACCATGCGATCGAGAATAGCGGCTAACTCAGGGCTAACCTGTGCCGATGTGCCCGGAGGGTCGGTGGGGCGAGCGCGCCAAAGGATTTCGTTGGTCTGCGCCTCCCGTTCTAGGAGATGGGGACGAATGCCAGTCAAAACTTGAATGCCAATAATTCCAACGGCGTAAATATCGCTGTTAAATCGAGGGCTACCACTTAACTGCTCCGTTGGGACATAGCCCTGAGTGCCGATCGAAATCGTCATCATTTGTCCATCGGCTTCATCTAGCAAGGATTCACTCATCTGTTTCACTGCCCCAAAATCAATCAACATCGGTCTGCCATCTTGGTGCCGACAGATGATGTTAGAGGGCTTCATGTCCCGATGAATGACATTTTGTTCATGGATAAAGACTAAAATCTGCAAAATGTCTTTTAGCAGAACAATGACTCGTTGCTCTGTCCATGGTTGTTCAGGGACAAATAATTCTTGCAGGGATTCCCCTTCCACTAATTCTTGAACTAAATAAAATTCTTGATGCTCTTCAAAGTGAGCAAACAAGCGAGGAATTTGGTCATGACTGCCTAGCTGATAGAGAACCTGAGCCTCGGTATCAAAGAGGCGTTTGGCGATCGCCCAGCGTTCTAGGTTGCGCACTTGTGGCTTGAGTTGTTTGACCACACAAAAAGGATGCCCTGGCAGTTGAGTATCTTCTGCCAGAAAGGTTTGACTAAACCCTCCTACCCCCAATTGGCGAACGATTCGATACCGTCCACCAACGGTATGACCTGGGAGTGTTTTTAGCGATCGCTGAGTATACTTCAAGGTTCTCTAATCTTCAAAAGGGAAAGGCGGTCATTCTCAATCGCTGACTATGCTGACTATGCTGACTATATTGTCAATGAATTTTAAAGATAGCTGAATTACGTTCTAGGTTTAGATCCTTCCTCACCCTCTTGAAGAAAAGAACCGATCTAAAACTTGAAGGTTTCCTTCCTCAGGAAAATTGAGAAGGCGCGACATCTTTGGCTACCCACAGCCTGTCTACCAACAGCTTCTAATCCTAAAGAGAGATTGATTTAAGCTAATCTTTTCTCTAATGCCTCAGAACTAGGAACCCCCGGATTTTAGAGAACGTTTTATAAAGTGTTTTTATAAAGTATCAAAGCGCTTTACACTCGCCCCCTAGATCCCCCAGAATTGGGGAACTTTGAAGCAGAACCGGCTCTAAAGCTCCCCAAATCCTCCAGAATTGGGGGGAGATTCGGGTTACAGTTCCTACTTTTAGAACGTCCTCTTATTAAAACGTCCTCTTAGCTCAAGGGTTAAACATCATTATAATCTGCACAGATTATAAAATGCTTCCCAATGCTAGGTTTTAGAAAATCGCCGATTTCCCTGCGCTCCTCAAGAAAAGGTGAGGGGTGAGGTTAATTCAAACCCACACCGAGGAAGACCTCTCCCTAAACCCCTCCCCTGACGGGGAAGGACTGGAAGTGAATTTTTACTTTCATTGGGTAATGCCATATTTCCTTCAGGGACAGTTGTTCTGAGGAGAAGGGGCGATCGCGAAAATTAGAAGCGGAGATGAGAAACAAAGAGCTAATTTGCGCGGATAGATGCTGCACCTACTGTTCACTATATCCTGAGCCATACCCTAGCTGGGTGGGAATTTTCAGGAAAAAATGCCTGAAAATAGGGTTGGATGAGCTTGCGTTAGATGATCTTGGGTTAGAGGGTCTTGCGTTTGGCTGGCGTTGTTCAGGGGTGAACGGGGCTTAGGGGCAGGAGCAGCCGAGATAGCGACCGTTCGTTCTACCGATCGAGATCGATCGCTAATGACGAGAAATCGATCGCCTTCTCTTGATTAGCATTTACAACGTTCGTCTAACCTCTCTCCTAAGTAAGATTCCTTTCACTGAGAGAACTTAATAGCGCATCAATCAGAATGCAGGGTATTCAGATTTAATCCCTTTCTAAAAAAAGCCTTTTTATAAAAACTTTTTTTCCTAATTTAAATCCGAGTGTTAGCGACACTTGTACCCATTACAGAACAACGAAAACGCTTCCGAAAAACATTTGGATAGTTGTTAATTCGCTTTCATCATCTTCACGACAGCAATTAAGGAGAAAGATCATGGCAAAATCCAAAAGAATTAGAGGCACCGAACGCAGCGACGTTTTCAGAGGCACCAACAAAAAAGATGTCATGCTAGGGCTAGCAGGCAGCGATTTTCTTTTTGGCAGAGCGGGCAATGACATTTTGAACGGAGGCGATGATTCAGATCAACTATTTGGAGGAGGAGGCAACGACACTTTAAATGGAGGGGATGGCAACGATTTATTAGATGGTGGTAACGGTGTTGATATTCTAGCTGGTGGCAATGGCAACGATACCCTCCTGGGCGGGAAGGGCAATGATGCCCTGGATGGCGGTGCAGGAAACGATACGCTAGAAGGTGGTGAGGACAATGACACCCTAAATGGTGGGGATGGTAATGACACTGTTTTGGGTGGAAAAGGTGATGATGTGATGGCAGGTGGGAGCGGCAACGATACGCTGGAATGGGCGGATGGAGATGGCAGCGATATCATTAGTGGGAACGCTGGAAATGATACGGTGGTTGTTAAAGGAGCCGAGACGAAAGCGGATAGTTTTGTTCTTGGAAAAGAGGCACTGAACAAAGCCTTCTTTGAGCGAGTTGCATTAGATGGAACACCGGGAACTGGAAGATTTACTCTGACGGTGGATACATCAGAAGCTTTTGAAGTGAATGGTTTGGCAGGAAATGATTCTTTCAAAGTGAATGATTTGTCTAACACTGGTGTGAACCTGATTTCTTTTTCGGGTGGCGATGGCAATGACAGCTTTGATGGATCGGCAACGAGTACGCTTTTGCAACTGAATGGTGATGCTGGGAATGATTCATTGATTGGCGGTACGGGTAACGATGTGATTACGGGTGGCGATGGCAATGATTTGATTACGGGTGGCGATGGCGTAGATATTTTGACGGGAGGAGCGGGTGCTGATCAGTTTGTCTATGCAGGCAATGTTTTTGCAGGCGGTGCGCTGACTCCTAATGCAGGGGGGACGGGCATTAGCGTACTGAATAAACCGGATGTGATTAAGGACTTTGAGATTGGTGGCGATCGCTTCAACTTAAATTCTAAAGACTTGGGCATTAGTGCCATCAACTTCCAAAAGGGCACATCTTCTACCCTAACTAACGGCAACGTCTTGGTTCTTACAGACGGATTTGCGGCGGCAGCAGGTGCAGCAAAGGCGATCGCCAATAACGCCAATATTACCGACAAAGAGGGAGCCTTTACCTACTTCAACACCACCTTGGGCATTAGTCGCTTGGTCTACTCCAAAGACCTGGCAAACGGTGGCGACATCAGCGTTTTGGCAAACCTGGGCGATGCGAAAACCGGTGCCCTTGCGAGTCAAGCGAATTTCTCTGGCAACAACTTTAGCTTAGTCTAGCCCTAGCCTGCTTTAAGCGACAGGGCATGACCGCCATGCCCTGTTTGTGCTGTCTGTGCCTCTGCTGCATCCCCTCAGAACGGGGTATAATTTCATCGTTCACTTTGATGGGATACATGCCTCGGATTCAAGCTGATACTACCGATGCTGAACTGGTTCGTCTCCTGAGGTCTGGACAGCAGCAAGCCCTCGGTATGCTCTACGATCGATATGGTGGTTTGGTGTACACCATCGCTTTTAAGGTTTTGAACCAGGCAGATGAAGCCGAAGACCTGACTCAGGAGGTCTTTCTGACCTTTTGGAAGCAAGAGCGCTTTGATCCGGGTCGCGCTGCCTTAAGCACTTACTTAGGCGTGATGACGCGATCGCGCGCCATCAACAAACTTCAGAGTCGCAGCAGCCAGCAACGGATGAGCGATCGCTTGCAACAAGCAACCCCGCTTGAGTTTTCTGCCCCCACTCCGCTAGAGCAAGCCTCTTTTGCCGAGCAGCGACAAACCGTTCGGCAAGCCCTGACCCAACTCTCCGACAATCAACGGCAAGTGCTAGAACTAAACTACTACAAAGGGTTAAGCCAGTCTGAAGTTGCCCAACAGTTGAGTTTGCCCCTAGGGACGGTCAAAACCCATGCTCGACAAGGATTAATTAAGCTCCGACAAATTTTAGGCGACGCGGTGGGATAGGAAAGATGACACAAATATCAACAGAAGATCAACTCTTGATTGCTGGCTATGTTCTGGGTGACCTGGAACCTGAAGACATGGCGCGGGTCGAACAGCGATTGGCAACCGATGCAGCCTTATCAGCAGAAGCCCGCGCCATGCAGGTTAGCCTCTGGTCAACGCCTCAAGGAATGACCCTGATGACACCGCCCCCCAGCTTGCGGGACAAAATTTTGATCACGAATGCTTTAGAAAATCCAGTGCCGGGGGAGCCGGTGTGGCGCGCTGGTTCACAGAGACCGCAAGGGTCACCCTCTATCGGCTGGGGCAAGATTTTAGCAGGTCTAGCCATGCTTTTGGCGCTATTACTAGGAGCAGACAATTTCCGCCTCCGACAGGCATTAAGCTTTGCCCAACAGACAGAAGCCGATCGGGTTGCCGCCATTCTTCAGCGTCCTAATAGTCGCCTTGTTGCCCTGAAGGGCGAAAAAGCCGCTGGAACCCTTCTCTTCACACCTGGCAAATGGCAAGAGGTGGTGGTGTCTTTGGGCAACTTACCGCCCTTGCCTCCCGACCAAATTTATCGCATGTGGCTAACCCTTGCAAATGGTCAAACCCTTCCCTGTGGCGAGTTTAATACCGATGCAGCCGGCTCAGTCTTTGTTCAATTAACGCCACCCGAAACGCCGCCCCAAGGCGTTAAAGCCACTGGAATCTACGTTACGGTGGATGGAGTGAATATGCCCCTGAATCCAAATGGCGATCGCATTCTGTCAGGTTCGATCTAGGGTGTTAGTTGCATCGAATGATCAATCCTAGTAAGTAGACCAGTCTAATTAAATGTCAGACGTGGGGAAATGTCAGACGTAGTGTGGGCATCTTGCCCGCAAGCGAGACGCTTGCCCCACTATCTGTAAATTAATCACGCCCACTTACTTAGCAAACAAAGTCAAAGAATATCAATTCCTGTCGCTGTGAGGCACACAATTCGGGCTGCGGGCGCTTCAAATTAATCTCTATGCCCGTTGCATCCGGAGCTCGATAGGATTCTCGAATTTCCACTGTCATACTTTTTCCAGATGTTCGACAATCTCAACAGCTTTGCGATTGCTCAGAACAAGGTCAGAGTGTTGAGTTTTAGTGGCACGCGCATCCAGCATAATCATTAGCGTTTCTGCTATGCTCATCAGATCATTGGTTGGTTCTCGCAGTTGCATAGTTATTTCATCCTCATACTAAATTGAGTGTCTATTTTGCTCCATAAATTTGCTGCAGTTGTGTGCAAGCTTGGGTGATTGCCTCAACACTACCAGCATTCACAAAACCGTAATACTCCAGCACATAAACCTTGTTATTTTGAACAGCTTTTAAATCTTTCCAAAATGGTTCTGATTTGAATTCATCAATATTTTCACCTTCTATGTTCACCAGGATTAATATATTTGGATTAATCTGGAGTACTTTCTCTGGGGAGAGGGTGACGTAGCCCTGGATGGGGCTTTGTCCCTGCAACTCAGCGACTACATTAACCACACCATATTGGGTGAGTAAATCTCCTGACCAACTGGCTTCGTTTGGTGAGAGCAACGGTTGGCGACTGACCAAGACCAAAGTGGAAGTCTCTGGTAATGCGGGTTGAGTTGGTAAGCACTGTTGATAGCTTTGAAGCAGAGGGTCGGGGTCGGCTTGAATTGTAGCGGCTAAATTACGTGTGAGGTCTTCGAGCGATCGCCAGCTATTTAGCTCGGTTGTGAGCGTTTCTACACCGAGCGATTGCAACTTTGCCAACACCTGATCATGAAATCCATTTGCACCAATTACCAGATCGGGTTCAAGCGCGACGATTTTTTCCAGGTTGGGCTGTGTACGTCCTTCGCTGACGCGAGGAAGATCTTGAAGGGCTGTATTTTGGTCAAGCAGTTGGCTACCGGGTATGCCGACTAATTTAGTTGAATCCATCCGATGGATAATGTCTGCCGTAATGGGTGTAAGAGCGACAACACGAGTTGCTATAGGGGCAGAGCGGGTTGTGGAATCGGTTGTTGCCTGGGAGGATGGATTTGTAGGCGGAGATGATGCACAGCCCAGTGGCATTAGCATCAGCAGGATGAGGGCAAGTCGAACGAGTTTCATAGGATTTGAATTGGCTGATGAGTAGAAGCGATCGGTGCAAGGGGGCAAATTTGAATGCCGACAGACGTTTGTAAAATAGCAGCATCAATGCCAAAAATTTCAGCCAGATTTTCAGGAGTGAGAACATCTATAGGAACGCCAAGATGACACAGTTTTCCATGTTTGAGTAGCGCCAGACGATCGCTAAATCGAGCCGCAAGGTTTACATCGTGTAGCACAGTAATAATGGTGAGGCTCTGCTCACGATTCAATTGCTTCAACAGTTCCAACAGTTCGAGTTGATACCGCAAGTCTAGATAGGTTGTAGGTTCATCTAGCAGCAACACCTGAGGAGACTGCGCCAATGCCAACGCCAGAAACGCTCGCTGTCGTTCACCTCCGGATAGGGTCTCTACTAAGCGATCGCCATACGGCACTAATCCCGTTGATTCCAGTGCCAACCTCACCTGTTTGTCATCGGCTGCATTCAGTTCCCAGCGCCACCACGGTTGGTGGGGTGCTCGTCCCAGACTGACTAATTGTTGTACGGTTAAACCGGGCGGAATAGTTTGCTGTTGGGGCAATAGTGCCAGGGTTTGGGCGATCGCTTGTGTTGATTGTGTCTGAATCGATTTGCCGTCCAGCAATACCGTTCCTTGTTGGGGTGACAGGATGCGGCTGAGCAACCGCAATAGCGTCGATTTGCCTGAGCCATTGGCACCTAAAATGCTCAACCATTCGCCTGCTTGCAAAGCAAAACTGATGTTTTGCACAATACTTTCGGTGCCATATCCACCCGTCAACGCCTGACTTTCCAATGCCCAGACTATCTCTTGGGGTTGGGTCATGGTGAGTGGCTCCGGCGATAGAGCAACCAGACAAAGACAGGAGAACCCAGCAAAGCAGTGACAATACCCACAGGTAGCTCGATCGCCCCCAGACGTGATAGCCAATCTGCTAACAGCAAAACCAGGCTCCGCCTAGAACCGACAGCGGTAAGATCCAGCGGTAGTCTGTGCCCACCACCAGCCTCGCTCCGTGGGGCACAATTAATCCCACAAACCCGACTAACCCTGCGATGCTAACGGCACTGGCGGCTAACAGAGTGGCAATCGCCCCAATCATGATCCGCGATCGTAATAGCGACACTCCCAAACTCACCGCCAAATCATCTCCCAATTGCAGCAGATTCATCACCCGCGCCAAACTACAACCCAGCAGCAGAGCGATGGCTAGATAAGGACCTACTATCGTTAATTCACTCCACCCCCGTCCATTGAGGCTGCCAATTAACCAATTCAATGCAGCTTGAATCCGCCCATCCTCTGAGAGCAGCAGCAACATCGACTGCACTGCCCCAAACAGAGCGCTAATCGCCACTCCTCCTAGCACCAATCGTTCAACAGATAGCCCAGATGGGCTACGTGCCAAGAGATAGACCAGCCCAGTGGTGGCGATCGCTCCCAACCATGCTGCCAATGGCACCCAGCTTTGCAACAGCCCCAAGGTGAAAAAGGCGACTGCCACTAACCCTGCCCCTGCAGAAATTCCCAGAATGAAGGGATCGGCTAACCCATTCCGCAGCATTCCCTGGAGCAACGCCCCAGAGAGCCCTAGTGCAGAACCGACCATCAGAGCTGCGACAATGCGAGGTAGGCGCAAATCCCAAACAATGGTTTGATTAATACTGCTTCCCTGGTGCCACAATGCCTGCTGTAGTTCTGCCAAGCTTAAAGGAATAGCGCCCTGGGTTAGGGATGTCACCAGCGTGAGCCCCAAGCCAGCCATGACCAGGAAAATGACGACAATGTTACGAGAAGACTTAGCCATGGAGATGTTTTCTAAATTTCTGTCTTTGCCAAGGAACATGAGCAACAGGGTGACATTACAGAAATCGGCTGGTGACACGACCCAGAATAAACAACGGCTCAACCCACCCAAAAACTCGACTATCCGTGCTTTGTGAGGGATTATCGCCCTGAACAAAGCAGGCTCCATCTTGGCGCGTTAAAACGACTCGTTTAATCAGCCGGAAACTGGGTTGATCAGGAGATCTGACAACGATCAAGTCCTCTCTAGCAGGGGGCGATCGCCAATAAGCCCGTCTATCAACCAAAACCTCCTCTCCTGGCAACAATAAAGGCAGCATTGAAACGCCTTCAACTCGAAAGCGCTGCCGCTGCCTCAATAACCAAAGTAATACATCTAAAACATTGCTGTTTCGGATTTGAGACATCCCTCAACCTCAACGGCTTCAACTTGCTTTGTACCACGGAACATCCGTTCGATTCTTCGTCACCCAAAACATCTTTTGAATCGTTTCAATAGCCTCCATTAGTTCATTCGCATGTTGTAAGCTAACTTCAACTTTGCAAGCAGAACATAACTTAGCCACATTCCAGAATTGGGTGTGTAAATCTGGAAATTGCTCCAAATGCACAGGCTTAAAATAATCCGTCCACAAAACCAGTAACTCTTTCTTCGTCAGTTGTGTCTGTTCTTCCTTAATTTGAACATACCGGGTGATGGTATTTTCGTAAGCTGCCATCGCCTTGAGATCTCCTCCATCGGGAGGTTGCAACTCCAAAATTTTCTTGGTCATCGATAAAACGGCTTCAGCCGCAATTCTAGCGGCTGCGGGGTCGTACACCCCACAAGGACCATCGCAGTGAGCATGGACAATGGGAGCTGGAAACCAAGTCTTAATTCGGGTCGCAATCGTTTTTAGAGAGAGCATAATGACAATTATTCTCAGTTGTGAATAGCTAAGATATTAGCATTAATTGGGAAGCTGATTGAACAGGCTGCGAAACATCAAACCAGTCAGTTCTTCTGCAAATCTTCCAGGTTCACCGTCTGAGAAAGGTCAACGTGAGCTAAAAATCTTGCGCCAGGGCGATCGCCCGTCCAAATGTCTCCTCTGCCTGAGCAACTTGACCCAGTTGTCGATAAAATGCATCAATTTCAAAACTCACTGCTTTCAATGCCTTGAACGCTTCCCACCGAAGTGAACTTGATAAACACTCGTTATTCATAACCTGAATTACCTGATTGAACGCTTGCTGGAGAATCTTCTCCGCCTGTGGCACATCTGCTAAATTCAACCAACTATCGGCAAGGTTGTGACAAGAAACAACGTGCGGTCAGCGATGTCTATCGCAACCGTGTGCCTGATTTCGATGACCGATTGATGTTGAAAGCAGCAGGTTTATGGAATTTCTACCTGGATGCAGCTTAAGTTGAGGGAGAGGGGAAAACTTTGCCCCTACAGTAATTTTATTTCCCAACAGGTCTAATTAACTGAGGGATAAAGCCTATATTGTTGCTTTTTTGGGTTCTAAGTAAGTGGGCGTGATTAAGTTACAGATAGCCGTGGGGCAAGCGTCTCGCTTGCGGGCAAGATGCCCACACTACGTCTGATATTTCCCCACGTCTGACATTTAAGTAGACCGGTCTACTTACCCACCCTCTAATTTGGATATTGAATCAGCAACTTACCGCTGCGCTGCCATCCGTGTTTTAGGGTTAATGCCGAACAAGCGTCCATCCTGTTCACGATGCTCATCTAAGTAACTTTCTAGGTCTGCGCTCGCCTCCCGCTCGTTTATAAGTTTTGATGAGTTCACAAGCGAACCAAGAATTTACTCGAAATCGCCGTGCCTCTGTCTGTTCAACACCGATAGAATATTCCTGATGGAGCAGATTGCAAATCCAGGCTAACGTTCCAGAATTTAACCGCAAAGAGAGCTGATAACCACTGCTTGATCTGTTCTGTTGCAACGGATTGAAATGTTCATTCGATTCATTACGGATTGCTTTTTTAGACTTGGATCTCCTAACCTCGCTCTTGAGACACTTGGTGGTTATCAGCTACCCCCAGCAGGAAACTCACCGCGTTGCCCAATCCTTCTAACCTCATGCCGCCCTGGGCAACTGTCACAGGTGGAGAAGTGAAAAAACTAGAAACATTGGAGTTGATGGATGCGGCGATCGCCATGGATGTGCCAGTCAAAACTGCGTAATGCGGAATTAACTGGTGGCTTCAAAACCACTGCATCATGAGCAGCATGAGAACAGACGAGAAATCGTTGAACGCGCCAAAACTATACATAGCTCTACCCCTGTTTAAATCCAGTTGAGTAACTTATGACAAACCCATCTCCCCTCAAATTTGTTGTTGCCCCTGGCACTCCTATTCCCCTCGCACCCGGTGCAAAATCTCAAGCGGCTGTTTTGGCAGATTTCAACGGCGACAAAGTTTTGGATCTACTCGTAGGCAATGGCGAAGACCAACCGAACGGTACCGCCTCTGTGTTGCTAGGCAATGGTGCGGGTAGCTTTGGTACTCCTATTTCTCTGCAAGTGAATGGCAGAGAACCCGAAGTTGCCGCAACGGGTGATTTTAATAACGATGGCTTTGCAGATATCGTTACCGCTAACGAATCCACTCCTGGTAATATTTCCATTCTTTTAGGCGGTGGCAATGGCACCTTCAGTACTGTTCCTGCTTTGATTACAGTCGGCAATGAACCCCACAGCGTTGCAGTGGCTGATCTAAATAAAGATGGTCGTGCAGATTTAGTAACAACCAACATTGCTAGCAATAATGTTTCCGTTCTGCTGGGTGCCGGTAACGGTACGTTCAGCGCAGCAGTTGGATACAATGCAGGTGCTGGTGCTGTCGCCGCCACGATCGGGGACTTTAATGGGGATGGTAAGGTTGATATTGCGACTGCAAATCTGAATGCTAATACTGTTTCTATTCTTGTGGGCAACGGCTTGGGCGGGTTTAGTGTGCCGACTAATATTGCGGTTGGGAACTCCCCTTACGGAATTGTGTCGGGTGATTTCAATGGCGACAGTAAACTCGATTTTGCGACCGCAATGATAGCGATGTTTCGATCGTTTTAGGCAATGGAAACGGCACCTTTAATGCTGCAAAAGCTTTGCTGTGGGCAAGGGGGTCAGCGCTATTGCAACCGCCGATCTAAATGGTGACAAAGTTCTGGATATTGTCACCTCTAATTTTGATAGCAATGATGCCTCTGTTTTGATCGGTAAAGGGGATGGCACGTTCGACAGTGAAGTTTTCTTTAGCGTTGGTGCAGGACCTTTTGGAGTAGCGATCGGTGATGTGAATGGCGATGGCAAACCCGATTTGGTGACCCCTAATATTAAGGCTGGTAACGTCTCGGTGTTGCTGAACCAAACTACCCTAATTTCCCTCAAGTCTCCGCTAGTCGATGGTTCTGCTGAAAAGAGTGTTTCGATGAACGCAGATTTAACGATTGGAACCTTGACGATTAACAGCAATCCAATCGTTAAGGCAAACATTATAGGATACGACAGTATCATTGGAACGCAAGCCAAAGATATCATCACGGGGAACATGGCTGCGAATCGATTAGAAGGTCAGGGTGGGAATGATTTGGTGACGGGCTTGGGCGGCGATGATGTTCTTGCCGGAGGCGAAGGTCAAGATAGAGTGTTTGGGGGCAGTGGCAATGACAGGATTTCGGGCGGTGCAGGCAGAGATAAACTCAGAGGCGATGACGGGAGCGATCGCTTTATCTTTGATACGGGCAAGGCTTTTGATATCACTACCATGGGTATCGATCGCCTGATCGACTTCAAGCGGGGTGAAGACAAAATCGTGCTTGATCAAACCACCTTCACTCAAGTTGGCAGACAATTTCTCAACAGCCGCGTCACTTTTAGCTCAGTCGGCAACATCCGTCAAGCCGAAAATAGTTCTTCGCTAATCACCTATATTCGCTCTACGGGCAACCTTTTCTACAATGAAAACGGCAGCAAAGATGGGTTTGGATCAGGTGGCATATTTGCCAGCATTCGCAAGCCTGGATCTGTGAATGGCAATCTAGGGGTCTCAGACTTTGCAATTCAAGCCTAGACTTTGACCCGCTTTGACCCGCTTTTCTGTTTAGCTCCTTGTTGCACTGGCGACGAGGAGCTTTACTGTTTGTGGTCATTACGAACCTGCTTCAAAACGGCACATCACTATCAGGGTCTGTGTCGGGGTCGCGGTCGGGGTCAGCCGTGCCATCAGCCAGTGCCAAATCTCCGGTAATCTCGTTAACCGAAAGACTATCTTCCCAATCGACAATCTGCCCGTTAAAAAACTGAGCAAAACTTTTTGTCGAACGAGTTACTTCGTCGTCCGATTGCCAAGTTTCGTGGGGAAGAGGGCTGGTTTCTGCTGCCAGGGGCTCCGGTGTCGGCGGGAGCTCCACAGTTTTGGACGGAGGCTCCGGAGCGGGAAGCGGTTCGGAGGGTCGCGCTGGGAAAGAGGGGGCAGATTCGGCGG
>JAAUPA010000323.1 GCA_012034615.1 Leptolyngbyaceae cyanobacterium CSU_1_4 | reverse complement strand
CCATCGAGCTTTAGAACTTTCAATCTTAAAGCGGGTGAGGGGAATCGAACCCCTATCATTAGCTTGGAAGGCTAAGGTTTTACCACTAAACTACACCCGCAAGGTTTGAGTTTATCAACTCATAACATCACTTTAGCATACTCCAGTGTAACACAATTTGAGGAGGCTGTCATGAACTTGCTAGAGACTCGATGGGTGTCATCCTTTCAGCCGGTTCAGTAGATTCTCTGGGAGGCATTGCTCTTTTACTTCCCCTGAAGGAGAAAGCCAGAAGCGTCAAAGGGATGAACGCGCTTACAACTCTATCGAAGTTTTGGAAGCTTACCCATAATATATTCAGCAAAACTAGCCTGAAGATGAGAACAGAGCGGCTCTTGAAATTTCTAATCAAAGGGTTGATTTACAGTGTTAATTGAGAGCTATTTTGAGGGTATTACAGTCTCTTCACACAATCTTTTTGATACCTTTACAGGGTGCTTGCAGAAGTTGGTGGTATGTTGTGATGCGGTACCTTGTTGTCAAGAAAGCTTGGGTTAATACCTCCGGCTCTATTGAATTGTGCTCGGTTAGTCGTGATGTCAATGAAGTAGTGCTTCTGGGTGTACATTCTGCTTAATTAGACTGACGTTTTCAATTAAATGCCAGGTTGTTTTATGGCGTAGATGAAATTCCTTGATGATTAAACGCATCTAATGGGAAAAGTTAGTTTATGTAATGGTTACGAGTCCATTGACAATAGCTTCTGATAATTTTGCACATGTTAACGGTTCTGTCTCTTCTCTCATTCGCCCAAATAGTTGCTCCGGTTCAAGCTAATGCTGCTCCCCTAGTTGCACCTGCTTTGCCTTTACCAGCGCACTCTTCGAGATACCCACAAGGGGTCGCAGTTCCCCAGCATCAAGCAGAGGTCATTCGTCCTCAGGATGTTAGAGCCTTGCCTGGACAGCTTGACAGTGTGCCAGTCTTTAATAGCAATAGTCCAGAAGTCGTCCAATCTGAAGGAATTCTGCTCTCTACCTTTCCTCCTGAGGGGATGCGCCAATCCTCTGCGCACTTGAACTTTCCTTTTGAAGGACGCTTCGACTTGTTTGCTCATCATATTGCGCGGGGTATTAACCCTGATGATAGGCGCACTCTGTTTATGGGGGTTGTGGTTTACAATCCTGGCACTGCGCCTGTCACCCTGAAAATTTTGCAGGGAGTCAGTTATCTTAGCCAAGATGCGCCGTTTACCGACTTGCCTGCCTATGTTGCCAACCCGGCGGGTGCGGTTTTTGCAGGTCCTGGCAGTCGCATTACTACTGAGGTTCTACGAGAGCAACGGCAATCTCAGTGGCCTGAGGAAATTACCATTCCTCCTAAACAAGCTAAGCTGCTGATGAATGTACCGATTCCTTTACGGCAGTTAACCGTACCCACCGACGGAACGCTGCCGCCAGGGTACTTAATTCCTCGACCGACTACTGCGGTGACACCCAGAGCGGTTCGCGTGGCTAGCACTTCGGCAATGACGTTGGGGAATAGAACAAACCAGCCTTCGTTGCCGGCTGAACCTGCTTTTGATAATCGTCCCCTTGCGGTGAATGGGCGATCGGCGTTAATGCGATTGTCGAGCAGTGACAAGGTTTATGTGGCGAGTCTCAGCATGTATGCGCCTCGAGATGGGACGGGGAATGAACGAGTGCCTAACTTATCAGAATGGCTGAATCTGCTGGTGTCGGGGGGCTTGGCGGGGCCGCGCGATCGCCGTCCGACTGCGCCCGATGCTCGCGCCTATTTACGGTTTTTCTATGGGCGCGTATCTGGGGTTTCTCAAGGTTCTCAATGGACAGCACTGGCAACCGATAGCGCCGAGGTTGATCATGTGACCATTCCTAAACCAGGTCAAGAATTTTCCTACGTGATTAGCACCGTAGAGCATAATACCTTTGGCACTGAACAGATTCAAAGCGCACCGATGTTAGTTCGGTATCCTGATACAGCTTATCGGGCAAATGGCAACTATGGCGTGCTTTACAACATCTCTTTGCCGCTGTACAACAACACAGATACCACCCAAACCGTCAATGTCATGCTACAAACGCCTCTGCAGGATGAGCAATTGGAAGACGGGCTGCGGTTTCGGTTACCCCGACTGATCAAGTCTTTTTTAGAGGAACGATTCGTCTCAGCTATACTAATGACTTTGGGATTCCTCAAACCCGTTATGTGCATGTGGTGCAGCAGCGGGGGCAAGAAGGGGAACCTTTGGTGAGATTAAGGTTGCCTAAAGGGGGACAAAGACTTGTAGATGTCCAACTGATCTATCCTCCCGATGCGACTCCACCGCAGGTTTTGACGGTTCAAACGATGGGAAGTTCTGGGCTGGTTCAGGCAAGTCAACCGAGCAATCCGTCGAGCAATCCGTTGAGCAATCCGTAGTATCTTGTAGCATCTTATAGTGGTAGGTGATGTTTTTCATCCCAACCATGATTGATTTTTATACCTTTACTACTCCCAATGGGCGCAAAGTTTCTATCCTGCTGGAAGAAGTGGGATTCCCTTATACTTCTCATGTGATTGATATTCGCAAAGGCGATCAATTCACGCCAGAGTTTGTGGCAATTAACCCGAATAGCAAAATTCCGGCGATCGTTGATCAAGAAAGCGGTTTGTCGATTTTTGAGTCGGGGGCAATTTTAATTTACTTGGCAGAAAAGGCTGGGCAATTTTTGCCGACTGAAACTAAGGCTCGGTTTCAAGTGCTGGAATGGTTGATGCTGCAAATGGGCAGTATTGGTCCGATGTTTGGACAACTCAATCATTTTCGTAAGTTTGCGCCTGAGACCATTCCCTATGCGATTAACCGTTATGAAACCGAGACGTTGAGATTGTACAGTGTCTTAGATCAGCAGCTTGCCGCGAATGAGTTTGTTTGTGGAGACTATTCGATCGCCGATATGGCAATTTATCCTTGGGTGGCAATCTATGAATTTCAGGGGTTAACTCTCGATCAGCATCCCCACTTAAAGCGCTGGGTAGAGACGATCGCCCAACGTCCGGCGGTTCAACGCGGTATGGCAGTTCCTGAACTTTCTTAAATTCTCATAGCAGCAGTGTGTCTCATATCATCCTGCACTTACAATAAAGAGGCGTAATAGTCGAAAGGCATCGGTCAAGAGGTATACAGGCTGCTGCCTTTCTGCTGTTTGAACTGTGCGTTTTGAACTATATTTTTTGGACTGTGTAGCCCGTGACCCCCCCAACGCTTCCGACCATTAAGTTTCTCAAGCAACCCACGTCAGAGGCTTGGATTGAACAAGCGATCGCCAACCTTGACATTATTTTGCTCGACCATTCCCACTGCGAACGCAAAGCCGCCGGAACAGCGGTAAATATGATGTTTCGCTATCTCTCCAGCGACAAATTGGTGCGGGCTTTGACGGCGATCGCGCAAGAAGAATTAGAGCATTTTGAGCAGGTTAATCAATGGCTCGATCGGCGCGGCATTCCCTTAGCTCCGCTCAATTCGCCTCCCTACGCCGCCGGACTGAAGGCAGAAATGCGTAAAAACGAACCCTACCGAAAGCTCGATTCCCTCTTGGTGTCTAGCCTGATCGAAGCCCGCAGCCATGAGCGATTGGGGTTATTGGGCACCCATTGCCCTGAGCCAGAACTGGCTAAGTTTTATCGGGGCTTGATGGCATCAGAAGCGCGCCACTACGGAATTTATTGGACGTTGGCAACTCATTACTACGATCGGGATGTGGTCAATCAGCGACTAGAGGAATTGGCGATCGTGGAGAGTGAATTGCTTTCGACCTTGTATCCAGAACCCAGAATTCATAGTTGAACGGAATGCAAGCGACTTACCGCAACTTTCTCATCCGCGACTGGCAACCCCCCGATCGCCAAGCTGTTGCCAACCATGTCCAATCGATTCTGGTTGAATATGGTCTTGCTAACGAACCTGTCGGCGCAGACCAAGATGTTTTAACAGTAGAAGACTCTTACTGGGCAAAGGGTGGAGAATTTTGGGTGATTGAAACCCAAGGGCGCTTGGTGGGCACTGCCGGATATTATCCTGTGGCGCGGGGCGAGAATGCGGTTGAGATTCGCAAGATGTACTTACGTTCGGACGTTCGTGGACAAGGGCTGGGACGCTATTTGTTGCAAGCTTTGGAAGCAGCGATCGCCACTCAAGGTTACACTCAAATTTGGATTCAGACTGCCAGCATTTTGAAGGAAGCCGTTCAGCTTTATGAACGCAATGGTTATCAACCGAGTACCGGAATAGAGACCGATCGCTGCGATCGCATCTACGTTAAATCTTTATCGGCTCAATAGGCGTTGCCGACGTTGCTAGAATCACGTATGAAATTGCCCCCTAAATCCCCCATTCTGGGGGACTTGAAAGGTTCGGA
>JAAUPA010000038.1 GCA_012034615.1 Leptolyngbyaceae cyanobacterium CSU_1_4 | reverse complement strand
ACCGGATAACCCGCCACCTGCCATGCCTGGAAGCCGCCATCTAGAACCTTGACCGCGTCATGTCCCAAATAGCGCAACAGCCACCAACACCGAGCGGCAAACGCCAGCCCATTGTCGTACACCACCACCTGAGTCGGCTCCTGGGTTCCTCCAGAACAAATGCCCATAGCGGCAAACTTTTCAGCTAGCTCCACTGGATTGGGTAACGGATGCCGCCCCCCGTGCCGCCCTACAGAACCCGACAAATCTTGGTTCAAATCAACGTAGTAAGCGCCAGGAATATGCCCAGATTCATACTGTTGCCGCCCTGCCCGAGCCGCTGCCAAGGAAAACCGACAGTCCAGAAGCACCAGATTAGGGTCTGAGAGATGGTCGTGGAGCCAGGATACGGGAACAATCGGGGTAGGCATTAGGGGGCACACTTTACAGCATTTACTGGGGCACAGATTGCGGCAGCTTGATATACTTTTCTGGGTAAAGATGGGCTGGGTAAAAAATGGGCTGGGTAAAGTATGGCAGGTACAGCATGGTAGGTACAGCATGGTAGCGGTAGCAATTTTGGCAGCGGGCAAGGGCACTCGCATGAAGTCGCGGCTGCCTAAGGTTTTACATGAATTGGGGGGGCGATCGCTCCTAGCACACGTTCTGAAGGGAGCAGCCACGCTTCAGCCCCAACGGCAGCTTATCATTGTCGGCTATGGCAGTGACCAGGTACGGGCAACGTTAGCCCAGCCTGACCTGACCTTTGTAGAACAGACCGAGCAGTTGGGGACGGGGCACGCAGTTCAGCAAATTATTCCTTACCTCCAAGGCTTTGAAGGCGATGTGCTGGTGCTGAATGGAGATGTGCCGCTGCTGCGTCCCCAAACCCTAGAGCGACTGCTGAAAACCCACCAAGACCACGGCAATGCCGCCACCCTGTTGACGGCGCAACTGGCAGAACCCAAAGGTTATGGACGGGTCTTTTGCAAAGAGGGCGATCGGGCGGTTCCCCACGTCACACAAATTATCGAAGATCGAGATTGTACGCCCGAACAACGGCAAAATCGACGAGTGAATGCGGGGATTTATTGCTTTCGCTGGGCAGATCTGGCTCGGGCATTGCCTCAGCTTCAGACGGATAACGATCAACAGGAATATTACTTGACCGATGTCGTTAAGTTAATGTCGCCTGTCATGGCGGTTGATGTGGCGGATGAGCAAGAGATTTTGGGGATTAACGATCGCCTTCAACTTGCCGCCGCTGCCAAAATTTTGCAAACCCGCATCCAGTCCACCTGGATGTCTGCGGGGGTCACGTTGATTGATCCCCACAGCATCACCATTGATGACACGGTGCAAATCGAGCCAGATGTCATTATTGAACCTCAGACCCATCTGCGAGGTCAGACGATCATTGCCACAGGCAGCCGCATTGGACCGGGCAGCCTGATAGAAAATAGCCAGATTGGTGAAAATGTGACGATTCAGTACTCTGTGATTACCGACAGCCAGGTGCAAGCCCACACAAAAGTTGGACCTTACGCCCATTTGCGAGGACAGGTCTCGGTGGGGCAAGGCTGCCGGGTTGGGAATTTTGTGGAGCTGAAAAACTCAACTCTGGGCGATCGCACCAATGTGGCACACCTTTCCTATTTGGGCGACACCACCGCAGGCACCCAAGTTAATGTGGGCGCAGGCACCATTACGGCAAACTATGACGGCGTGAAAAAGCACAAAACCGTCATTGGCGATCGAACCAAAACCGGCTCAAACAGCGTCTTAGTTGCGCCCATCACCATTGGATCGGATGTCCACATTGCCGCCGGATCAACCCTAACGGAGAATGTTCCGGATCAATGCTTAGTCATTGCGCGTGCCCGTCAAGTTTTGAAACCCGGATGGCGTTTGTCTGGTACTCCTCAGCAACCGAGTATTGCAGAGCCTAAGGAACCGGAGCCTCGTTTGGAGCCTCAATCGGAGCCTCAATCGGAGCTTCAAGCGGAGCTTTAATCGGCACATTGGGAGGAATTTGTTGTAACAGAATCAGCCGCTCAATGACCGCTTTGACGACCGGAGCGGCTACTGTTCCCCCAAAAGCGTTTTCTCCTTGAGGCTCATCAAACACTGCCAGAACGGCGTACCGGGGTTTTTCGGCTGGAAAAATACCGACAAAGCTAGTAATTCTAGCGCCATCAATATATCCGCCGTTAGCACCCGCCTTCTGCGAGGTTCCGGTTTTGCCTGCAATGCGATAGCCCGGAATTTGTGCCGCTTCCCCCGTGCCATCAGTGACCACTTCCTCCATCATTTTCAGCATCAGCTCGGGTCGTTTGGGGTGAAAAAATTTGGCGCGGCTGGGGGCGAGGGGGTTGCCATTGAAGTTCGCCCTCTGGACTATAGAGCCCTTGCACCACATGAGGAACAATCAGCTTGCCACCGTTGGCGATCGTGCTGTGCAGTTGTAATAGCTTTAGTGGCGTGAGCGATAGCCCTTGCCCAAAGGCAGTGGTCGCAGGCTCAATAGGCGATTCGGTAAATTGCTCATAGCCTTTGCTCTGCCCCGCTGATTCGGCAGGTAGGTCAATGCCCGTTTCTTCATCTAACCCCAATCGTTCTAGCCAGCCGTAGTAAAGCCCTGCTTGCAGTTTGTGCATCAAATGCACCATGCCCACGTTGCTAGAGTACTTGAGAATATCGGCAATACTCAGGTTGCCGCGTCCGCCCTGAGATTCAAAGTCATTGTTTTGAATCGTCCAGCCGCCCACTTTAATGGCACCCTCGTCATAAAACATATCTGTAGGCTGAGCCGCGCCCGACTCTAGGGCGATCGCCACATTGACTGGCTTAAAGGTCGAACCTGGCTCATACAAATCACTCAAGATCCAATCTTTACGGCTCTCTGGCGAAGCCTCGTAATACTTGTTGGCATCATAGGAAGGCTCGGAAGCCATGGTAATCAACGATCCATCCTGCACATCCATCACCAGCACCGCCCCTCGTTTGGCGCTATAAGCCTCAAGCTGCTGTTTCAAAATGGAGTGAGAAGCCCGTTGCAGTTGACTATCCACCGTTAATTTGAGCCGTTGTTCATCTTTTTTAAGAAAATCTTCCGGTAAATTAATCGGAATAATTGAACCATCGCCCGATCGATTGAGTTGCATTGCGCCCTTTGGACGTTGCAACAGCTTTTCCAGCGACAGCTCAACCCCAGCTTGTCCCTGGCGATCTTGGTTAACATAGCCAATTACATTAGCGAACAAGTCTTGTTGCGGATAAAGCCGCTGCTGTTCTTCCACCAAATCCATGCCATCTAGCTGCAAACGGTTGATACTGCTGGCGGCATTCTCAGTGAGTAAATCGGCAATCCGAACGCCTGTTTCGCCGGTGTCGAAGCGTTGCAACAGTTCAATGGCAGGCTGATTGACCAAAGGAGAAAGGGCTGCTGCGATCGCCTCTTTCTCTTTGCTAAACATGCTGGGATGAACAAACAGCGTATAGACGGGGCGATCGATCGCCAGCACATTATTCGTGCGATCGACAATGGGACGGCGCGGCATGGCAGCGTTTGTAGAGATCATTTGCTGCCCCTTTGCCCGCTCCTGAAGCATCGATGCCTGAAAGATCTGAATTCTTAGGAGGTTCAGAGTCAGCAGCGCCATGCCAAACATCAGCACGCTCCAAACCACGACTAGGCGCGATTTAGAAGGAACGAGAGTATGGGCAGGTCGTCGGATGGGCGATCGGCGTTGATCGGTTCGTCGCCGCCGCGCACCAGAAGGAGGGAAAGAAAGAGCCATGTTGTCACTAAGAGGTCAGTTGAGATTATCGCCAAGCGGACAAGCATTAATAGCCCAAAGGTCGATTGGGAAGCAGAGCAGGCGTAGAGGCTTCGATATCGGGCGGTACAGGCGGGCGCAGGGCGGCGGGTGCCAGAAAAATCATGTTGCTGGGGCTAGGAGCCACTAAGCCCGCCTTTGGCATTTCTGCCTGTTGCGCCATCTGATTTTTCAAGACTTCGTTGGTTGCCATCAACTGCTGCTCATGCTTTTGCAACGCTCCCCACCGACGATATTCATACCCCCAACGCTGCTGAGTCAGAACCGTCCAGCCATAAATTGCCAAGACAGTGCCCATTAATAACAAGGTCATGACCGTAGACCCTTGCTGAACCCTGATTAAAAGCTTGAGCCACGCGGGCACGGGTCGCGGCTGGGGCAGGGCAGTCACCCTGGGCACAGGGCGAGCTTGGGGCTCTCGGTCAAACCCATGGTCAGACAGGGAGCGGCGAGGCTCAGGGGGGCTCAGGTTGGGCAGGGTCGAGCTTCGGTAAGCTGTTCTTCGAGCCGATCGCCGATCTGGAATATCTGGTCTGAGAGCCGCCGTCATAGTGGTTTCGTCCTGCTAATAATGAAAAGTGGCACCCAATGCTAGTGCCGATATTGAACTAGTGCCGATATTGAGGTTGAATCGATGAATTAAAACACAGACCGATCGCCTTTGTACTTAAAAAAATAGTACTGAAACCGAACGGCTTGAACAGTTCCACAAAGTATAAGGGGGCAAAGGGAAAATATCACACGATTCCTACAACAAATTTCTGGATCGTTTCTCAATTAAAGATCAGAATCAACAAGAATGAAATCAGAGAGACTAGAAATTAAACCAGATCCTCAAACTTTTTGCTCCTCAAAAATTGTCTTTCAAGGTTTTCCGCTCAAAATTAAATAAGCTAAGCCAGTGTAGGTTAACTTTTTCAACTCAAGAGATGGGGTGAGACCCCTCATGCGGGGCTGGTTTTTTCAGCAATTTTCAACTCAAGCAATTTTTAGTTAGGTGGGCTGTGCAGACTCAATCTGTTGAAGTTATTTTGAACCGGGCGTTGGCAAATCACGATCTTTCGGAGGCGGAGGGCGTGATTCTATTGCAGCAAAAAGAGGCAGGGGCGATCGCAGCCATTCGGCAAACCGCCAACCACCTGCGTCAACACCAATCCGGCGAGACAGTCACCTATGTGATCAACCGCAACATTAACTTCACCAACATTTGCGAACAGCACTGTAGCTTTTGCGCCTTCCGGCGAGACGAAGACGCAGACGGAGCCTACTGGCTTGACGAAGCCAAAATTTTGGAAAAAACTACCGATGCTGTTGCCCGCAACGCCACCGAAATCTGTATGCAGGGCGGCTTGCACCCAGGGGCAAAGCTCAACGGCGGTTCCTTGCCGTACTACCTGCGCCTTGTCCGCACTATTAAAGAAACGTTTCCGCATCTGCATCTCCACGCTTTCTCGCCCCAAGAAGTGGAATTTATTGCGCGGCAAGATGGGCTGAGTTTTTCTGAGGTGATTGATGCCTTTCAGGAAGCCGGAGTGGGCTCCATGCCGGGAACGGCTGCCGAGGTTTTGGATGATGCGGTGCGGCGGGTCATTTGTCCTGAAAAAATCAATACCAAAGTTTGGTTAGAGGTTGTGAGAACTGCCCATCGTTTGGGGATGCCAACGACTAGTACCCTGTTATCGGGGCATATTGAAACGCCTGAGCAACAGATGCGGCATTTAGGCTTATTGCGATCGCTCCAACAACAATCTTTAGAGCAAGGCGATCGCGGTTTAGTGAATTCATTGTGCTGCCCTTCGTTGGACAAGAAGCGCCTAAACCTCTGCGTAGCCGGGTCGGACGCGATCAGCCCATTCTGGCAGATGCTTTGCTGCTAATGGCAGTCGCTCGGATTTTCTTGGGCAATTGGATTGGCAACCATCAACCGAGCTGGGTGAAGTTGGGTTTGGGGGGGGCAACAGAAGCGCTGAACTGGGGCTGTAACGATATTGGCGGGACGTTGATGGAGGAGCACATCACCACGATGGCAGGCGCAACGGGCGGCACTTGCATGGAGGTGGAAACCCTGCGATCGGCGATCGAAAGCATTGGGCGATCGCCCCGCCAAAGAGACACACTCTATAAAATGATGGGCTAGTTTCGTCGCTTTAACCGTCTTGTAGCGATGGAGCGATCGTCTCTCTCTCTCATCTGCTTGTTGCTCACGATTTTTTTGTCTCAATCAGTTCAGCCAAATGCTCCATCGATCGCACTTGAGTTCCAGGCACTGAACCGACCCGATCCATCAACTTGTAGAATGCCTCGTTATCGCTGCGATGCTGTAAGACGTAAGCCCAAAGTTCTCACTGAGACATCGTTTCAAAGTTTGGCTGGTTCATAGAAAAGTGGTCTCTCCATTTTTATTGATAGTAACAACGAACTCTTCAGTCGCTAGAATAACAATATTTTTCGTGCGCTCGTCTATCCGAACCAGGTAAATCAATCGGTACATTGTGGTGAGTTGATAGCAAACTCGGAAGCATTCTAGAGCTTGAGCCGAGGATGGCAATGCGGGACTTTGCAGGAACTAGATGGTCTAAGGCTGAGTGAGAAAATATCATCATCCTACAATTTTCCAGATCCTCTAACTTTCTAGACCCTTTGTTTCATAATATTGAGCTTGAGAGAGCGGGGAGAGAGCGGGAACAGAGGGGGCGAGGGCGACAGAAAACGTCAACTTACTAACGTCAACTTACTACTGCGCCCTCATCTCTTCCGGCTGAAATTGCTGATGGTGATCCAACGCCCAGCAGCGATAGTCTGACACAATGCCCGATCGCACAGACAGAATTAAGTACGAATATTCTGACCAGGCTAACAGGCGATCGCTTTCAGAAGGCACTGCCGGATGATCGGGGTGAGAATGATAAATACCCACAATATTCATCTGATGATCGCGGGCATCACGTTGGGCGGCGAGCAGATCTTGCGGATCAATCCAAAAGCGATCGCGCTTGCCCTGACCCAACTGAGGAATGATTGTGGTTAGATCTGCGCCCACTTCAGGGTTCCAAGCATTGACGGTTTCCCAAATTTTAATGACTTGCTTGCAAGAGCGATCGGGCGAGAGATGCCCGAGCAACAGTCCGCAGCATTCCTGAGGATAGGTGCGCACAGCATGAATGATAATTTGCTGAACCTGCGAATTTAAGAATTGAACAACCATTTCCACTTAAAAAATCAGGGAAAAATCAGGGAAGCCAGCATTTTAATTCTTAAGTGAAAGACAAGCTGAACTTAATAGCGGATTAACCCGCGCCCTGACGTTTAATCATATGATTCGCGTGAAGATCTAGACAACGTTAGCAGGATTTATCTTCAGCCAATAGCCGTCTAGACATTTCTCACAATATTCACAGTATGTCATTCACGCAATTCAAGTGATGGAAAATGTTTAGAAGAAATAAGTGGTTCAATTTTAGCTCAAGGGTTTTGATGGCTTGGGTGCTTACCTTTGTCGTCGCTGCTTGTGTGACTCAGCAGCCCGAAACCTCCACTTCTGCTGATCCGGCGGCAATCACCCCAGACAACTCCTCTTCTCTCGTTGTCTACACTGCCCTAGAAGACGACCAAATTAAGGAATATCTCTCTTCCTTCAAAACGCAGCACCCCGATATTACGGTCAACACAGTGCGAGATTCTACAGGCATTGTGACCGCTAAGTTGATGGCAGAAAAAGACAATCCTCAAGCCGATGTGGTTTGGGGGCTTGCCGCCACCAGTTTGCTGGTTGCCGATCAAGAAGGAATGCTGGAGCCTTACGCGCCCAAAGGGCTAGAGCAAGTTCAGGCGCAGTTGCGAGATCCTCGGAATCCGCCGACGTGGGTTGGAATTGATGCCTGGATGTCTGCTTTTTGCGTCAATACCGTAGAGGCGAACAAGAAAAACCTAGCCATCCCCACCTCTTGGGCAGATTTGACCAAGCCAGAGTACAAAGGACAAATTGTGATGTCTGATCCGGCGGCATCGGGGACGGGTTTTCTCTCGGTTTCGGCGCTGTTGCAAATGAAGGGAGAGGAGAAGGGCTGGCAGTATCTAGATGCGCTGGATCAAAACGTTGCAGAGTATGTTCCGTCTGGCTCCAAGCCTTGCAAGTTGGCAGGAACGGGTGAACACACCATTGGGGTTTCTTTTGATTATCGGGCGGCAAAGGCAAAAGCTAGCGGTGAGCCGATTCAGGCGGTTTTTCCGACGGAAGGCTCAGGCTGGGATATTGAGTCCAATGCTTTGATTAAGAAAGCGCAAATTAAGCCAGCGGCTAAAACATTTTTAGATTGGGCAATTTCGACGGATGCTAGCAAAAAGTATGCCGAAAACTTTGCTGTGACTGCTGTGAAAACGGATGTGCCAATTCCTGAAGGATATCCTGCTGATCCTCTCGCTCAGATGACTCCAAAGAATGATTTTAACTGGGCAGCGAAGAATCGCGATCGCATTCTGACAGAGTGGACGAAGCGGTATGGTTCTAAAACCAACAAGGGCTAAAGCCACTAAAGCGCTCTGGCTTTTATTCGGCAGGGTTACGTGGCGATCGGTAGGGAGCAACGGCATTGAGCGAGAACTTAACGCCATTGTCCTCTGCCGATCGAATGTTCGCATTCCTTGTTTGCATTTATTATTCGCATTCCAATGTTCGCATTCTAATTGTTCGCATTCTAATTGTTCGCATTCCAATGTTCTGTCTGCCAGGAGTTCCAGACCCAATGACTTTCTCAGAACCTTCTGTCAAGCCAATCGCCGAAAGCCTATCCTCTAGCACTGCCCCTTCCCTCTCTTTAGATCAGTCGCAGACTTTAGAACAGCCGCAGACCGCACAGCGACCGGAAGAAGTGCCCGTCCAGAATTTGGGAGAGCCTTATCTTCAGGTAGAAAACGTTCATAAAACCTTCGGGCAGTTTGTTGCCCTGCGTGATATTCATTTGAAGGTGTATCCGGGCGAGTTTGTCTGCTTGCTCGGTCCTAGCGGTTGTGGTAAAACCACTCTGCTGCGAATTATTGCAGGGCTGGAAGATCAAACGAGCGGACGAATTATTCAAGCGGGTCGGGATGTTTCTAAACTTCCGGCGGCTAAACGGGATTTTGGCATTGTGTTTCAGTCGTATGCGCTGTTTCCCAACCTGACGGCGACTCAGAATATTGCTTACGGATTGCAAAACGCTAAAGAGTCCAAGCAGAAAATTCAAACCCGAGTCGAAGAATTATTGGACTTAGTAGGGTTAGAAGGGTTTGGGCAAAAGTATCCTGCTCAAATGTCGGGAGGACAGCAGCAGCGGGTCGCCCTAGCCCGGGCGCTGGCACTGTCGCCGGGACTTTTACTGCTGGATGAACCGCTTTCGGCGTTGGATGCTCAGGTTCGGGTGAAGTTGCGCACCGAAATTTCTCAATTGCAAAAGCGGCTAGGAATTACGACGGTGATGGTGACGCATGATCAGTCTGAGGCGTTGGCGATGGCGGATCGAGCCGTGGTGATGGATAAAGGATATATTGCTCAGGTGGGAACGCCTCGAACGATTTACCAGCATCCAAATACGCCGTTTGTGGCTAACTTTATTGGGGTTATGAATTTTCTGCATGGGGTGGTGATGACCTCGCAGCAGGTTCGTTGCGGCAACATTGTTTTTGATGTTTCTCATAATGAAGCTTCGCCCAATCAGGCGGTGACGGTTGCGATTCGACCGGAAGATATTCAGGTTTTAAAGCCAGATTCTCTTGAGTTAAATCTTCCTAATATCGTTCTTGCTGAGGTACAGGCGATCGAATTTTTGGGTTCGGCGTACCGAGTCACGTTGTGTCCTGAAGGCGATGCAAAAGAGTTCATTGCGATCGAGCTTTCCATTCAAGAAGCGAGTCAGGTCGATCTCAGCACCCATTCATGGCTCAAGCTGCGGTTTCCCCCCGAGCAGATTCGGGTTTTTGCAGTTTAGAGGCTTTAAAGTCTCACCTAACTTTACAACCTGGAATAAACCCACAAGTTGATATCTGTCTAAGATCGTAAATCTCACATGGGTTGATTGCTATGACTGCATCCACAAATCATAAGGGGGCAATTCAATTCGCCCTAGAAAAAGTTTTTCCAAAGCGGCAGCACATCGTCACGACTGAAGACTGGATCATGCGCGGTTTGTTAGTCTTGGCGACATTTTGGCTGGTGTTAGGCGTGGTCTTGCCCCTTTATCCCACCATTACTCGAAGTTTGCAAGATTCGGACGGCAACTGGGTCGGGCTGGCAAACTATGTGCAATATTTCACGACCCCGGCTCTCGGGGTGTCATTATTTCATAGTTTTTATGTGGCGATCGCACCACTATTGTTTCCGTCGGTCTCGCCTTTGCCTATGCCTACGCCATTGCCCGAACCAACATGCCGGGTAAGAATTTTTTTCGTGTTTTGGGGCTGCTGCCGCTCTATATTCCCCCTTTGGCTCATGCGATCGGCTTAGTTTACTTGTTTGGCAACCAAGGATTACTCACCACGGGGCTGTTTGGACTGATTCCTGGGTGGAACATTCAGCTTTATGGTGCTAACGGCATCATCCTAGGTTTATCCCTTTACTGTTTCCCGCAAGCCTTCGTTATTATGATGACCGCATTGCGACTGACCGATGCCCGCTTGTACGAAGCTGCCGAAGTGTTAGGAAGCTCTCCCCTTCGCACCTTCATGACCGTAACGTTACCCGGCGTTAAATATGGGTTAATTAATGCTATCTTTGTTTGCTTCATTTTGGCGTTCACCGATTTTGGTGTTCCTCAGGTTGTTGGGGGTAGCTACAACGTTCTAGCGACAGATATTTACAAACAAGTGGTGGGACAACAGAATTTTTCCATGGGCGCAACCATTAGCGTATTTTTGTTGCTGCCAGCATTGTTCGCATTTGCGGTAGACCGATTGATTAATCGTCGCCAAACGTCTCAAGTGAGCGCCAAATCTGTCCCCTTTCAGGCTAAGCCCAATCCTGGGCTAGATCGATCGATGCTGATTTTTTGTAGCTTGGTGGTGCTGTTTATTCTGCTGGTTTTTGTCACGATCGTCTTTGCGTCATGGGTTCAGTCTTGGCCCTATAACTTGACCCTGGGCTTAAAACACTACGACTTTAGTACAGTTGGGGGCGGCGGCTATACCGCGTTTTGGAACAGTATTCGGATGTCGCTTTACACTGCAATATTCGGCACAATTGTTGTGTTTATCGGTGCCTATTTGATAGAAAAGAGTAAAGAGTTGCAATGGCTGCGATCGCTCAATTATTTTCTCTCCACGCTGCCTCTGGCTTTGCCCGGTCTGGTGCTGGGGTTCTCGTATGTGTTCTTTTTCAACAAACCGCTTTGGTCAATTCCGTTTACTCATTATGCCCTGGTTAATCCGTTCAACTGGCTGTATGGCACCATGGCGCTTCTGGTGATTGCCACGACCATTCACTTCTATGCAGTTAGTTTTTTAACGGCAAGTACTGCCCTCAAGCAAATCGACCCAGAGTTTGAATCCGTTTCGGCATCCATGCGCGTGCCATTTTACAAAACCTTTTGGCGAGTCACCTTGCCGCTTGCTCTGGCAGCCATCCTAGAAATTGGTATTTACTTCTTTGTCAACGCCATGATTACCGTTTCGGAGGTCATTTTTATCTATCCCCCCACTTTGCCCTTGGCATCTGTGGCAATCATCAACATGGATGATGCGGGAGATACGGCGGCGGCGGCGGCAATGTCTACTCTGTTGGTTTGCACCAGCTTGGGGGTGCGGTTGCTCTACTGGTTTCTCACGCGCGGATTGCAAAAGCGCACTCAAGCCTGGTTAGCTCGGTAGGTTTTGGTTAGCCCGATCGTTGATTAAACAGTTTTTGGGAGATGCAGAATGACTCAAGTCCAGCTCGTTGTTTTTGATATGGCAGGCACCACAATCAAAGATGACAATGAAGTTCAAGCCTGTTTTTTAACTGCCGCTGAATCTACCGGATTGCAAGCAGAGCGCGATCGCATTACGGCTCTCATGGGCTGGGCAAAAAAGCAGGTATTTCAAACCCTTTGGCAAGAACAAATAGGCGCAAACCATCCAGATTATGCCGCCAACGTTGAACGATCCTATACCCAGTTCAAAGAGGTTTTGGAACACCATTATCGAACGCAACCCGTTCAACCCACCGAAGGCTGCCTAGACTTATTTGCTTGGCTCAATACTCAAAATATTCACATCGCTTTGAACACAGGGTTCTATCGAGCAGTCACTAATATTATTCTGAATCGGTTAGGTTGGGATCAAGGACTGAACGAGAATTATATCGGCTCAGCAAACTCAATCATTCAGGCTTCAGTGACTCCCTCAGAAATTTATCATAACGAAGGTCGTCCGGCTCCCTACATGATTCAAAAAGCCATGTACCACTTGGGGGTAAAAGATCCGAAAACCGTGATCGCGATCGGAGATACGCCTTCAGACTTGGAAGCGGGCATTCAGGCAAACTGCTTGCTGTCCTTGGGGGTTACCAACGGAACTCATACCCAAAACCAGTTAGAGCAATATCCCCATCATGGATTAATTGGCTCTTTATCAGAACTGAAAGAAAAAATGATTCGGTTGTAACCTTCATTCTTTAAATCTTTTTTACCTTTGGCTCTTTTCTACTCATGAATCAAGCAGACGTGTTAATTGTAGGAGCGGGCATTGTGGGCTTAGCGCACGCTTTAGCCGCCGCCAAACGAGGGCTTAAAGTCGTGGTGTTTGAACGAAACCCCTATGCCGTGGGTGCCTCAATTCGTAATTTTGGCATGATCTGGCCGATCGGACAGCCTCGCGGAGAGTTAGGCGATCGCGCCCTAAAAGCCAGAGAAATTTGGATCGAAGTTGCGGCTAAAGCCAACCTTCATTTAGAGCAATGTGGCTCCTTGCACCTGGCTTATCGACCCGACGAAATGGCGGTGCTGGAGGAATTTATTCAGACCCAGGGCAATGATTTGACCCATCTGCTGACTCCAGTTGAAGTGGCTGAAAAAAGTTCGGCAGCCATTACCGAAGGACTGCTGGGCGCACTGTGGAGCGCTACAGAAATGACGGTTGATCCACGGGAGGCAATTCGCAAGCTACCCGGATATCTGTCAGAAGCGTATGGAGTAGAGTTTCAGTTTGGTCATGTCGTGACTCAAATTGCGAATTCACAAGTCATTGCTGGCAACCAACCCTGGGCAGGCACTCATATTTTGGTCTGTAATGGCGCAGATTTTGAAACCCTCTATCCCGAACTGTATGCTGCCCATAGCCTGACTAAGGTGAAGTTGCAAATGATGCGGACTGTTCCGCAACCGAATCATTGGAGATTGGGACCTTCGTTGTGTGGGGGCTTAACGCTGACCCACTACCAATCTTTCGGAGATTGTCCTTCTCTCCCGGCGCTCAAAGCAAGAATTGCGGCTGAAACGCCTCACTTTCCCCAGTGGGGCATTCATGTGATGATGTCTCAAAACAGCGCTGGAGAACTCATTCTGGGGGATTCTCATGAATATGGCTTGAACCCCGACCCGTTCGATCGCACCGACATTAATCAGTACGTATTGGACTATCTGAAGGGCTTTGCTAAAGTGCCCTCGTTTGAAATTGCTGAAACTTGGCACGGCGTTTATGCCAAATTGCCTGGGCAAGTGGATCTGATCGCTCATCCTGAGAAAAATGTCACGATTGTGAATGCGCTAGGAGGCGCGGGGATGACGTTATCCTTCGGCTTGGCAGAGCAGGTTGTCGCGGCTTTGGCCTAGGAAGCCAAGGAACGCGATCGCCCAGTCACAGTTCTCAGTTTACCTGCTCTATTTCTCCTCAGGTTTTGCCCCAGTGCCTCGCACCTGTATAAACTGATTCAGCAAGTCATACCAAAACGAAGCCCCCATCGACAAAGCCAAACCCGTTACAAACCAGCCCAATACTCGCTGCGGAATGGGCAACATCCAGCCCTTCTTTTCATCCTGCACCTGCTCTTCTACCACAATTTTGTTCCAACCCACGGGCAAGGGCAGTTCGTCTAATGCATCATCGACCGCCGTTTTAATTGAGTTCAAATCGGTCTGAATGGTGCTGCTAGACAGCGTGGAGCCGTTGGGCGCTGCCGGAACCCTGACCACCGCTTGATCAGCCGCTTGGCCAATGGTAGAGCGCAGCAGGGTGTCTTTAGAAAGGCGGCTGATCATGTAAAAAGTGTCGGAGTTGGTGCGATCGCAAAGAAAAAGCCAATCAAAATCGCAATTCCTCTGGCATTCCGACGATAAACCCCCGAAGCCCGCTCCATCGAAGTGTCAAACCAGTCCGATACTTCCTGTTCTAACTGGCTCACCCCTTCTTTCAGACTTTTGCTTTTAAGCTGCGACTGCTGGGCTAGGCTCAACAAACTCACTTGAAGCTGTTTCGGCAAATCAAATTGCTCCAGAAGTTCAGGCTTCTCGGCTTTTAGATCCATCAAAATATCAGCAATCCAAGGGTTTTTGCAGCGCTGCCCGGATCAAAAATTAGCTGTAAAACTTCGGTGACTGTGGGTTCTAATTGACGCTGGGCGATCGCTTGTTTGAGATATGCCAATTGGCTGCGAATCATCGGAGTCAGGCGATCGCTTTGCTCTCCATCAATGCTATCGAGAAATAACACCATTTGCGCTGAAAGTTGATCCAGGCAACTCGATAAATTAGAACGACCGCTGACCAACTCGGCGATCGTTTGATCTAAGCTTTGTTGCAAATTTTGGTACTGGTGTCTAAGCACTAAACCTTCGCCCTCTAAGCTGCGATCGGGCTTGGGCTGAAGCGCATTGAGAAAAGTGCGAATTTGAGCTAACTTTTGGGCGCTAAACTTACGAGCCGTTAATTCACCTACTTTTTGACTCAATTCTTTGAGCCGAACCTGCTGTAAAAGCGCAGCCGAAAATATTTTTGCAGGAATATAAGAAGGACCACTTTTTTGATGGCGAAATACGCTTCTAGTTCGCGTCATTGAATAATAGAGAGCCGCTATAGAATGAACCCCTTTGCGAAAAGAAACCGCTAAGCGACCCTTCGCTTCTTGGTTCAACGCTTTAATGAGGGGACTACTATAAAATTTATCGGTAAATTTTTGATACAACGGATCATCAACGCTCGCGCCCGTGAACAAATTTTCAATCGATCGCTTCAAATGTTCGGCACGCCACTGCAACAAAATGGTGATCAATTCTTGAATTTCGCAAGTTAATACACTGAGAGTTAAGTAGATAAAAATCAAGCCAATGGCAATATCAATCACGACAGGTAAATTCATCTCTAACGCACCTCCAGTGGCATAAGAGAAAGGCTTCAGCGCTCCGCCACAATTTTACCTGCACGCACTACGTCTGAAAAATATTTCAAGCTTGAGAGCAATCCTCAGACCTCATCGGGGTTGATGCCCATTGCGCGCAGATGTTCGGCAAGCCGTTCTGCCCGTAAGCTTTCGGCGTTTGCCCGTAAACTTTCAGCATCGGCTCGTTCAGCGCCAGTGGCGATGACTTGTCCCTGTTGATCACACCAGCGCAGCCAAAGTTCAAATTGAGCTTCAAACGTTCCTTCCCAAGATCTGAGCCCCAGCCCCACAGACTCTAACCCGAAGGGTTCAGGAAGCTCCACGTATTTCTTTGCGGTTAATTTCCACACTTTCAAAAGCGACCCGTTCAACTGGTCTTTGCCCTGGGGTTGCTTCAAGGGATCAAACACAATGTAGTAAGCCATGCCAATGCGCGCATAGTCTGCCTTTTTCGAGGTTAACTCATTGCCTTTTCGGTTCGAGACAATTTCAATGGCAACCTCTGGCAGCTTACTGAATGGCTGACGCTGCAATTCTCGATCGCCACGGGTTTATTCCTCTGCTCCTCGCTCAGGAACGAGATCGGGAATGGGATCGCGCAGGGCATCTGAAGCTAAATGACCGGTTAAAGCTTCAGGTGTTAAAGCTTCAGGTTCAGCATCTCCAAAGAACAGTAGACGAATGGCCATGACCGCAAACCCCACCGCAGCGATCGCCTTAACCCAGCGCGTCGGAAAACCTGAGAAAGGCTGTCGCCCAGCACAACGCCCAAAAACTTGCCAGCAAAAGCGCCACGGTCGAGCCCCAAAAAACAGCCCGCAACGAAGTGGAACGACCACTCAGAGCGATCGCGGCTAACTGACTTTTGTCGCCTAGCTCTGAAATGAAAACCGTGACAAAACTCAAGCCGAGCAAATTCCAATCCATGATTGCTCCCTTGTCCTAGCCTCGAACTACATCACAAACCAACAAAACCGCCAGCACCATTAGCAACCCACCCGCCGCCACCTCCAACGTTCGGGGCGGCACTCGCTGAGCCAACCAACGACCCAACAACACCCCAAGCAAACTGGTTGCCACCAGCGCCGACCCAGCCCCAGCAAACACAATCCAAGGCTCATGGGATTGGGCACTCAGCAGGAGCGTCGTCACCTGCGTTTTATCACCCAGTTCGGCTAGAAAAATGGTCAAAAAGGTAGAGGCAAATATTCCTAGCTCTTCACGCCAAGGAGTTTTTGGGGGCTGAGAACTGTTTGAAGCCAGCTCAAGGACAGCTTGAGGTAAATGCTCGGCGGCGGCGGTTGAGGAAAGGGTCACGGCGTAGAAAAGAATAGAGTGATTTTCATATTCCTTTCATTTTATGCTGAGTTTGGCGAAGTGAAGCAAGTTCATAGACCAATTTCTCGATCGAACCGGATCATTTCTAGGCTGCGATCGCCATAAACATCTTCAATCTGTTCATGGCAGCAATCGATCGCAAAATCACTCAGTTCCTCAGGTTGAATGCCAAACATCTCATAAAATGTTTCCGGTTCCACGCGGCAAAACTGAGGGCGATCGGCATAAATTTTGCAAGCCCGATCGATGGGGTCAAAATTGATGCACCAGCCATCGTCGCCCACTAAGGCTAAATATTGCTCTAGTTGAGCGGTGGTTAAATATACATCTAAGTCAGGGCGCTCAGACGGCTCTAGATAGCAGCAAGCACCACATTGTTTGACACAGCACCAAGTTGACATGGGAAAGAGGAAAAAGAAGATTCTTTGTCAAATACTCCACCGACCAGCGGATGGGGCTTGCAACTCCACCCCGAGGACGGGTCGCATCCGGACAATTAATTGACCGTGCCCTGTCTCTCCGACTGACTTGCCGTAGAGAGAAGAATTAGAGGTCTGGGCTTCCCCTCTCTGGGGCATCCCGACCTGCAGGGAGGAACGTTGTTCCTGATTGCTGTCACGGACAAACCGCTTTCTCTCGTTCCTAGACAAACTCGGTCTAAGTCGAAAGATGCCAGGTCTCAAGCAATGAGGGCAATTGTACCAGAACAAATAGTCATTGCCTAGAGAGTTGGTGATTCGTCGCTCCCCTCTCCCCTCGCCGCGTTGCGGCATTGTTTCGGGGTGATGCTCCTCATCGCGCGCTGACATCCCCAGGCACGAGGCACAGGGATTTTACGCGTGATCGATAAAGTGTAAGAGATGAAAGTGTAAGAGAGTGGAGCACTTAACGGTTAAAATGTGGGGTTAGAAGCTCGCGTCTAAATTTATCAAAATTAATCAAACTATCTCTGGGAGGAGCAATGGATTTTCTAACAAACTTTTTAGGTGGAATCAACTTTGAGGCGATCGTCCAGTTGACTTGCTTAGCGCTGATTGTCCTTGCAGGACCAGTCGTCATCTTTGTGCTGGCGCTTCGCGGGGGCGACCTTTAGGGCGGGCAATCGCAATTTTAACAGAGGGTTTGGGGATGGAGGCGATCGATCTTCACTGCCCTGGGTTTCATTGTCAACCTAGGAGACTGCCAGCTTTGATTTGAGGGGTGGAGGGGTAGATGGGTGGAGGGGGTGGAGGGGTGGATGAGTGCCCACACATCTACTCATCTACCCATTCACTCCTAACCCCTCATTTCATCCTTGGCAGTCTACTAGGCTAAAGTCTAAGTAAGAAACTTCACCCAGTTGTACTTATGGCAACATAAAGCTTTTAGTTATTGCTAGAGGAAAATACTGAGCGCCGTTTGTCTGCCGATAATGTTAATATTTCGGTGTTTGTAGCGTCAGAGGACATTCTGTGATCCGCTCTGCAACTCTTCCTGTTTTGTCTTCTTTTCCACCGGTTACCGATAATAGCCGCCTTCGGCTATTTTCAGGCTCTGCTAATATTCCTCTGTCTCAAGAAGTTGCCCGCTACTTGGGCATGGACTTGGGACCTATGGTGCGCAAGCGGTTCGCGGACGGCGAAATTTACGTCCAAATTCAAGAATCAATTCGGGGCTGTGATGTCTATCTCATCCAGCCAACCTGCTGCCCCGTCAACGATCACCTGATGGAGTTGCTCATCATGATTGATGCCTGCCGACGAGCCTCGGCGCGGCAAATTACAGCGGTTCTGCCCTACTACGGGTATGCCAGAGCCGATCGCAAAACTGCGGGGCGAGAGTCGATTACAGCAAAGCTGGTGGCAAACTTGATTACCCAAGCAGGGGCAAATCGCTTGCTAGCTATGGATTTACACTCTGCCCAAATTCAAGGCTATTTCGATATCCCTTTTGATCATGTCTACGGATCGCCGGTCATGCTGGATTACCTGATCAGCAAGCAGCTAGAAGACATTGTAGTCGTTTCGCCCGATGTGGGTGGCGTTGCCCGCGCCCGCGCCTTTGCCAAAAAGCTCAATGATGCCCCCCTCGCCATCATTGACAAGCGCCGTCAGGTTCACAATGTGGCTGAGGTGATGAATGTGATTGGGGATGTGGCTGGGAAAACTGCCATTTTGGTCGATGACATGATTGACACGGCGGGCACTATTTCGGAAGGAGCCAGGATTCTGCGGCAGCAAGGGGCACGCCAGGTTTATGCCTGTGCAACCCATGCGGTTTTTTCTGGGCAGGCTGTGGAGCGGCTGTCGAGTGGTTTGTTTGAAGAAGTGATTGTGACCAATACAATTCCCTTGGCAGAGGAGCTGCATTTTGAACAACTCAAAATGCTGTCGGTGGCTAACCTGTTGGGTGAAACGATTTGGCGAATTCACGAGGATACTTCTGTTAGCATTATGTTCCGCTAGATTGGGGTGGGTCAGAGAGCTACTAAATCATTCACCCGTAAGGTCTTGCCTGTTTCGGAAGGCAGGACTTGGGTGTTGAGGGTGAGGCGGTAGAAGTGGTCGAAGCGGGAGGGCTTTGCCCAAGCGGGTAAGGTTGCTTTTCGTTGAGCCATAAATTCTTTTTGAAAATGCCGATCGCGCTCTCCTATCCAAGGGTTTCGAGTGGGCACAATACATCGAGCGCAAGGGTGGCTGCCCAAAAACGAGACTTCCCCAATTTGAAACGGCAAGAACTGCCCTGGTTCGCTCATTAACTGGTCTTCCCAAAATGCCGGAGCGTCCTCTATTTCTAAGTTGGCACGAAACCGTTGCCGCACTTCTTCTAGGGTCATGCCGGGAAACCAGGAGGCGATCGCCCTTAAACTTTCCCCTGCTACGACCGTTGCGCCCGAAGCGGCGGTGTCGTCGGGAAAGCCCATGTGAAGGTTTTGCTGGAGCGTGATGGGTGTGTCAAAGTATTGGCTGAGCCACGATTCTAGGGCAGCACGATCGCCTTCTAAATCAAAGGCATAGGATTGCCCTTGCCCTTCTATGCGGAGCGTCACCGTGCGGGCGGCAAGATCAAAGCACGATCGCAGGGAATGAATTTTATCGGTGCGCTTGGCATTAACAAACTGCCCCTGTTCATCTACCAGGGCAAACTCTCGATCATGGGCGATCGCGCCACCGGGGAGAATTTGGGCTGTGGTCACTTCCACTGCATCGAGGGATTTAATCGGGTAAATCAAAATTTTGCTGAGGTAGGGCATGGAAGATTTGCTCCTGAATCCATAACTGGGGATAAGTTGGGCAACCAGACAAGGGATAATTAATCCTTGAAGAGGCTTTTAAGAATCGCGCCTCTAGTTTATTCGATGAAGTTTATTCGATGAAGGAGATTTTGGAATGACAGCAGAAATTGATCCCGTAAAGCTGATGAAACAAGAGGTGGGCAGGGCTGCTGCTAGCCGGGTCAAATCAGGGTCGATTGTGGGGCTGGGTACGGGTTCAACGACGGCGTTTGCCATTCAGTTTTTGGGCGATCGCCTCAAATCGGGCGAACTCACCGACATTCAGGGCATCCCGACTTCTTTTCAAGCCTCAATGCTGGCAAAACAATATGGCATTCCTCTGATTACCCTCGATGATGCCGATCGCATTGATGTGGCGATTGATGGAGCCGATGAAGTTGATCCTCAGAAAACCTGATTAAGGGGGGCGGGGCGGCTCACACCCGCGAAAAAGTGGTGGATGCCTTGGCGGATCTGTTTATTGTCGTGGTAGATAGCTCTAAGCTCGTGGCTCAACTGGGAACCACCTTTGCGCTGCCGGTTGAAGTGTTACCGATGGCGGTGGCTCCGGTGACCAGAGCGATCGCCAAGCTGGGCGGCAAGTCGGAGCTGCGGATGGGCATTAAAAAAGATGGTCCTGTGATTACCGACCAAGGCAATATGGTGCTGGATGTGGATTTTGGGGCGATCGATAACCCTGTCGAACTAGAAAAAGTTCTAAACAACATTCCGGGCGTGTTAGAGAATGGCTTGTTTGTCGGTGTAACAGATGTGGTTCTGGTGGGCGAAGTGAAGGATGGACAAGCGACGGTGAGAGAGCTCTAGAAGTTGAGACCAAGGGGGATAGCCAAGAGGTCTATCCCACTGTTCCCAATCCTTCTTGTTCCCAATACTTCTTAAGTTATGCCTGTTTCGAGAAATGCCCGTTGCCGTTGAGTTGCTTTGCCAACTGCAAGCTTTTAAGCCCATATTCGATCGCCTCTAGCACTCTCACCACGCCCGTAGTATTGACCATTTCTACTGCTTTTCCTGCCCGCTGAGCCGATTGCATTGCCTTATCGGTCAACTTATGGCTGGTATAGCCCGTGACGATTAAAACTAAATCAGCTTTGCAAATATGGCTCTCGGCTTGCTCTGCCAGTTGTGGTCCGGCTTGAGCCGTACACCAGACCAAATTGACGTTCGATTCGCGGAGGCGGTTGCGAATCGAGGTTTCTAGGCGATCGTGTCCGCCAAAAATGACGACTTTGCCTTCAAGTACCCCGTAAGGATTGGGGCGTTTTTCGGTGGTGCGATGGCGGACTCGGGGCTGCACATCGGGGGCGCGATCGACGCGGGCACGGTTCTCTAAGGCTTTGTTGTAAATGAAGGAAAGGGTTTGTTCGTGGCTGCCCCTCAGGCGCGCAACCGGACCTTCTTCGCTGTGTCCGTTGATTTGGTGAATCAGGGCATCGACGACTTCTTCGAGAGCGCCGATCGCCTTTAAGTCGTGAATGTGAACCCGGATAGCAATGGAGGTGTCTGTGGCGCTGTAAAAATCGGTTTGTTCGGCAATCATTTCTAGCAAATCTGCCCGCAAGCCTTGCCGCCATCGGTTCGTTTGTTCGGCAATTCTTTCGTCGAGTAATCGTTCTTCGTTTAGAATCATTTGGCGATCGACAATTTGCGACGCGAGTAACGGAGCATCTGCTAACTTTTGTCGCAAATCTGTTGCCTTTGCCTCCAGTTTTTGCTTTGTAGTACTTTCCACAAAATCTTCAGTCGTCAGTTTTGCCAACATTTCTTCAATTTGTTGCAAAAGCGGTTCTAAGCGAGCTTGAATGCGCGTAATTTCCTGACTAACTTGTTCATCTCGCTGCTGTTGCAGGCGGTTCTCTTCTAGCTCTATTTTGGCGAGGGACAGTAAATCTTGGACGGAGTTTTCTAACTCATCTAGTTCAGATATATCCATAAAATCTAAGTAAAGTAATGTGTAGTTAATAACATTCAATGGCTTGATGCAGCATAGCTAACAGCCATCCTTGGCGGGCTGAAGTTTAGGTAGTTTCTCTATTATTGCTACTTTTAATAGGGATAAATATCGAGGTTCTTTAGAATATCACTTTGATCCCTTACTTTTTTTAACGGCTGACTGTCCTTTTTCTGAACCCCTCACTATGCAATATCGAAGATTTGGGCGTACTGAGTTGCTAATGCCTGTTTTCTCTTGTGGTGGTATGCGTTACCAGTACAAATGGCAAGATTTGCCTCAGCAGGATGTCCCACTCGACAATCAGGCAAATTTAGAAGCCACGATTCGGCGATCGCTGGATGTGGGGATTAACCATATCGAAACCGCCAGAGGCTATGGGTCTTCAGAAATGCAGCTTGGTGAGATTCTACCCAACCTGCCCCGAGAAAAACTCATTGTTCAAACCAAAATCTCTCCCAGCGCCGATGCAGAAGCGTTTCGCCGCACGTTCGATCAGTCTCTGGCTTACCTCAAGCTGGGTTATGTAGATTTATTAGGGCTGCACGGCATCAATACGCCCGAGTTGCTGGATTATAGCCTTCGTCCGGGCGGTTGCTTGGAGGTGGCGCGTCAGCTTCAGGCGCAGGGAAAGGTGCGGTTTATTGGGTTTTCGACCCATGCCGCGGCGGCGGTGATTCAGCAATCGATCGCCACGGATGCCTTTGACTACGTCAATCTGCATTGGTATTACATTAATCAAACCAACTGGGAGGCGATCGCTGCTGCCCATCGTCACGACATGGGCGTATTTATCATCAGTCCTTCCAATAAAGGCGGAATGCTTGAAAATCCGCCTCAAAAGCTAGTGGATCTATGCGCACCCCTGAGCCCGATGGTGTTCAATGATCTATTTTGCCTGAGCCATCCGCAAATTCATACCCTCAGCATTGGAGCCGCGCGCCCCCAAGATTTTGACGAGCATCTTAAAACCCTAGATTTGCTAGATCATGTTGAGGAGGTGTTGCCGCCCATTATTCAACGGTTAGAGCAGGCAATGACTGAGCAGTTTGGCGAGGCTTGGGCTCAAACCTGGCAGGTGGGCTTACCGAGCTATGACCAAACACCGGGGAATATCAACATTCCTGTAATTTTGATGCTGCGAAATTTGGCGATCGCTTACGGCATGGTGGAATACGGTAAAATGCGCTATAACATGCTGACCAATGCCGGACATTGGTTCCCTGGAGCCAGTGCGATTCGGGTGCCAGAACTCGATCTGCGCTCTAGTTTGGTGAATAGTCCCCATGCCGACACAATTCCAGAGGCGTTAATGGATGCCCATCGCCTGCTAGGTGGGGAGGCGGTGAAAAGATTGTCTCAGCAGTAGGGCTGGTGAGCTGTCGAGGAATAAATGATGGGATGATTAAAGAATTCAAAATTATCAATTCAAAATTCAAAGTGAACAGCCTTTAATTTTGAATTTTGAATTCGATCGTCTTTACAAACTGACAACCTGTAAAACTAACACCCTGCTAGATGCCGCCGAACCATTCATAGCCAAAATCTTCCCAGTATCCTTTTTTAGAAGTTAATTGAGAAGTAAAGGTAATTTCTGTGACCCATTTGCTTTGTTTGTAGCCTAGTTTAATGGGAGATGCTAATCGCAATGGGGCACCATTATCTACTGATAACGGTTGCCCATTTTTGGTATGCCATCAAGGTTTGGGGATGGAGCGCCGAGGAAGATCCCAGCTTTCATAGTAGCCATCCGCAGATTTGAAATAAACATAGCGAGCATTAGATTTAGGCTGAACCAAAGCTGCAATATCCTGCAACCGAACGCCGCCCCACTGCACGATCGCCGCCCAACCTTCGACGCAAACGTGCTGAATGATCATGGAGGTGAACGCTAGTTTTTGTAAATCTGTCAGGCTGAGTTGCATGGGGTTCGCCACTTCTCCCGCGATCGCCAATTGAAACTTTGTCGGATCAAGTTGTGGCGTTTGATCAAAGGTATTGATGAGAAGTTTGTCTGGTTCGATCGCACTGACTGGATATTCTGGGACAGGTCTTTGGGATAACAGTAAAGATTCGATCGCTTGGTTCAATGGCTCCGTGGCTTGACCCACTTGATTAGACAATAAACTGGTGCCGCATCCACCCAGCAACAAACCCAGCCCAGATAACCCAGAAATTTGTAGCAAATGACGGCGAGACAGCGTGCGTTTCGGTAGGATGAGGCTCATGATTTTGTTAGGGCGATCGGTGAGGGGGGACAATTGTGAGAACACTATACGAGCATGGATTTGATTAAACGAGTGCCGCCGACTTTTAGAGCAAATAAGGAATGAACGAAGGTAAACAAAAGCACCGTAGGCACCGTAATAAAGTGAACGGTTCGTAGGGTTTGCCAGTTTCCAAATAGTGATGCTAGCCAATAGAGTTGAACAGGTTTATACATTGCCAGACCACTGGCGATCGCCAATATTAAAATTGGAATAATGAGGGTATAAACTAGCCGATGCCAGGCGTAATTTTTACGCTTTACATTTTCGCTCACTCGGATGGCTTTAATGTCACTAGCACTAGCAAATCGACGCTGCCAACGACGGCTGATGAAAACATAGAAACCATATCCTAGAAGATTGAGAGAATAGATCCACATCACTGCAAAATGCCAGTCTCGTCCGCCTCCTAGCCACCCCCCTAGCAGAAACAATTCTGGAAAATGCCAGCCGCCCCGCCCACCAAACACAGGATTGGCATTATAAATTTGGAGTCCGCTGCTCATCATCAGAAGCAAGCTAATAATGTTTACCCAGTGGAATGTTTTTGCCAAAATAGTTTGGCTAGGAATGGGTAATGGTTTCTTTTTGGGAGGAGTTGCTGAAGCCATAGTGAGGTAAAGCGGGGGGATGAAGGTTATCTTACCTTGTTCTGATATAAGGTCGGAAACTGAGCTTGAAGATGTTTGAGTTTTGGTAAATCGTGAATTACAACATAGGGATAAGCTGGGTTGCGATCGATGAAATCTTGGTGGTATGCTTCGGCTTCATAGAACTGAGTTAAAGGCGTGACTTGAGTGACAATCGCGCTGTTAAAAACCTTTGCTTCATTCAGTTGATCAATATAAGCTTTGGTCATCTGCTGCTGTTCAGAATTGGCAAAAAACACAGCCGAACGATATTGGGTTCCCACGTCAGGACCTTGACGATTCAGTTGAGTTGGATCGTGGGCAACGGTAAAGTAAACCTTGAGTAACTGTCCGTAGGAAATCTGAGTGGGATCGTAGGTAATTTTTACGGCTTCGGCGTGCCCTGTGCCACCAAAACTGACGGCATCATAGCGGGCGCTTTTAGCATCGCCCCCGCTAAACCCTGAGACCACATTGGAAACTCCCTTGAGATTTTCAAACACGGCTTCTACACCCCAAAAACAGCCGCCTGCGAATATTGCGGTTTGTTCTCCTTGTACATTTGAAGGAACAATTTTGGGATCAGGAAAGTTAACTGCTGCGATCGCGGTTGGAGAACTTAACGTTGTCCGGGATACACCATAAAAGCGCGATCGCGGTAACAGAAAAGGAGCGACAAACTGAAGATGAACGGCGCGATCGCAAAATCTAGAATTGAACATAGGAAGAAGCTTTTCTTTAAAGCAATGGATTTGGAAAAAATGGTGCAAGCCAAAGTTGAATTTGGACATCCCAGCCCAAAAGAATAGCGATCGCGGTCATCACTACTATTACACCTCCAACTCGCTGCAATGTTGCACTGTAGGCACGAATCTTAAGAAGTCGGCGGCTAAGGTTGCGTCCGCCATAGGCGATCGCCAACAAGGGCAAAGCTGCCCCAACGCCGTAAACCAACAATAAATGAAATGCACCGACAATTTGATGATCGACGGCGGCTAATATCAAAATGCTGCCTAAAATAGGCCCTGCGCACGGTGTCCACAGTAATCCCAGTTGGGTGCCCAACCAAAATTCGCCCAGCAGCCCTGGCGCAGTGGCAGATTGAAATCGGGGAAGGCGAAGTGTACTGAAAAGGCGATCGCTCCAATGGGGAAAGATCGCCAGTAACCCTAAACCTAATAAAAGGACGATCGCGCCTAAGCGAATGCCGTTCGCAACCCCCGTCAACCAGCTTGCGGTGATGCCTAACAAACTTCCTGCCACTGCGAACCCGCTGACTAAACCCGCCACCAGCACCACCGGAGCATAGAGATGAGATTGCAGCGATCGCCCCACAATAATCGGCAAAATGGGCAAAACGCAAGGCGAAAGAACGGTCAGAACTCCCGCCAACAAGGCTAACCCCAGGGGCAACGTCGTCATAAACTAACCTTCCTGGAGAAGCTGACGAATGGTTTGCTCAGTTTCGTCGTAGGCACCTTCGCCAATGTGGCTATACCGCACCCTGCCTTGGCGATCGGCTAAATAAAGCTGGGGCCAGTAGCCATTATCGTAAGCTTTCCAAGTTTTGAATTCGTTATCGAGAGGAACCGGATAGGTAATTTCATATTGCTGCAACGCCTTTTGAACATTGCTGCTTTCTCGCTCGAAGGCAAACTCTGGCGTGTGGATGCCAACCACTTTTAGCCCCTGCTCCGCATATTGCTGATGCCATTTCACCACGGAAGGCAACGTTCGTTGGCAATTAATGCAAGAAAAAGTCCAGAACTGAATGAGCGCAACGCTACCGCCAAGATCAGCAATGCTTAAGGGCGAACCATTGAGCCACTCACTAATCCCCTGAAATTCAGGAAGGGTCTTGTCTATAGGAAGATTTGCCGCAGTTTCCTGAGATGCTGAGCCAGAAGTTTTACTAGAAGTGAGAGCGGGAGCGGTGGATATCTTTTGGCAACCTGGAGCCAAGGTTGCAGCACTAGCTCCCACCAACCCCAACCCCAAGTACACGAGTAGTTGTCGTCGTTGGAGACTTACCATCTTTTTTGATTTCCTAAGGGTTAGTTGCTGGGCTAGGAGACATGGCATCGCCTTTCATCGCGTCATTCTTCATCGCGTCACCCTTCATCGCGTCACCCTTCATCGCATCGCCTTTCATTGCTCTCACCC
>JAAUPA010000037.1 GCA_012034615.1 Leptolyngbyaceae cyanobacterium CSU_1_4 | reverse complement strand
CAATAAGAGGATGTTTTAAAAGTATTGTGAGCCGAACCGTCCCCTAAATCCCCCATTTTGGGGGCGAGTGTCAAGCAATTTGATACTTTTAAAGTATCTAAGGTTCCTACGGTTCTGGCTCGCTGTTGAAGAGGTCTAAAATTTGCCGACACACTCCCTTCAAGGTTTCTTTGACCTCATCAACAGGCTGCTTCTCGCCGCCAAACTGCCACTGTTCTACGGTAGAAACTCGCCATTGCTCACCTAAGTGGGTAAACCCAACCATCTCCAGCCCGATCGCCCTTCGAGAATGAGTGAGAGAATCTTGGTAAAAACGAATTTGCACCAAAATGCTGCGGCTCTGCAACCGACGACTCCAGCCCGGAAAATGAAACCCAATATCGATCGAATCTGGATCAACCCATTTCCGGGTGCCAGCATCGTTTGCCCACGGCTTTAGGTCGGCATGGGCATCCGGAAATTGGACTTTAAACAGGTTCACCACCGCAGCAATTTTTGTGGTGACCTCAACCCCTACCGCTTGTTCTGCTGCATTCACGCCGATCGCTCCCATCACTTATGAACTATGGTGCCACAGAGCGCTGGGTCAGGAGTACAAACCGATACCGTTTCCATGCTTGCCCTTGCTTTATTTAGTCGGCATTGCTGAATGGAAGTATGAATCTTTGATCTGCTATTTCTCCGATCGCCCCTAAATTTCCCCATTCTGGGGAACCTTGAGGTTCGGAAGTCTCCCAGAATGGGGAATTTAGGGGGCAAATTCATACCGGGATTCAGCAACGCCGATTAGTCTTCTCAGTTCACAACATTGCTCAGCCCTACCAGCCCCAAGTGCCCGGAGCGCCCTTAAACGGTCCAATAATTTCCTGGGTAATCCAGCCGCCGTAGAAATCTCCGGGCTGAGAAGTGACTCTTTCGCCGTCAATATAACAGGCTTGCATGCGGCTAGGATAAAACGCCACATAATCTTTAAGCGCTGCAAAATCGGGAGTGGGCTCGGCGTAGAACCAGGCGGCATTCTCGGCAACTTGCTCGCCGATGCGATCGCATAGTATCCTGCCATACCTTTCCACTCGCAGAAGCTAGAGCGAGGCGTTTGCCGCAGATACTCCATACGGATATCTTGGGGTGGAAGGTAATACACCGGAGGATGGCTCGTTTCTAAAACGCGCTGAGCTTGATGGGTGTCGGCAAGCATCACGTCGTTAAACACAATTTGGATGTGCCGGGTCGAAGGTTCTAGCCGGGGCGGACGGGGATAATCCCAAACTGATTCTTGACCCGGGGCAGGAATGGGGCGATCGAAACTCATAGTCTGCCTACCTTCCTTTTCCAATTTGATCTAACTTTTCATTCAAGTCTCGTGTGCGGCGAGAAAGCATCCGAATAATATTAATCGCCAACCCCGAGGTTTCTTCGATCGCCTCATAAAGCTGCTGCTGCGTCAGAGTCAGGCATTCACAGGCTTCAAGGGTGGTAATAGAGGCAGAGCGAGGTTCGGCATCAAACACCGACATTTCGCCAAAGCATTTTCCTTGCCCCAGCTTTGCCAATTCTCGATCGCCACTGTGAACCTTAACCTGTCCTGACACCAAAATATACAGCGATCGCCCCTCTTCCCCTTGGGAAACAATGGTATGCCCGGGCGGAAAGGAGAGCTCCTGCATTGCCGATGCCAAACGCACCAGGAAGTCATCTCGCAATTCCTGGAAAATGCCGACTTGTCGCACAAACAATAGGCGATCGAAACTACTGAGCATAGGGGCAAGCAGACCAAGATTTGTAGAAGGCAACGCTCAACTCAGCCCCGCTGCTCGACCAACCGCAGTTTTTCTCTGGTAGAAGAGGGTGGAGCTTTGGTGGAAGGGGTGGAGTTAAGCCCTAATTCTGCCATCAATTGATGAACTTGAGCAGAAACTAAGAGATCAGGATCATCTTTGAGGGAAGGCAAAATTTGCGGAAAAACTCTAGGCGAAGCAACTTTCAAATAGCTTAAAACGGCTTCGCGGACAAATCCAGTCGGAGAGCGCAAACAAGCTAAGGTTGCATCAGCCGTCAGACTCCAGCGAGCTTTGCGGGCAACGTGGAAGCAGCAAGCCAGCGCCCAGTCGGAGAGCAAGTGGCGCAAATCGACTAGCTGCCGGAGGCGATCGCTCGGTGCCAAAGGGACATAGGGCATAAAGTCCTCTAGGATTTGCAACTTTTCGAGGGTGGGCTGGCGATCGAGAATATTGAGCAGCACAATTTTGCTAGAGATTTGAATCGTGTTATCCAAAATTTCCAACCCCTGCGCCACGCTTTCCCGCGCGTTCGATTGCAAACTGAGGGATGCCGCTTGAATATTGCTGGGTTCGTATAAAAACTGCATCAGCAAAAATAGAGATTCCACCGCATCTTTTTCAGAATCTTGAAGGGCACGGTAGAGAAACTGGGCTTCTTCAGTGGGCATTGTCTCTAGTTTCAAGTCTTGCAGGCTGGCGTAAAGATGCGCCAAGAACAAAATCTCCTGGTTCATCATGGTTTCCACCCCCGATCGCCCCAGCACATCTGAAACCGCATCAATTCCGGCTTCGTTGGGCAGCCGCAGCAAAACCCGCAGCAGCCCCCGACGGCTAGATCCCCAAGCGGTCATCAAGTGGTTAACCAAGGCTCGGGTCGATTCCATAGAGCCAATTTCACCGATCGTCATCCAGGCTTGATGGCGCACGCCGTCGGGTTTATACGGATCAGCAGCCAGGTTGATCAGCAGCGGCAAGGTTTCGTTTTGCAACTGAATCAGCGATCGCTTTGCCGCATCGCGGGTGGACTGAAAGTGAAAGCCTCGAATCAGGGCATCGTAATAATCATCCAGTTGGGTGGCGGCGATCGCTTCCAACATGGCGCACCGAACCCGCAGCGATTCATCCTGTAATAGCTGATTAATATAAAGGCGCAAAGACTGAAGATAAACCGCCTCACCCAACGCCCGACAACCCATTACCCTTTCCCGCTCTTGCTTGTGCGTCAACATCCGCCGCAAAATGCTAGTGGCTTTGCCCTTCTGGTTAGAATCTCCATGGCGCAAAGTCAGCGAAGCCGCCAGCCCCCGCACCACCGGATCCACCTCATCTTTCATATAAGCCTGGAGCACCTGAAAATCTGGATTCCCGTCAGTATGCCAAATAAACTTCAGCGCCACCGCCAACACCTCAGGATGGAGGCGCTGCACAGTTATCAAGTCTTTGACTGCGCCTAGATACGCAGGGTTGGGGTAAGCCAACATCGCCTGCAAACTCTGCCGCTGGAGTGCCGGAGAAAAAGTGGGCAACAAAGGCGACAGCACTTCTCCCACACTTTTAGGATCATGGTGAAGGAGCAGATTAATGCAAGATTTCTTTTCACTTTCGTCTTGCGATCGATGTAATGAGTCTACAATTCCCCGCATAAAGCCGCGCATATCTGCCTTCGACAGGCTCAAATGTCCACCCTGCTCTGCGCTCAGAACCAACACCTCCACATACTTCGATCGCAGAAACCCTACTGTCAAAATCCACAGCAGCCCCGTTAAGGCAGTAAACAGCAAAAATATCCAACTCTGATCTTGGGCTTGATCATGACGGTGCAGGTACTTCAGCACCCCAACCGTCCCCAGCATTCCTACGCCCGTCAAACCCGTCGCCAACGGCTCAGCAATTCCTCTCACCATAGATTGAATGCGGCTGCGGTTAGCGCTAGGAATGGGATGGAAAAGCACAGGCGCAATACTAGCAATTAAGGTATATCGCAACAGCTCATCTACAAACTTCAGCGCCACCGTTCCATGAAACACATTTAAGATGCCACAAAGGCTTAACAAGCTGACCAAACCCAACAGCGCAGGCGGTACAGCCGCAATCCAAAATACGCCCAAACGCTCAATGATCCGTCCTGAAATAAACCATTGGGTAATCAGTTCTACAATGCCTAGGAAGGCGCTAAACAATGCCATGAAGTCGGCAATTTTTTCAATCCGCACATCCAGGCTCAGCTCAATCTGGCTGAAGTACTGAAAGTCGAGCAAAACCGCCACCACTTGCACCATGACAAAAAAGACGACCACCAGGCTCACATAAGTCCATAACGAGCCGCGGAGCCGAATGGCGGTAAAGTCTTGCTTTTCAACCGTACGCCGCCGAGAAGCATCCGGGAAAAAGGGGCGATAGGCTTTTACCAGATAAAGCAAAATACCTGCCCCAATCAACAGCATCACCCCCGCCGCCATGATCACATTCGGCAGCCCGATCGCACTCCGCAGCACGGGCAGGGAAAAGCCACTGACCACATCTGCCGCCAATACGCCGCTGCTAATCAGCGGGTAGGCTCGTCTCACTTCTCGAATGGTGAAGAGCTGGTTGGCGGTAATGGAGGTGTTTAACTCGTTGACGACATGAATGGCTTCGAGCCATAGCCGCGCCAAAAAAATGGTATATCCGCCCAACACTGCTGCTTGTAGATCGAGCCCAAAGAGAAAAAGCGGCAACCCAATTAAACCTGCGGTTAACACCAAGACCCAACGCAACGGCAAGATTTTTTGTAGCCCAGAATAGGCAAATCCAATGACTGAGCCGATCGCCGCACTGGCAATATAAATCCAGGGCAAAGACGCTGCGCCATACTTGCCTAAAAATAAGGCTGCTACGCTCACTTCTAGCCAAAGAATGCCAACCGAAGTCAGGGTGTAAAAAAGAAACATTAAAAACGCCCGTCCGCTTTACCTCACGGGCGAATATTGAGCAGCCGTAACCCGGCTCTCAAGATATTTTTGGCTTTGGCGATCGCCTTTCCATCTTGTCTCATGGGGCTATAAATCCTGCCAGCGGCGAAACTATGCCTCAGGATGCCCAGATTGCTAAAGGATGTGGCGATCGGCTACTGGGGGTAGACAAACCCCATATTACGGATGATGGGTGAGCGCGATCGCCCTCTCACGGTCAGCGGTTGTAAATACATCATCTCCAACTACGCTCGTTCGCGGGTTTCTGCTTCATGCTGTAATGGACGGGCGTGTGCTTGGCTATCTGCAACATCGGGTCGTGAGCCAATGACACCTTCGCGTTTCCAGTAGCCCACCAATTCTGCACCTGTTTGGGTAGACTGCTTGGAGTCTACCTGCCGGAGAGAAAATGCAGAATATATTCTGATAATGAAAGATCTAACCGAGAAGCCTCAGCATGAAGCTCATGTTCCAGTTCTGGCGGTAAGTTGAGGGTAAGAGTCACTGTTACACTCTTGCTTTAGTTCAAGGCTTAAAAGGATTTACACAATCAGTCAAATTGTGTGACATACTCCCGACTCTCATGCTTCGCATAGAGAGCGGGCTTCTCGCTTCGCAGTCCCGCTATTGCGTCGGACTCCACGAGCTTTAAGGACGGGATGACCCACCGCTCTGTGTTTGATGTTAATTGCTGCGTTATGGTCACGGTCTAGTTCCAAGCCGCAATGAGGACAAGAATGCCACCTGTCACGAATCGTCTTAAGCACCTTCTGACCACAACTTGAACAGTCTTGAGTTGTGCCGTTTGGGTTCACCGCAATCGTCGATAACCCGGCTCTTGCAGCCTTGATTTCGAGAATTTGCAGGAATGTACCCCATCCGGCATCATGCGTAGACTTTGCCATTCTGGTTCGGGCAATGCCTTTAATATTGAGCGCTTCATACCCAATCTTCTTTCCTTTGTCCAACAGCTTCTTGGCTGTCTTGTAGTGAAAGTCTTTGCGTTGATTAGCAATCTTAAGGTGCAATTTAGCCACCCGCTTGATTGCTTTTTTGCGACGATTGGAACCCTTCTTTTTCCGAGAGAGGGATCGCTGTACCCGTTTCAAACGCTTTTCAGCTTTGCGGTAGTGCTGAGGGATTGCGACCTCTTCACCTACATCATTTACCAGGAATACCTTCAATCCCATATCAATCCCGATGGTGTTATCCATCGTGGGTCGATCGGGGGAGAGAACAGGAACTGACGAATCTTGAAGTGACAGGGTGAGGTAATAGCCGTCTACCTTTTTGATAATTGCAGCCGTCTTGACTTGGAAACCTGCGGGTAAAGGACGGTGCAGAATCATTTTCAACTTGCCAATCTTGGGAAGCTGGATCATGCGTCCGTCGATGTGTTCCGCCTTCACCGGATCAGGGAATGCAATCGAACGAAACCGCCCTTGCCCCTTGAATCTAGGCTTGCCTGTTTTTTTGCCATTACTGTCTCCTTTGAGCCACCGATCAAACGTCTTCTCTACCCGTGCAATGACATCTTGTAAGGTGTGAGATGGCAGATCTTTGTATTCAGGAAACAGCCTTTTAGAATTGACCAGATCTCGCTTCTGAGAATAGAAATCAGGACGGTCTTTTAACTCTGGCAAATAGCAGACCAGCGGGCAAGCATTAACATCGCAGCGGTTCTGCGTCCACCAGTTAAACCGTTCAGCCAGCCGATAGTTATATTGACGACGACAGAGTTCAAGCCAACTATCAATTGTGGCTTGCTGTTGCTGTGTCAATCTTAATCGGTACTGGTATGCGGTTCTCATGATATTATTGTACGTAAAATCTTCGTACATTGCAAGTATGACTACACGATGTGATATCCGACTTCCGGAAAAAGAACTCGCTATTTTAGAGGCTTACTGCCAGCAGGAGGGAAGGACAAAGACCGATGTGGTCAGAGAGTTGATCCGATCATTAAAGCGGAAAATTTCTGATCAACCCTCTGGTTAATTGGCTGTTTCCTCCATCTCCCCCTCATTGGCGCTATCGCGCATCAATCGGGGGAGCGTCGTCAACAGCCGCGCATTCTTCCCGACGCTCATCTTTCAGATAGAGCGCGGGGCTGCTGCTGCAAAAGCTCAAATTAAGCTGCTTAACTTACTCTGTTGAATCAGGGCTACTTCCAGGCGTAGGACTCAGTGCTGGAGCAGGGCTTGCTTCAGGGGAAGGCGCTGGCGCAGGAGAGGCTCCAGGAGAGGCGATCGGGGCAGCAGGAGTCAGCGGTTTTCCGGCGGCAAGCTGCTTAATGCGATCTTTAAATTGGGCAGGAGCCAAAGCCTCGGCTGACGCAAAGAGAGGTTTAGCTTCGGCATCTTTGCCTTGATCTTGCAGAACAAGTGCTTTACCCACGATCGGGCGATAGTCCTGCCGATCGCGCTCTATGGCTTTGTCAAAAATGGCGATCGCCTCCTCAAAGCGCGATTCAGTCGCATAAACTTGTCCCAGAAGCATCTGAACCGCAGTCACATCCACACTGTCTGGCTTAATTTTGTTGGCTTCTTCGGCCGTCTTCAGAGCGTCTTGCAACACGCCGACTGCTGCTTCTGGTCGCTGCTGCTCTAGCAAGAGCGCCACCAAACCATTCAAAGCCTTAGGATTACCCGGCTGAGCCGCCAAAATTTTACGATAAGCCTCAGCCGCCCCTTCTCGATCTTGAAGCTGCTGCTTAGCCTGGGCTAACAAAATGCCGTAATCTGCCTCTGTTGGATTAAGTTCTGCTAATTTTTCTAACGGCGCGATCGCCCCCGTCACATCCCGTTGCTGAATCCGGACATCGACCAAACCCCGCAGCGCCGTCTGATTATTCGGTTCGCGCTGAAGCACCGCCTGATAGCCCCGTGCCGTTTCCTCCAATTGCTTCTGTGATTCAGCAGAAGGACTCGCCAAGGCAGAAGGAGAGCTTGCTGCCTGCGGGCTACTTTGAGATAATCCACTCAAGGAAGCCGCCAAAGGCACGCCAATTAAGGCGATCGCCGCGATCCCAGAGACAATAATAATGAACCAACGGTTGTTACGTTTCTCAGACACAGCACTTCAGCCAAACTCTACTGTTTGCAATCTTAGTTCGTGTTGGTCGCAATGACAGAAATGCCTGGATTTTCTAGAAATCCCTGATTTGATTAATATTCACCTGTATAAACAACTTGAATGACGTAATTTGGATGACTTTCACAAAAAATCCTCTTATCCTGAGCAGTGATTGATAGCAGAGTCCATTTGGCGTGAATGCTAACCTAGTGGGTAAGCCTGCATTAAAATTTAAGGCTTGAATCTTTATCCAAGATTTACACTGCTGTTTTAATGATGAAGCGTAGTGGCTAGGATTCTGTTGGAAAGGAGGTCTTAAAGTGAGTTCATCGCAAAATAGCGTCCCTCAGCCGCCAAAAGTGGCTTCATCTGAGTATAAACAGGCAAATGCTTCGGCTGCCCCGCCCCCAAAATCTACCGTGTTACCTGAAATCATCATGGATCAGCATCTCAAATCAACGCTTGCCGCCACTCCTCCCGCCCCTCCAACTCCCCCAGAAGTCATGTCATCTACAGCCCCTGATCAGGCAGAATCCGCTGTCGCTCCTGCCGCCGTCCCGCCGTCTTCCCCGGAAGCTGCCCCAGCCACCCTCCTCAGGCAACAGCCCATTCCCCCTGCCAGTGAACCCATGCAGTATCGGGCGATCGGGCTAGTGCGAGGCAAATACGTTGCCACTGAGGAGCAGTTTACTAAAGGCAACATCATGACAGACGATGGGGCTGCCGTCGATGCTGTTCTGCTCGGTCGGGTGATGAGTTTAGTAAAGAAACATATTGATTTAGAACAGTCTCATCTTTGGGTAGTTTATCCCCGCACCCGCGAGAATGTGGAAGGTCTCCACGTTCAAATTGTGGGAGTTTGGGAGCCTGAAAAACTGAACCGGGCTGAAGCACCTGAAGACCCTGAGGCTCTCAATGAAGAAGCGGCAATCGAAACGGCTCCTGAACCCGAACTGGGTGAACCAGATGATAAGTACTTCTCAGTGCGGGGTGAGGTGGTGTTCCAGTCGCCCGACGATCGAAAGCTGTTAGTGAAGATTCGTCGATCGCCCCAGCAAGGGTCTGACGAGTCTAAAATCTTCAAAGTTTCGGTTCAAGGCGTTTTGGAAGGCAAAGTGGTCGGATATTTCTGGGATTTGCAAGTCGAACGCCAAGACAATAACCTAGTTTTGCGGGAAGGCACCCGCATTGGCATTGTGCCTCCCCAAAAGCGTAGTGCTTCGGATAGCGGACGCAGCGGTGTGCGGCGAAGTGCGCCTCCCCGGCGGGGTAGCTTCAGCCCTCCTCGCCGAGAAGGCAGCGGTGGGAGTAGTCAGCGTCCGATCCGGGCAAGCGATCGTTCCGATGGAGGCGACCGCCCCAAACCCATCACCAGCCAACCCAGCCCGCAGTTTTCTAAGCCTATCAAGCGATCGAAGGAAACCAAGTCCGAGAATTCCTCTGTCCAGCCCGAAAGCTAAGGGAGCGGCAGGAAAATAAAGCCCCGAACCGCCCCCCAGAATGGGGAATTTGGGGCTGATCAGAGGGGGCATCCTATTGGGACTTTATCCTATTGGGACTTTACTTAAGTGCAGATTCCTAAGCAAACTGGGACGTTAATCTAAATTAATCTGACCGCCCCAGCGCTCCTGTGCCAGAAATGCTCTGTCCATGGCAATTGCGGCGGTTGGTTTTGTGAGGGTAAAGTCTCCTGCCTCAATTTGCTGTTTGAGGGCTAGTGCCACTTGGCGCGATAAAAAAATGCTGGCAAGCGATGCCACTCGAACCGACTTGCCGTCAATTGTAATTCGACCCGATTTGAGTTGGGCATAGCTGACTAAGCCAAACGTGGGGCGAATTCGTCGAGGAATGGAAAAATCGACGACGGGGGCAACTAAATCTTGATCGAGGACAGCACAATGGGCGATCGCCTCCTCATGCAACACCGGCAGCGGAATACCTACCCCCAGCATGAGAGAGGAGCCATAGCTTCTGAAATAGCAGCCTCTGACCCAACGAGCCTGCATTTGTTTAGCATCGCCAATTAGCGCCAGCGTTGCAGCAGGACCAATGGGCGTATGGTTAGGCAACCGCTTTTGCAGCGAAAAGTGCTGAGTGCCTTCCCATGCCACATAGCCTACGCCCCCGCCTAGAAAGATCTTGGTGCCAATGCCCACTAACTGCAAGTCGGGATCGTTCATCAGAGGAGAAAGTGCGCCCGGATTGGAGTAAACCGCGTTGCCCAAATCGGGCTGGAGGCAACCGAGGTAAGTGTAGAGCGGGCGATCGCCGCCATTGACTCCGACAATAAAATTCTGGTAGAGATTGCGCGGATTAAACAGATAGAACTGATTAATCGTATCGCGGCTGATGGTGGTTTCAAAAGAAGCGCGGGAGTAGCAATCTGTCACCTGCCCGATCGCTTTCAAATGTACAGGTTTTCCGGCAATTAAATCAGCAATCACATGACCGCCGCCCCGTTCCCGGAATTCTTCGTGGTCCGAGACTTCGCCCATACCCGGATAATCTGCCATTTGGGTTGCGCCCAAATATAAATCTACTGCGCCAAACCCAGAGTATGCCAATACGCCATCCAGCCAGCACTGCCGAATTTTAATCGGCGGATCGGTTTGTCCAATGTTGAGAATAGCGCCAGAAGATTCCATCGGCTCAAAGGTGCCCGTGGTGACAACATCTACTTCTTTCGCGGTCTGAGCCACCCCGACCTCTTGAACCCTTGCCTTGACTTCTTCAGCGGTGAGAACGATCGCCTTTTTCTGTAGAATCTTCTCGTTAATTTCGTCGATCGTTCGCATAGGAAAGGGAAAGTGAGATAGCCCTTAATTTATATCTTTTTCTATATCTTTTTCAGAGGGCGTGCTGCTATGCAGATACCGCCAGGGTCGCTGTTGTCCGCGCCAAAGTAGCAAAATTGCCATCACTAGGCTAGGGAGGGTGATGGCGATTAGGGCATTAGTTGAAGTAACGGGGATGTGGAGGCGAGGGGCAAGGTACTTGATGGCGGCAGAAATTGCAGCAGAGAGGAGAAAAAGTTTGAGGATAAGCCAGGTTTTGTCGGTCATAGCGCGATCGAGGAAATTTGAGCAGATAGGTTCAATTTAGTATGGATCTTGAGTAGGGTTCCAAGATTGTACGGAAATGATTTATTTTCCTGTAATCTTGTCCTGTGTCTCGGTTGGCGCTCCGTTGCAAGTCGAGATCAGCACAGCGTTACTCCTATTGGTTTTCTGATGGTTACTATCACTGTTCCAGCTACTACTGCTAATTTGGGTCCTGGGTTTGACTGCTTGGGCGCGGCACTCAGCCTCTATAATCGCTTTCAGTTTTCGTTGCTGCCTCCTGATGAAACGGCGATCACGATTGAGGTGACTGGATCAGAAGCAGAAGGGGTAGTGCGGGATGAGAGTAACTTGGCTTATCAAGCCTTTGCTTATTTCTATCAGCAAATTGGGCAAATGCCGCCGCCGGTGCATTTGGCGATCGCGCTAGAAGTTCCCCTCGCGCGAGGATTGGGCAGTTCTGCGACGGCGATCGTGGGGGGGTTATTGGGTGCAAATGCGTTGGCAGGATCACCTGTTTCGCAGGAAAGGCTGATGGAAATGGCGATCGCCCTAGAAGGGCATCCTGATAATGTGGTTCCGGCACTCATGGGCGGCTGTCGGCTCTCAGCCTCTAGCCAAGCATCTTCCTGGACAATTTGCGAGGTTCCTTGGCATCGCAACATTGTGCCGATCGTGGCGATCCCCAACTTTGAGCTCTCGACGGCTGAGGCTCGCCGGGTGCTGCCCCAAACTTACAGCCGGGCAGATGCCATCTTCAACATGGCGCACTTGGGGCTGTTGCTGCGCGGCTTGGAGACAGGGCGGGCAGACTGGCTGAGCACGGCGCTACAAGACCGGATTCATCAGCCTTATCGGCAGCCGTTGATCCAAGGATATGAGGCAGTACAAAAAAGGGCGATCGCAGCAGGAGCCTATGGTATGGTCATTAGTGGAGCCGGACCGACGTTATTGGCGATCGCTCCTCTTGCCCAAGCGGCTGATGTGGAGCAAGGAATGGCGATCGCTTGGGCAGAGGCAGGAGTAAGGGTACAGGCTCAGGTTTTGCAATTGGATACTACTGGGGCATTTGTGCAGTAGGGTTTTGTATAGTTTAGAAACATGCCAGCAGTCCTTAGAGTAAAGTCTTATCGCTTTTACTTTTACAGTCATGAACCGAATGAATCTCCTCATATCCACATCGACCGAGACTCCTTATCGGCTAAGTTCTGGCTAGAAGAGGTTGGTTTGGCAACTAATATTGGCTTTAGCGATAAAGAACTACAAACGTTGCATTCTCTTGTGAAAGAGCATCAGAAAATTTTGTTAGAGGCGTGGTATGAGTATTTCGGCAATTCGAGCTGATGAAAGAGTTAAAGATGTCCGTTTTACAAAGGACACAATCACTGTTGATCTCAGAGATGGTCGGACTATTACTGTGCCGCTCGTGTGGTATCCAAGACTTTTAAATGCTACGCCTCAGCAGCGATCGCAATGGGAAACTTGTGGAGGTGGGTATGGCATTCACTGGGAAGAAATCGACGAAGATCTCAGTAGTGAAGGGATGTTGCGCGGTGCGCCTGCTCCCAAAGCAGGCAGTCTCCTAGCCCAATAAACTTTCGTCAGAAGATTCTTAAATGTCCAGGGTCCAGTTAGGTTCAAAAACAATAAGTCCAAAAATAAATTTGGCACCGACCTAAACGCAATGGGATAGCCAAACCCCAGAGAGCCAAAGTCGATGCCAAGTTCAGAGCCAGAAGGAAACTTCTAACGCATCTCTCTTTAGAACAAGCCCAAGGTGAGGGACTTGCTGATGGGGAAAGTTGCACCAATGCCCAACCAGAGCGTAAAGACGGTTCCAAATAGGAAAAGCGTGGTAGCCAGGGGACGACGGAAAGGGTTCTGGAACTTGTTAACGTTCTCAATAAACGGAACCAAGATTAAGCCCAAGGGGACAGCAGCCATGCAAGCAACGCCGAGAAGCTTGTTAGGCAGAATGCGAAGAAGTTGGAAAACAGGATACAGATACCACTCTGGAAGGATTTCTAGAGGCGTGGCGAAGGGGTTAGCAGGTTCACCGACTAAGGCGGGGTCAAGCACTGCTAGGGCGACGCAACAGGCGATCGTTCCTAAGATGACGACGGGGAAAATGTAGAGAAGGTCGTTAGGCCAAGCGGGTTCACCATAATAATTGTGACCCATGCCTTTCATGAGCTTCTCACGTAAAATTGGATCCGCTAGATCCGGCTTCTTTTGGGTTGCCATGGTGAGTGTTCTCCTTACAAGGTTAAAGCGGGGAAAGTGGCTTGATACGCTTACAACGGGCCAGAAATGCCTTGCTTGCGAATCATCAAGAAGTGAAGCAGCATGAAGACTGCGATAAACCAAGGCAGAACGAAGGTATGAGCGCTGTAATAGCGAGTCAAGGTTGATTGACCGACGCTAGTGCCACCGCGCAACAGGTCGGCGATGAGGTGCCCAACCACAGGAATTGCTTCGGGTACGCCCGATACAATTTTGACTGCCCAATATCCAACTTGATCCCAGGGTAGAGAGTAGCCTGTCACCCCAAAGGAAACAGTGATGACTGCCAGAATTACGCCGGTTACCCAGGTCAATTCTCGGGGCTTTTTGAAGCCGCCAGTGAGGTAGACGCGGAAAACGTGAAGGATCATCATCAGTACCATCATGCTGGCAGACCAGCGGTGAATGGAGCGGATTAGCCAACCAAAGCTTACGTCAGTCATAAGGTACTGAACGGATTCAAAGGCTTCGGTAACAGTGGGCTTATAGTAAAAGGTCATCGCAAAGCCGGTGGCGAATTGGATGATAAAGCAGGTCAGCGTAATGCCGCCCAAGCAATAAAAAATATTGACGTGGGGCGGAACATACTTGCTGCTAATGTCATCGGCAAGCGCCTGGATTTCGAGACGCTCCTCAAACCACTGGAAGGTTTTTGAGTCGGTTACTTGCTTTGTAAACATGAATCGAAAGTGCCCAGAGTTATTATTGCTGTCAACAAATGTAACATAGCTCTCAGGTTCATTTCATCCTGAAAGGGTATGACAGATTAGGGTTTTAGATCTGTTTGTGATGGCAGCTTCTTCAGTTTAGGCGAATTAGACGAGCCTTGAGCGAACCGGGGCGATCGCTCGGATAATTCATTGAGATTGTTCTGCATGGTTTCCTGAAACTGCTTTAGCAATAGATCAACCGTGGCAGAACGCTCTTGGGTGTAAGCGGCAAAATAATCTTTCAGGTTCACCGGCTCGTCTACTTGCAGAATGGCTTGCCGATGCCCTTTGGGTTGGGGTTGGTCAATGTCAAACACTTCCCGCTCAAATCGGACGAGGGTATCTAAAAAGCGTTCGGGCGTGGGGTGAGCAGCAACGTAGCCGTCGTAAATAGCATCGAAGTTGAGCATTCGGAGGCTGGCTTTACGAATCACCTCCCAGCCATCTGTGCCGTCGGGGAGAAGGGTATTGATCCGGGAGGAGAGAATGTGACGAATGCGGTAGACGCGCTCGCGGTGCGGTTCGTGGGGGGCAGGCGTTAAGCCTAATCTGAGTTCGCATTGCTGGAGGGCTTGAAACTTGAGGGCGGCGATGCGTTGATTCCAGTTAGCGGTGGGTAGAGGAGTGATGCCATATTCTTGTTCGTAACGGCGCAGAAGCTGGGCGGCAATGGCTCGAAGGCGGTGGTAGTAGTCGCCCTGAGAGGGAAGATGAAGGGCTTGTTCGAGCTGGGTGAGGGCTTGGACGATCGCCCCGGTCATATCGCCGGTGTAGCGATACTTAAGGCTAATGGGAACCACGTAAAAATCTTGTACTTTTTTGCCCTGCTTAGCTTGCTTCGTCATTGCCTGTAGCGCCATTTGTACCCCTCCTGCCCGAAAAGGCATGATGGTATCGTTTTGAAACGAGCAGCCCCCCTCCGGAAAAATCACCAAGCGACAATCGGGTTCTTGCATCAGGGCAACGGTGTAGGCAATGCTAGGGCGATCGGCAAGCCCTCGCCGAATGGAATAAGCCCCTAAGCGTTGATAGAACCAGCGCTGCACCTGATCTTGAAATTGTTCGTAGGCTGCCAAGTAGAAAAACGACAGGCTCAGCCGAGCCGACAGCAAAAACATTATCATGGGGTCGTGGAAAGTTGGATGGTTGCACAAAATCAGGTAAGGGCTTCCCTGGAGTTTTTGTAGCCGCGCTAATGATTCTGATGGAACGACCAAATCTACTTGCAGAATCAGCCTAGCGACCCACGGCATCACCTTTTGAGCTAGCCAAATGAGATAGGAATTACGTTGGGGAGGATAAAACTGTGTCTGATCCATGGAATAGATGCAAATGAGCCGACATTAACTATACAAAATAAATAAAATCTCAAGCCTGCATTCAAGAGCCTACTGGGAACCAGATCCGGAAAAATGTGGAAAAAACCCCAGATCTCCATTTTGCCCTCGTATCATGACAGCGGGTCTAGGAAGTACGTCATAGAGGAATTAAAATCATGTCTAATTTGTTAGAGCAACTGAAATCCATGACGACTGTTGTTGCCGACACAGGAGATATCCGGGCAATTGAACAGTTTACGCCGCAAGATGCCACTACTAATCCTTCCTTGATCACTGCCGCCGCGCAGATGCCGGAGTATCAAGAGATTGTTGATCAAACCTTAATTCAAGCTAGTCAAGATGCTGGAAAGGACGCGAGTGCAGAGGAGATTGCGACTTTAGCATTCGATCGCCTGGCTGTTTCTTTTGGGCTAAAAATTCTAGAAATTATCCCCGGTCGCGTTTCGACTGAAGTGGATGCCCGGTTATCGTACGATACCGAGGCGACGATCGCCAAAGCTCATCAAATTATTGCCCAGTACGAAGCTGCGGGTGTATCGCGCGATCGCGTTTTGATCAAAATTGCCTCCACTTGGGAAGGCATCAAGGCGGCGGAAGTTTTAGAGCAAGAAGGAATTCACTGTAACCTGACGCTTTTGTTTGGATTGCACCAGGCGATCGCCTGTGCCGAAGCGGGAATCACCCTGATTTCTCCTTTTGTGGGACGTATTTTAGATTGGTATAAAAAAGAGACGGGTAAAGAGAGTTATGCGGCGGCTGAAGATCCGGGCGTAGTATCCGTTACGACCATTTACAACTACTACAAAAAGTTTGGCTACAACACCGAAGTCATGGGAGCTAGTTTCCGTAACGTAGGCGAAATTCTGGAATTGGCAGGCTGCGATTTGCTGACGATTTCTCCGGCGCTTTTGGCAGAGTTGAAAGCTAGCACTGACAAGCTTCCTCGCAAGCTTGACCCTGCGAAGGCGGCTGATCTGGCGATCGAAAAAATCTCCATGGACAAGGCGACCTTTGACCAAATGCACGCGGGCGATCGCATGGCAACAGACAAACTGGAAGAAGGCATTAGCGGTTTTACCAAGGCGCTGGTTGCCCTCGAACAGTTGCTAGCCGAGCGGTTGGAACGGTTACAAAGCCAAGAATCGGCGGAGACTTCGGCAGCCGCCGATGTTTTCTTGGTTTATGACTTGGATGGCGATGGCTTCATTACCCGTGAAGAATGGCTAGGCACTGACGCTGTGTTTGACGCAATGGACTTGAATAAAGATGGCAAGCTTAGCGCTGAAGAAATGGGCGCAGGCTTAGGCACCATGTTGCACTTGGCAAAAGCTTAGAGCTAATTTTTAGTGATTTTAATGATCCTCGGCTTTCTAAAGAGGTCGGGGATCTTCCACTGTATTTTCATTGTTTGTAATGCCGTTTAAAACTTCTTCCGCTTATTTACTTGTGTCTCATGGCAGCCGCGATCCTCGTCCTGACCGGGCGATCGCCCAATTGGCAGAGCAGGTGACTCAGCAGTTGAAGGCAACAGGAAATCCGCAGCCTTTTGTGAAAACTGCGGTGCTAGAGTGTGCCCCCACTGCCTTACATCAGCAAATTCAAGCCGTTGCTCAGGCGGCACTCTGTTCAACAGACCTGCAAGCGATCGCCCCCATCTCCTCCATTTATCTTCTTCCCCTTTTTCTCCTTCCTGGCGTTCATGTGATGGAAGACATTCCGGCAGAGGTGGCGATCGCCCAACAGCTTCTAGGCGACTCAATTCTCTTAAAAATTTGCCCTTACTTAGGAACCGATCCTAGCCTGTATCAGCTTTGGGCTCCGGCTGCACCGGCTTCTGTTAAAACAGGGCGGGTGCTGATGTCTCATGGCAGTCGGCGGGCGGGCGGAAATGCGCCTGTGGAAGCGATCGCGGCTCATCTCAACGCTGCGCCCGCTTACTGGTCTGTTGCGCCTAGCCTAGAAACTCAAGTGACAGGGTTAGTAGACCAAGGGTGTGAAGCGATTGATATTTTGCCCTACTTTTTATTTGAAGGCGGCATCACCGATGCGATCGCCCAAACCGTTGCCCAGCTCACTCAGAAGTTTCCTGCAACTCGCCTCAAAATGACTGAAACCCTGGGTGCAAATCCCCGCTTGGCAACCCCTATTGTTCACCTAATCTTCTCAAGTTTCTAAAATTCAGGATATTCTTGTCTTGCAGTTTTTGATACTAATCCATCTGGCTTAGCCCGCCATACTGAGGTTAGTCTTCCATTGGCTCAGTCAACATTTTCATGCAGCAATCTCTTTCCATGCAGGGCAAAGTTTATCTCGTAGGTGCAGGGCCCGGTGATCCGGGGCTAATGACCTTAAAAGGCAAGACTCTATTAGAATGCGCCAATGTGGTGTTATATGACGCGCTCGTCAGTCCTCAAATTTTGGCAATGATCAATCCTGCTGCCGAGCAAATCAATGCAGGCAAACGCAGCGGACGGCATTCCTTATTGCAAACTGAAACAACCCAGCTCTTGATCGAGAAGGCTCAGACCCATTCGGTGGTGGTGCGGCTTAAGGGTGGCGACCCTTTTGTCTTTGGCAGGGGTGGAGAGGAAATGGAGGATTTGGTGAATGCAGGAGTGTCGGTCGAGGTGATTCCTGGCATTACGTCAGGCATTGCGGCTCCGGCTTATGCAGGCATTCCGCTGACCCATCGTCATTACAGTTCTTCGGTGACTTTTGTGACGGGGCACGAGTCGGCAGGCAAATATCGTCCGGCAATTCACTGGAAAGCGATCGCCCAGGCTTCAGAAACGATCGTTATTTACATGGGCATTCATAATTTGCCCTATATTACTGAGCAACTTTTTGCCGCCGATCTGTCGCCCGAAACCCCGATCGCCCTGGTGCGTTGGGGAACTCGTCCTGAGCAAGAAGAATTGATTGGGACATTGGGCAACATTTTGCAGAAAATTGAAGAGGTCGGGTTTGAGGCTCCGGCGATCGCCGTCATTGGCAACGTTGTTAATCTCCACAGCGTTCTTTCAGACAGTCGCCCAAGGGTCTAAGAATTGGCGCTACAATGGCTTGGCAGTCATCAACAGCTCGCCTTAATGAGGACTTCTATGGAGAGTAGCGTCGAGGGGCTAGGAACAGGCGTTTTGTCTCCCGTCAACCTGCACGTTTTAGAAGCGACCGATCGCCTCGATCGCTACCTAGCAGACCATTTGCCCGATTTAACTCGCTCCCGCATTCAAAAGCTGATTGAGCAAGAGCAAGTTCAGGTGAATGGACAAATCTGCGTGTCTAAAAAAGCGCCGGTACAAGTGGGCGATCGCGTCTCTCTCACTGTTCCCGAAGTGACACCCCTCGACCTGCAAGCCGAAGACATTCCCCTAGATATTCTCTACGAAGACGAGCATCTCATCATTTTGAACAAACCCGTGGGCTTGGTGGTGCATCCGGCTCCGGGGCATGAGGGGGGCACCCTGGTGAATGCGCTGTTGGCTCACTGTCAAAACTTGGCGGGCATCGGGGGCGTGCAGCGTCCTGGCATTGTTCATCGACTGGATAAGGATACCAGCGGGGCGATCGCCATTGCCAAAACCGATCAAGCTCACCAGCATTTGCAGGCTCAGTTCAAAACCAAAACGGCGCGACGAGAATATTTAGGCATTGTCTACGGTGCCCCGGCTCCCAGCGGCACTGTGGATGCTCCTGTTGGTCGTCGCCCCAACGATCGGAAGCGTATGGCGATCGTTGCTGAAGAAAAGGGCGGGCGGCGAGCTGTCACCCATTGGCAAGTGGAAGAGCGTTTAGGAAATTATTCCTTGGTGCGGTTTCAGCTTGAAACCGGACGAACTCACCAAATTCGGGTGCATAGTGCCCATCTGGGTCATCCGGTGGTTGGCGATCCAGTTTATAGCTTGGGAAAATCGGTTGGGGTAAAGCTGCCGGGGCAAGCGCTCCATGCTTGGAAGCTGAGGCTTTTGCATCCGGTAACCGAAGAATGGGTAGAGGCGATCGCGCCTACTCCCCGCTGTTTTTACGAAGCTGCTAGACGTATTGCGCAATCGGTCAGCCAACTAGACTGGCGGATAGAACCAATATTGAGCAGATTTAGCCGATTTAGGTCAGAATCACAAAAAAATAACGCGAGATAATCTATCTCGCGTCAATCCCGCAACTGTCATTGAAACTTGAAGTGAAAAGCCCACTGGTCTACATCTCTCTGACGTGTTTATATCCTAAGTGTAAATATCGATTTCGGAAAATATTGAGTAATTTAGTTTACATTAAGTTAACAAAGCAACCCTACAGATAAAGCTTTGATACTGCAATAGAAAATAGAAAACCCCTCCCTTTCTTCAGAGCTTGAAGCCTGCAAGCAGGCTCTACCCTATCTAAAAGCGAGGGGATATAGATCTCAAACCCTGAGTTACAGTTAGTCTTACAGAGCATCTTTGAGATACCCGTACAAATACGGTTAGTTGCTCTAAGCTTTGCAGAAAAAATTGCCTCTTGAGTTGTTTAGGTGGCTGCTCAGAGAACCTGCTCAAAGGTTTACGTTCGCAAATAATCCAGAAAGACAGTGCTTGTTAGAACGAACGTATTAGCCGATAATAGAACGGGCGTATTGAAGCTTCATAAATCGATTGCCGCTCTTTCTCTTAACTTGAATATGAATTCAGAAAAACCACTCGGCTCTGTCATTCAAGGTTCTCTCAGCGAAGGCTTAGAAGTGCGGCTTCACCCAGATGTGTTGGTGGAAGATATGCGAGTGGGAAAATTTTTGGTGGTTCAAGGGGTGCGATCGCGGTTTTTCTGCATGTTGACCGACGTTGCCCTAGGCACAGCCAGCCCACGAATTTTGGCAAACCCGCCCGATCCCAGCAATACGTTTCTGCAAGAAGTCCTTTCTGGAACAGGCACCTACGGCACCATTGACCTGACTCCGATGCTGATGTTTACCCCGAAGGCTGCCGATCCAGTCGATCATCCTGTTGCCAAAAATAAAAGTAAATCGAACCTTGCTTCCTACGAGGCAAATACCAGCGCCGTAGAACTTTCACCGGTCAAAACCATCCCCAGTCACTTTAGCCAAGTGTACGATGCGATCGAGCGCGACTTTCGGGCGGTGTTTGGCTGGGAAGATGATCCCCATCGGCGCAACTTCTCGGTGGGACAGCCCATTGATATGGCAGTGCCCATTTGCATCGACCTCGATCGCTTTGTCGAACGCAGCAACGGCATCTTTGGCAAGTCAGGAACTGGAAAATCTTTTCTCACTCGGCTGCTGCTATCCGGGATCATCCTCAAACGAGCAGCCGTTAATCTCATCTTTGATATGCACTCTGAGTACGGCTGGGAAGCTGCCCGGGAAGGCAAGTACTTTAGCACCGTCAAAGGCTTGCGGCAGTTGTTTCCCGATCAAGTACAGGTCTACACCCTTGATCCCGACTCAACCCAGCGGCGGGGCGTACGCGATGCCCAAGAACTCTACATTAGCTACGACCAAATTGACGTGGAAGATCTGGCGCTGGTGCGAGGCGAATTAAACCTATCAGAAGCTAGCCTAGAAAACGCCATTATTCTGCGGAACGAGTTCGGCAAGGCTTGGATTACGCGGTTGCTGTCGATGAGCAATGAAGAAATTCAAGAGTTTTGCGAAGTTAAAATGGGCAGCAAGTCCTCGATTATGGCGTTGCAACGGAAGCTGACTCGCCTAGATGACCTGAAATATTTGCGTAGCACGAGCGCTAAAAACTACGTTGGGCAAATTTTAGAATCGCTGGAGGCGGGAAAGCATGTGGTGGTTGAGTTTGGTTCTCAGTCTAATATGCTGTCCTACATGCTGGCGACGAACGTGATTGCTCGCCGAATTCATGCCAGCTACGTTCATAAGGCAGAAAGATTTTTGCAGAGTAAAAACCCGGTCGATCGCCCCCACCAACTGGTCATCACGATCGAGGAAGCCCACCGTTTTCTCGATCCTGCCACCGTCCGCCAAACTATTTTTGGCACCATTGCCCGCGAAATGCGCAAGTACTTCGTGACCTTGCTAGTGGTTGATCAGCGCCCCTCTGGCATCGACAACGAAGTCATGTCCCAGGTGGGAACTCGCATCACTGCCTTGCTAAACGATGAAAAAGACATTGACGCTATCTTTACCGGGGTTTCGGGAGGGCAGGCATTGCGATCGGTTCTAGCAAAGCTTGACTCTAAACAACAAGCGCTAATTTTGGGTCATGCCGTTCCGATGCCCGTAGTAATTAGAACCCGTCCCTACGATGAAACTTTTTATGCCGAAATGGGTCATACCCACTGGGACGATCTATCTTCTGAGGATTTGTTCGCCGCCGCAGAAGCGGCAAAAGCAGACTTAGGGTTTTAGAACAAGAACCCTGAATAAAACTCTCATCTGGTGACAGGGTTCGGTTTCCTCCCTGTACTTCCCGTACTTCTACTTGAAAGAAAACCAAGATGATGTTAAAGCCTCCGAAAGGTGTCATTCATCCGATCGGTTGATTCCCTACCTCTTTACGGGAGATTAAATTTGTATTATCATTGTAATCAAAAGCAAACTCGTAACGATTCCGACTTTCCCTTTCTGTTGTCAAGCCCTTGCCCATCACCTGTAGGAACTGACCACATTTCATCTGTGGAAGGGATGTAAGAGACGAACTCCAAAGTTAATTTATTGAGTCAATCCATAGCTAATTCATTGCTCTGTTCAGCCTATTTTCACTCCACCTGTTTTCCACCCCTTAGGCACTCTTCACCAATTGACCCAAATTAGCTCTCTTATCCTCAGAGTTTTGAGGCTCCCCGATCTAGCTATTCGGTCAACTGTTTCAACTTTATAGCTCTCTCAAGAAACTGTTTGTTTCTGATACTCGTACTTTTATCAACCCTGTTGCAAGGAGCTTATTGGTCGTCATGCCAACTGTCAATCTCGAAACATCTAACAAAAAGGCTGCTCAACCGATGCTGACGGCGGATATGGTGCGAACCTATCTGCATGAGATTGGACGAGTGCCATTGCTGACCCACGAGCAAGAAATTATTCTTGGCAAGCAGGTGCAGCAGATGATGGCACTCCTTGATACTCAGCAGCAACTGGCTGAGAAGCTTGACCGGGAACCCACCCGAATGGAGTGGGCAGAGGCAGCTCAGGTTCCTGAGGCAGAGCTAAATCAAGCCTTGCGGGCGGGGCAACGGGCTAAGCAAAAAATGATTGCGGCTAACTTACGCTTGGTGGTGGCGATCGCCAAAAAATATCAAAAGCGTAACCTCGAATTTCTTGATCTCATTCAAGAAGGCACTTTAGGCTTAGAACGGGGCGTGGAGAAATTTGATCCCATGCGGGGCTACAAGTTCTCTACCTATGCATATTGGTGGATTCGCCAAGCCATTACCCGGGCGATCGCGCAGCAAGCTCGAACCATTCGTTTACCCATTCACATCACCGAAAAGCTCAACAAAATCAAGAAAGTTCAGCGCGAACTCACGCAGCAGCTCGGGCGCAGTCCTAACCCCGCCGAAATTGGTGCAGCCCTAGAGCTAGAACCCGCTCAAATTCGCGAGTTCTTATTACTATCTCGGCAGCCAGTCTCCCTAGATTTGCGAGTGGGCGACAACCAAGACACTGAGTTGCAAGATTTATTAGAGGACGAAAATGCCTCTCCCGAAATTTATGCAACCCAAGAATCCTTGCGCCAAGACCTGCAAGACATGTTGCTAGAGTTAACCCCTCAGCAACGAGAAGTTCTCATCCTTCGCTTTGGTTTAGATGATGGTAACGAACTATCTCTTGCCAAAGTTGGTCAACGGATGAACATTAGTCGTGAACGGGTACGACAACTTGAACGACAAGCCTTAGATCATCTTCGTCGTCGTAAAGCGAACGTAAGAGGATATCTCGCGAGCTAGCCTGTAGGTTTGATAGTTTGATGAGAAAGGGAGGCTTCTGTCTCCCTTTTTTAAAATCCAAACTATAGCCTTACCTCGACTTTATCCAAATCAGGCAGCGCAACACAGTAGGCTAGACCAGCAATCCGATAAGGCTTTCGGTATTTGTACCAGATCGGTGGTTGGACTGGAGGATTGAAAAAGTCGAGTTTGCCAAAACCGTTGGCGAACGACAGCCAAAGCATCAACGAACGTGGGCAATGTTTTGGGCTCAATCTTGCCCTTAGGGTCTTTCACCAGCACCCAACCAATAGGCACGGTCGGCAGTCCGGTGTGATACCAAACAGCAGTGCCAGAGGTCACTTGAAGTTCACCCGCACGTCCACCGTACCAACCCTCAATCGTCAACCCTTGCCAGTCGGTTTGAGGTGCATCAAGCCGTGACTTGAGCAGGGGTAATCGTTTGCCGACCTTGCAGGGGCGACCCCTTTGTTTGGGTTGACGCTGGGGGCAGGGTCGTAGAGCGCAGCATCCAGACGTAATCCCGTCACGAAATAAACTGCTGTAGGGAGTTGTCGGAGCGCTTCTAGCCACTCCAGTGCCGCAAAACTGCTTGCAACTCAGACCATTGCCCGCTGCGGCATCCATCGTCTGACTTGGATGAGCAACTGTCGTGCCCAGTCGAGCAAGGTCTTATGTCGCTGCTTGCGAATTTGATTGTAGCGTTCAGACGGTGCCAAAACGGTGAAGAACGGCAGTGCCCAGACTCGCTGTGCCCAAGGAATCTCAACCAGCAGCAGACTCAGCCAGCGCAACCCACTGGTTTTGACAAAGTGACTATCGCTAGAACGCACGGGGTCGCGATAAATCCCCCGTGCAGCAATGCGTTTGCCCCATCGCCGCTCAATTGTGTCATCCAGCCCCATGACTAACACCCCGTCTGGTGCAAACACTTTGACCAATTGCTGCAACAGCAGCCGACTCGCTTGACGACTTGACCAGAGGGCGCGACTGAGAACACGATGATAGTTCTGAAAGTGAGGCTCATGCTGCCTCCCCATCACCTCTAGAATGGCACGGACGGTGCGTTTGCCCGCTGCCAAAATTGCCCCTACCAGCCGCAGGGCGGATTGCCACACGCGGTTGGAGAATAAGGGGGCAAACGTTAGAATCAAAGGCAGAAATTCTTTCGCTAGCAAGTTCATCAGGAGCAATCAAACAACGCTTTCCTGATCTTGCTACCTTGCCTCTTCCTCACAATGGATAAACTCGAGCTTAGAGGATGTTTGAAAAGTATATATTGTGCTCCGAACCGCCCCCTAATCCCCCATTTTGGGGTAGGGCTGATTCGTTAGTTGGAGAAAAAACTTAAATCTCGTATTGTTACATTGCTCCTATTTTGATGGCTAACGTTTACTGCTTTATGACATTTTTTATTAGTAAAAATGTTTTTTCTGTAAGGATCTTCATTAAGTTAGAACTTGATTCCTAGCGTAGATAAGCTTTGATTAAGATCACAGTAGGTTATACAAGCCTTAAGCCGTATATCACCCTAGCGGCGGATATACATCGAATAGGTGTTTTGATTACCATTAACAAAACGCAAGGTAATCTAGTTACTTTGTTAAGTTCTCAATCAATAAGAAGTCTCGAATCAGGAGCCATTTTCTGGAATTTTATTTAATCAAACTGTAGCTCTTAAAGGTGAGCGACAAAGCAGACTGTTAAGTTAAGTGTTGCCCTGTGTGAAGTCTTTTCTTAGTTGTAAAAATGAACACCTTTTTCCTACTAGAGTGAAATGATGTTCATCCGGTTTTAACTTTATCTTTTTTATTCTTTATACCAGGAGGCAACTACGGTGTTTAATATTCCAGTTCGTTCCTCTAAAGGATGGTTTTCTGTTGTTAGACAGATTAAAAAGCCTGTTACAGGTTTATTACTAACTTTAGGTTTGGCAGGAGCGGGTTTACCTTCTCTACCCGCTTCTAGTACCGAGGCTCCTGTTAGTTTTACAAAATCTGCTTTACCCAAAGTTGCTCAAATTGCCCAAAGTTCTACGATACAGCCCTTGGCAGATGGGGTTTATCTGTATGGACAATCTCCCGAACGGGATCAGCTTAATTCGACATATCTGGTGTTTGAAGTGACCCGGGGTCAAATTATGGGTGCTTTTTATATGCCTCGCTCTTCGTTTGATTGCGTGTACGGCAATTTGCAGTCAGACCAGTTGGCGTTGAATGTTGTAGATAGCTATTCTCGCGAATCTTACCCTTATGCAGTTGCGCTGCAAGGGGGAGGAGCGATCGCCAATGCTCAAGGTTCTGTTCCTCCCGTCACCTTAGAAGGAATGCACCGCATCGACAATATTAACAGCAACGACCAGCGCCTCTTATCTACTTGTAAAGCCGATCGCCAATCTGCGTCTTAACCAGTCGCCTGACTCTAATAACTTTAACCCTTGACGAACCCTCATCGCCTCATGCATCTGCCCACCCTCAGCCACACCGATAACCCTAAATCTTTCAGTTTGAAGGTATTTAAAAAAGGCTGAGCTGATCCGGAGGTGGCGTAAGCCGATTCCACGGCAGAGGCGGCACGTCAACCCCCCCAGATTCCAAAAGCTGCTGAAAATGCTTCGCGTTAGTCGGCGAATGCACCTCTACCGGGCAATGAACAAAGAAGTAAATTTGCTTTCTCTGCTGTAGCCACGCTCCCACCTGCACGACCCATTCTTCTAGAAACAATTGATTCAGCTCTAGCTGAGGATGGCTAATATAGCGAATTAAGCTGAAATCGGTCGTGAGCGTAGGGTGCAGTGGCACTCTGGGTTTCCGGCGCTCTGAATCAAGCTGCGGGTTATCTGGGCAGTCATAGATGGGTCGAGTATCTAGCAAAACTCTCCCCATGCCCAGTTCTCCAAGCAATTTATTGAGCATCGTGGCATGGGGTTCGCGGAACCAGTCAGGATGCCGGACTTCTAAAGCCAGACGGGTTCCTAAACGAGGGAAAGCTTCAAGAAAAGTGGCGAGATCTGAGAACTGAGTGGGGCTATAGGCGGGAGGAAGTTGGGCAAAGTAGGGACCTAGCCGATTTCCCAATCCTTCCATACGTTGCAAAAAATCTGAGGCGGCTGGCACCTTATTGGCTAACTCCCCTTGATGAGTCAGCTCACGCGGCATTTTGAGGCAAAACTTAAACCCGTCTGGGGTCTCGGTTGCCCACCGCTTTACCATTGCTGCGTCGGGGATGGAATAGAATGTAGTATTGCCTTCAACAGTTGTGAAGCGGCGGCTATAAAGATTGAGGAAATCTGTCGCACGGCTGCCTGCTGGGAAGAGGTCGCCCACCCAGTCTTTGTATGCCCAAATTGCGCAGCCGAGATGGAAGGTCATAAGTGTATGATACTCTCCTGCTTGACGGATATCCTCACTATGAGCATTACTAGAGGCACGTCGGTGGCAAGATAGAATGAATTCAGCGATCGTTATCAATATATTGATCGAGCAGGCGAGGAGTAGCGTAGGGCATGGGAAAAGTAGTCGGCATTGACCTAGGAACAACAAACTCAGTTGTTGCCGTAATGGAAGGTGGGAAGCCAATTGTCATTGCCAATGCCGAAGGAATGCGGACTACCCCTTCGGTGGTTGCTTTTACTAAGGAAGAAGAGCGGCTAGTAGGACAAATGGCGCGGCGACAAGCAGTGCTGAATCCTCAAAATACTTTCTATGGTGTAAAGCGATACATTGGGCGCTTGTACGAAGATAT
>JAAUPA010000036.1 GCA_012034615.1 Leptolyngbyaceae cyanobacterium CSU_1_4 | reverse complement strand
CAGCGCGCTAGCTCTGGTTTTTGCGAATCAGCACGTAAGCTTGGGCGTATTCAGGCAAGTTCTGGGTCGCGGCGTAAAACTCATTGCGATCGCCAAACACACCCGCCAAAAAATCTAATTGATGCAAATTTGGCAAAAAAGCTCCGCCCGTGTCCGCCACAACGCCCAACTGGAGCTGCGATCGCCCCGCCGTGCTGTGCGCCAAAGCCACAATCTTACCCAGCCCCAGATTCAGCACATCTCCCGCAAAGGTCACTCCTGGCTTAATCGAGATTTTAGACTCAAATTGGTGCCCATACCCCTTAATGCCATCCACCGCCCGAAAATACCAGTAGCGCCCTTGGCGATCGGCTGAAACCCCTGGAAGATAAGCAATTCCATTGTTGCGATCGACATTAAAAAAGTTTGAAGTTCCGTCCGTAAAATTAATCGAGATGGTTCCTTGCAGCAAAGCATCTTCAAACCCCGCTCGCGTCAGGTAAGCCAACGGCTCCACCCGCCCAAACTCCGCTCCACCTGGCTCATAAATTCCGGATAAAACCTCTTGCTTCGTATACTTCAGGTAAAACCGATCCGACTCTGCCCCTTCCTTTAATTGATACAGCGGCACATTAAACTCCGCCGTCTGCTCCCGAGAGCCAGAATGCTCAAACACTGCATACTTAGTCAGCCGCAACAGCCGTTCCCTAGGATTTTCTGGGTCATAAGCATCCCATTTAATCACCCGAAAGTTTTCATTCAGAAATTGAGGATTTTTCAACCGAATCGGCTGCCCGCCCGCGATATCCTCCTGAAGCGTCGAAATCATAAATCCCAACGTGTCTAGCACATCTGCAACGCTAACCCCTTGCGTGCCCAAAATTCCTGCCCGAAGCACATCTGGATTGTCTTGAGAATGGGCTTGAAAATAGGCTTGAGTGTTCTGCAAAACGGTAAACAGATCGGTCTCGTTGAACTGCACTTTCCCATTGGGCAACGTTCCATCTGACATGACTTGCCGACTGTCAACGCTAAAGCGATCGCGGTAACGCTCATCAACGGCTGAGTAAAGGGTTGAAACCACGGCTGGCTTAAGCGTTGGCATGGGCTGAAGGGCTGGCTGAGAAGCCGTAGGCTGTATTCGAGAGGTAAATATCCAAATCATCAGAAGAATGCTGACAAAGAAAAGGATTAAACTAATGGTTCGGCTCAGCTTGATTCTCATTTTACTAATGATCTCGTTAGGCGCAGCAGTTTAATTTTGAACAAACTTTGTTCTTCAAACTTTGCTTAAATATTGTCGCATCATTGTGCGGATTGGGGATTGCTAGGAAAGTCATAAGCCATAATTCCCAGTGCGTCTTTTTTCTTCTCTCTGGTTTCGCTTTACGGTTTTGTTTGTTCTGGGGCTACTGATTTGCCTGAGCATGGCTTGGCGGTCGCCCTCTCCCTCCATCTCCCTGCTGCCAGCCCTTCCCCAAGATCCATTGATTCAAGCATATTTCAACCATTCTCAATCCTCCCTTTATACTGAACCCTACCGTCAGCAAAAGCGCTTAGGCGATAACTTGGAACAGACGATCGTAGAGGCGATCGCTGCTGCTCAATCCCAAATCGACGTTGCAGTGCATGAAATTAACCTTCCTCGCATTGCCCTAGCGCTGAAAGAACGCAATCGGGCAGGGGTTCAAGTTCGGGTGATTGTAGAAAATTTTTATAGCCGTCCGCTCAGCCGCCTGACTCTCCAACAAGTTAATGCGCTAAATGAGCACGATCGCCACAAATATAATGAGTTTTTGCAACTCGCCGATCTCAATCAGGATGGGCAAGTCGATGCTGTAGAAGCTGAGCAGGGAGACGCGATCGCCATTTTACAAACTGCCCAAATCCCTCTCATTGACGATACGGCTGATGGTTCTAAAGGTAGCGGCTTAATGCACCACAAATTTCTGATCATTGATGGCAAAACTCTGATGGTCAGCTCTGCCAACCTTACTTTGTCCGACATCCATGGCGATTTTCTAGCTCCTGCTAGCTTAGGCAATGCCAATCATCTTCTCAAAATCAGTAGCTCTGAGTTGGCAGAGCACTTCACCCAAGAATTTAATTTAATGTGGGGCGCTTCCTCGCCAGCCTCTCCAGGCGATCGAAGTGTCCAGCCTCTTTTTGGAGCTCAAAAAACTTACCGTCTTCCCCAAACGGTAGCGCTGACTCCGCGTTCTACGGTGACTGTGCAGTTTTCTCCCACTTCTAAACGTCTGGATTGGGATCAGAGTGTGAATGGGCTGATTAATCGGGCGATTAGTACGGCTCAGCGATCGGTGGATTTAATGCTATTTGTGTTCTCTGAGCAGACCTTGAGCGATCGCTTAGAGCAGGTAAAAGATAGAGGAGTGCAGGTGCGGGCATTGATCGAACCGCAGTTCTTTAGCCGTGATTATAGTGAGGCATTGGACATGATGGGTATAGCGCTAAGGAATGCACGGTGTCGGTATGAAGAAGGTAATCGAGTTTGGCGATCGCCCATTACCACAGTAGGTACGCCAGACCTACCCCAAGGCGATCTTTTACATCATAAAGTCGGTATTATAGATCAGCATCTTGTCATCACAGGCTCACAAAACTGGAGCGAAGCCGCGAATCATATCAACGACGAGAACTTGCTAGTCATTGATAATTCAACTGTTGCCGCTCACTTCCAGCGAGAGTTTGAACGGCTGTATCAAGGTGCATCATTAGGTGTTCCAAATAGCGTTCAGAGCAAAGTTAAGGAGGAGAGAACTCGATGTCAATGAACACCGCACTATTACTCAGGATAGAATTCAGTCCCCGATCCAACGCTCTAACTCCAACGCTCTAACTGGGTGCAGTATGGTTCCGCCTCATACAGATTATGATAATCCCTGGAAGTCAATCATTGAGCTGTACTTTAGAGACTTCGTCTCCTTCTTCTTTCCATGGATTGAACCTGATATTGATTGGTCACGCGAAATAAAATTCCTGGATAAGGAACTGCAAAAAGTGGTGCGTGACGCAGAAATTGTTAAACGCTACGCAGATAAATTGATAGAAGTTCACAGAACAGATGGACAGACTTCTTTAGTCCTGTGTCATATCGAGGTTCAAAGCCAATATGAAAGCGACTTTTCCTCTAGAATGTACAGTTACAACTATCGGCTTAGAGATCGATACAACTGCTCTGTTGCTAGCCTAGCAATTCTAGGCGACGACACAGCAAATTGGAGACCCACAAGCTTTCAGGATAGGCTTTGGAGATGTTCAATTAATTTTGAGTTCCCCGTCATTAAGCTACTAGATTATGAATCGCAGTGGAACAGATTGACAATTAGTCGAAACCCTTTTGCAGTCGTGGTAATGGCGCATCTCAAAACCAAGGAGACGCACAATAATTTTCTAGAGCGCAAACACTGGAAACTGCGGCTGACAAAAATGCTCTACGAGCAAGGTTATAAGCCACAGGATATACTTGAACTGTATAACTTCTTAGATTGGCTAATGCAGCTACCAGAGACGTTAGAGCAACAATTTCAGGTTGAACTTGAACAATTTGAGGAAGCCAGGCAAATGAAATACGTGACAGCGATCGAACGGATGGCAGAGGCAAGGGGTCAAGCACAAGGTCAGGCACAAGGTCAGGTACAAGGCCAACTCCAGGGAGGAAGGTCGCTCATCTTACGGCAACTCACCCGCCGATTAGGAGAACTGCCCGATCGCACCCTGGAACAGATCAATGTACTCTCGATTGAACAATTGGAAGCCTTAGGAGAAGCACTGCTTGATTTTACGGCGATCGCCAATCTGACCGAATGGCTAGAACGTCAGGTGCAATAGCTCAGAACCTTATGCAGGATGGTAATAAAAGGCAACCCCTAAAACTACATAGGTTGCCAATAATAACGTCCCATCTAACCAATTCGATCGCCCGCCAAAGCTGATTAAATTGTTAACAGTCACTGCGATTGCTAATGCCACCACTTCAAACGCATTAAAGTTTAGATCAATGGGATGCCCTGTGAATTGACCCACAAAAACTAACACTGGGGCAACAAATAAAGCAATCAGCAAACTATCGCCTGTGGTTGTAGAAACGGTCAAATCCATCTGGTTTTTTATCGCTAACCGCACTACCGTCACAAACCCCGCTACATCACTGATTAACGGAATCAGGATTACCCCTGTGAACAACGGCGTTAAACCTAGCCTTTGAGTCTCTGGCTCAATCACATCAATAAATAATTCAGATTCAAACGCAACGGCGATCGTCGAAGCTAACAGAATGCCGATCCAAAAAATCAGACTTAAGCTTTTCTCCTGCGATTCTTCCGGGGGTGATTCCGAGGCTCTTTCATCGACTAAACCGACCTGGTAGAGGTAGCTGTGGGTCTTGAGAGAAAACAGTAAGGTGAGTCCATACACAATGATTAAAATAGTAGCGACCACCAGAGAAAGATTATGAATCGCGATCGCATCGCCAATATTAGAAGTGTAAATCACCATCGTAGGCAAAGCGATCGCCGTCACAGCTAACGTCATCGAAGAACCATTAACTCGGGCAAGCACAGGCTTAAACTCTTGCTCTTTATAGCGCAATCCACCCGCAAACATTGCTAACCCCAATAGCAATAACAGCGCACTTAAAATGCTGCCCGTAATGCTAGCCTGCACAATATCAATTAAGCCTCTTTTTAAAGCTGCCAACGAAATAATTAAAGCAGTAGCATTGCCAAAAATAGCGTTGACTAATCCGCCGACAGACGGTCCGGTCACGACTGCTACTTTTTCGGTTGCAGTAGAAAGCCAAATCGACAGCGGCACGATCGCCAAGGCAGAAGTGACAAAGATAGTAAAGTCTCCCCAGCCGAGCAGCTTAGCCGCGATCGACACTGGGATAAAGATGAGAAGCACGAGCGGAATGATGTTTCTAATGCTCACTAGATTCAATTGATCCTCTGTTGATCAATGGACAAATGATCTTCAACGGGCACAAAATCAGACACGACAGCAGAAGCGATAGGAAACTGCACGACTTTAGAAGATTCCGGTGCAATCCAACTGCTGGCTTGGGTTAATGAATGAAAGTTTCCACACAGCAACAGGCGATCGCCCGCTTGCAAATCACTTGCGCCATTAGGAAACCGAATATATTTGCTTTCCCGCCGAATTGCCTGAATCAAAATGCCAAACTGCCGACGAATGTGGAGTTCTGCCAATGTTTTTCCGATTACAGGGCTATCATCAGGAACCAGCAGCCATTGGCAAGAGGCTTGCTCTGGCACCACCGTTTCCCCTTTAGCCAGTTCACCAAAGGCTGCCATTTCGTCAGTATCGCCCACCACCAAGAGGCGATCGCCCGCTTGCAAAGGCGTTTGTGGATCAGGGTAGTCAATTTCCTCCCCTCCATCTCGGCGAATCGCCATCAAACTCACCCCCGTTAGGCGGCGCAAATCGGTTTCCTCTAAGGTCATCCCCGCTAGCGGCGAACCTTCGGGTAACGGATACCACCGACTGTTCATGTCTTGCGCCGCCACCGCCAAATCCCGCGAAATCTGCTGAGGTTCGCGTTCTGAAATTAGATTTTCGTAGTGGGAGCTGCGGATTTGCTGCACTTCTCGCTGAATAATGGGCAGCGGAATGCCAATGCTAGTCAAGAGATGGGCAGAAAGCTCAAGGCTAGCTTCCAGTTCTGGCTGCACCACTTCTTTGGCACCCAGTTGATACAGCAAATCAATATCTTTTTCTTGTTCTGCCCGCACAACCACATCCAAATCAGGAGCAAGTTCTAGGGCTCGCTTGAGGCTGAGGCGCGTACTCATTGGATCGGGCAGCGCGATCGCCATCCCCTTGGCTTGAGCCACACCCGCCGCTTGCATAACATGCAAACTTGCCGCATTGCCGTACACGTAAGGAATTTCCGCTTCCCGCAACTGTTGAATCGCCTGCTCAGATTGATCAATCACCACCACTGGGTAATCGTGCGACTGGAGCAACTGGACAATATTTTGCCCAATATGACCATAGCCACAGACCACAATATGATCTCGCTTGGGCAGATTTTCTGGCACCTCCCACGCCTCATCCGAACCCTCCAGCAGAGTTTTGAGCCACGGGACTTGTTCCGCCCATTCAAAAAGCTGAGGAATGAACCGCAATACAAACGGGGTAAGAACCAAGGTTACTGCTGTGGTGCCCAAAATCAACAGATAAACCCGCCGAGACACCAAGCCTAACCCCTGCCCTTTACTGGCTAAAACAAAAGAGAATTCTCCAATTTGCGCCAACCCTAAGCCCACAATCAATGAGGTTTTGAGCGGATAACCAAAGGACTTAACCAGCGGCGTGATAATTAAAAACTTGCCGATAAAGACAAGCGTCACCAGTCCTAAAATCAATTCTAAGTTGTTCCAAATAAAGAGAGGATCGATCAACATGCCGATCGCCGCAAAAAATAGTGTGGCGAAAATATCTCGAATCGGCTCCACATAAGTCAACGTCTGATCGGCGTATTCTACCTCTGAAATCATCAAGCCAGCGATGAACGCGCCCATTTCAATAGACAGCCCCATATATTCTGTCAACAGCGCAATGCCTAAACAGAGGGCAACCACACCCAGCAGAAACAACTCTTTGCTTTCAGTCTGAGCCAGGAAGCGCAGCAGCGGCGGAATCACCCAAATTCCTGCCACGATCGCCCCACCCGCCAACAGCGCCGTCTTCAGGAGCGCCACGCCAATTGCCAGCCCGATTGCCTCAGAAGGCTGGTTCAGCGCTGGCAACACCGCCAACATGACCCCCAATGCCAAATCCTGCACCACCAAAATCCCTAGCATGACCCGCCCGTGTGCCGTCTCCGTCTCATTCTTCTCCATCAAGCACTTCAGCACCACAGCCGTTGAAGAAAGAGATAGAATTGCGCCCAAAAATACGCCCTGGGTCGGCGAAGAGACCCAGCCCACCCCCGTCGAAACCAGCGCCGTCACCAAAATGGTCAGAAAAATCTGCAATCCGCCGCCGCCCAAGCTAATTCCCTGGACTTTTTTCAATTCTGAGAACGAAAACTCCACCCCCAAGGCAAATAACAAAAACGCTGCCCCAAACTGTGCCAACGTTTCTACTTGAATCAGCTCTTTGACCAACCCTAACCCAGCAGGACCGACGATCGCCCCGCCGACGAGATAACCCAACAGCACGGGCTGTTTCAGCAACGCCGCCAACAGTCCACCCCCCGCTGCTGCTGCTAGAACAATCACGAGATCAACAATTAATCGAAAGTCTTCTTGCACGAGTTTCTAATCTTGGAGGAATGCTAAGAAATTTGAAGTTTAATTATTTCAGCATACCGAGTTTTCGGATTCTGCGGAGAGGGAACTCAAAATCAAAAATCAAAAATCAAAAATCAAAAATTTGAAAAGAATCAGGATTAATCCTAGGATCCCTAGAATATGGGTTAGATCCTTCATCCTTTTTTCGATCGCTTCTCCCTATGACTCATCCTGCTTCCCGCTCTGAATCGGTACTCAAAGCCCTTCGGTTGTTCCGCCGCCAGCTTTGGCAATATCGCCTGCCCGTTAGCTTCATCCTAGGGGCGATCGCCCTTTTCGCTGTCTTGATGAGCCCTGTTCTCAGCGCTCCTCCGGCACCGCCGCCCCCACCAACCGTGCAAGTGCAGCCTTCTAACCCCCAACTCGGCGATACTTTATCAGTGGTGATTCAGGGCAATAGTAGCGCTAACCCAACTATCGTTTTTAATCAAAAACCCTACACCGCTTTTCCCCTGGGTGCTAATCGCTATCGGGCTTTGCTGCCCACGACTCCCCAATTTTCGGCAGGACGGCAGCCTATTCAGGTGACGATCGATGGAATGGTAAAAGAGTTGGCAGTGCAATTGCGCGATCGCACCTTTCCTACTCAAAGCATTTGGCTCGGAGATGGCGGCGGGCCCGATGGCACTGACCATGAGTTCGATCGTGTGGATGCTTTCAAAGCCCTCGTCACCCCCAACAAGCTTTGGAACGGAGCCTTCCGTCGTCCGGCAACCGGTGAAGTCACCAGCGTGTATGGCGTTCGGCGGTACTACAACGGTGAATTTGCCGAAGACTATTATCATCGTGGCGTGGACTATGCCGGAGAAGTGGGGTCTGCGATTGTTGCGCCTGCTGGAGGCAAGGTTGTCTTGGTGGGGCGCGTTGCCGATGGTTTTGAAATTCACGGCAATACTGTCGGCGTTGACCATGGGCAAGGGGTTCTCAGTATCTTCATTCACCTGAGCCGCATTGATGTTAAAGAGGGCGATGCAGTGCAAGCCGGACAAACGTTGGGCGGCATCGGCTCTACGGGCGCGGCAACAGGTCCCCATCTCCATTGGGGGCTCTACGTCAACGGGCTATCGGTCGATCCGGTGCCGTGGCGCGAGATTGGCTTTGAGTAGCCTCAATTCCAGGATCTCTGCTCGTTTCTTAACTGGCTTGGGCATTATAAGCACGATTGAGCGGAAGTGAGCGATCGCCCTAACTCGGGGTGCCTTGGAGCATAGGAAGAAATTATGAGTATTGAAAGAATTGTTGAACAGGCTCTGCAAGATGGATACTTAACGCCAGCCATGGAGGCAGAAGTTGGGCGAATTTGCGATACTGCCTCTGAGCTGTCTATTGAAGAATACATGGCTTTGGATCGGCTCATGGGGGCTTTGCTGACGGGTGAAGTGGTGGCGGTGCCTCGTAAGCAGTTCATTAATGTGATGGAAGAACTTGTGCTCACTGAGTCGATCGCCCGGGTTGCCGAGATTGAAGCGACCAGTGACTGTACCCTCGACTTGGGAGATATCGCGGCTTATGCGCTCAATCGTCTGCCCCCCTTATATGCCACAACCGAGGAAGGCGCAGACTATCAGCGAGGCAGAGCGAAAGACGAACTGCAAGATCTCATTGCCCAACAGGTGAATGATGCGATCGCTCGGAACCTTGATCGTCCTGAGTTTTTCCCAGAGCGTCAAGTATTGAAAAAGAATACAGGGAGCGAAATGTTAACCCAGGTCAGTTCGCTACTGAAGACCCATGCCTATCAATACGAAGTGCAAGCTCATTAGAAACTGTGATGAGTTCGGCGATTAGTTCTAAAAAAGCGAGGTCTACGAACCTCGCTTTTTTGTAGCTCGATCGCAAAATATTAGGCGCAAAACGAGGTTAGGCACAAAATATTAGGGCTGCACCCCTGACCGCCGTCCCCGATCGCTACCTGCTCATACAAAGCTTGAATATCTCCATCCCGCATCCGAATACAGCCATGAGAAACAGCTTGTCCAAGCAGGTCAGTTTGCTCAGTGCCGTGAAAGCCAATTTGGTGGGTGCCATCTGTCCAGAAGCCAATCCAGCGGCTACCTAGCGGGTTACCTACTCCGGTTGGAATAACATCGCCTGTAAAAGGATGTTGCCAGGTCGGATTAAGCTGCATATTAAGGATGCTGAAGTTGCCTGGGGGAGTTTCCCAGCCTGCTCGCCCAACGGCAATGTCATAGCCTACTTGAATATTTCCATCCACATAAAGATAAACCTTGCGATCGCCCAAGTCCACCACCAGTTGCGATCGCTTCTCTTCTGCCGTGCTAGAAGTCTGGCTAGAAAACGGCGAGGAACTTAGAGCTTTGGCACTTAAAGCCGAAAAAGCCCCCATCTGGCTCGCCACCATTAAGCACACTGTGGCAAAGCTCATCCACATAAAACTTTGGGCAAAGGAGTAATTTCGACTCATGGTGCAGAAGCTGGGCTCAGAGAGGCTGATCTAAATTATCCTGATTATCCTGTGCTTCTAATTATCCAGCGACTCAATCGTTCCATTCAACCCATTGCTATCTAAAATTTCCGCAGCTTCCTCAGCGTTAGTCCGATCGCCAAACGCACCGACCTGCAAAACCGCTTCGCCGCCCGAGTAAGTTGTAAATGCACCGGGAAACAGCGATCGCACTTGATCGGCTCGTCTACCCGCCGCCACAACCACTCGATACCGCAGCCCTCTAACCGCAGCCCTTTGCCTAGTGCCAGCCTCTCGGGACTGCAACGGATTCCGAGAAACATTGACCACTGGCAAATCTCCCACATGACCAATGGGCGGCTGGGCAGGCACCCGCAGCAGGTTAGAAGAAGCGCTAGAAACGGGAGGTGCTGTGAAGGCAGGGGAAGCTGCTTGGGTTTCGGGGGGCGGGACAGGAATGGGCGTAGAGCGACTGACGGGCAACCGGCGTTCAGATTGAGGGGCAGGGACGGGAATGTTGACTGCTGATGGGCGGACAGTCGATGGGCGGACAGTCTGGGGACTTTGGAGGGCGATGGGTGCCGATAGAGAGGAGTCAGCAGAATTCTGCGATCGGGGGGCAACGGTGGCGCGGGGCGTAGATCGAGAGGGCGGCGAGCCTTGGGATGGCTGCGTGCCCTGGGACTGAGATACTGCTGAGAGCCGAGGTCGCTGAACGATTGAGGCAGGGGATCGATCTGGAGGCGTTTGAATGAGAGTGGCTGGAATTGGCGGGCGACTGGGCACTGAAGGGGCTTGAACTGAAGGGGCTTGAGCGATCGCACCAGCAGGACGGACATCGCGTTGCCTCGGGGATGGGGCAAGGGGGGCGGCCGCAACTTGCTCCAAACCCTCTTTAATGACGGGCTGAGCGGTAGCTGCCACCACAATTCCTGCCTGGTTGGGGCTGAACGCATTGCCCCAGAGAGTGGGCGTACTGTTTCCCATGATGGCAACGCCCGCCAAATTACTGCCCGTAAACGTATTGTTGGCAAGGGTTGGGCTGCCAGATTCTATCCAGACTCCGTAGCCGTTGGGGTTAGGATTGCTGACCGTCACCCCGATAATTTGACCGGTTCCCACGATCGCGACATTCTGTCGTCCTGCTGTCGCTGTTGCAAAAGTCCCGCCCCCTTGAATGACAATGCTTTGACCCTTCGTGCTAGGGTCACCTTGAAGCATCACACCCGGCGGCATAACTAGAGGGAAAACTTCGCCCGTCTCTGGCGTGTAGGTTCCAGTTGCCAACATAATAATGGAAACAGACGAGGCATTCTGAGCCTGAACAGCTTGGAGTGCGCGGGTTACAGTCCGAAAAGGCGATCGCTGGGTCAATCCTTGCCCCGCATCATTGCCGCTGCTAGGATTGACGAACAAAAATTGCTGCACTGGAGCAGACACCCGATCAGAACTAGAGGGCTGCACGGCTGGAAGGATCACGATCGGCTGGGCGATCGCCTCCGAAGCATATCCAGCAGCGGTGAGTAGCCCTATAGACAAAACTTTTACCCAAGGCAAGAAACGATTGTGACGGCTGGGGGAAACAGTCAAACTCATAGAATTTTCTCCTATTGCCAATGCACATCAACCTTTCAGGAACCGATTCAATTCTGCCCTATTATCTCGAAAACGCATCAAGCTACCGTAAAGTTCGCGGGTGTAATGCTCACAGGCTCAAGAATGCAGTTTAGTGAATGAGGATAGATGCAGATTGCGATGCTTAATCGGGTTAACTCACTGCTAGGATCAGAACATTACAATGTAAGACTTTCATGGGCGAAACGTTGAGCCAAAATAGCCTTTCAAAATCCACTATTTATCGCATCCTCGACGCGAACCTAGACCGCGCCCGCGAAGGGCTGCGGGTTATTGAAGAATGGTGCCGTTTTGGGCTGAACCAAGCCCCGTTAACCTCAGAGTGTAAGCACCTGCGGCAAGCATTGGCACTTTGGCACACTCCCGAAATTTGGGCATCCCGAGACACGGGCAATGATCCAGGGACAAGCTTGACCCATCCTCAAGAAGAAAGTCGCGCAGACATCACCCAGGTGCTTCGGGTGAACTTTTGCCGGGTTGAAGAAGCTTTGCGGGTTTTGGAAGAGTATGGCAAGCTCCACATTCCCCAAATGGCAGCGGATTGTAAGCAGATGCGCTACCGGGTTTATCTGCTAGAAACGAGTTTGATTGGGCAACAACGACACCAAAAATTAGAGCGATCGCGCCTTTATCTCGTCACATCCCCGGTCGAAAACCTGTTTGCCACTGTGGAAGCGGCACTCCAAGGCGGGCTGTCTCTGGTGCAATATCGCGACAAAGATGCCGACGATTCGACTCGCCTAGACCATGCCCAGCGACTCAAGCAGCTTTGCCACCAATATGATGCGCTGTTTATTATGAATGACCGAGTGGACTTGGCGATCGCAGTAGATGCCGATGGCGTTCATTTGGGGCAGCAAGATATGCCGATTGCAGTGGCTCGGCAGGTATTGGGCAATCAACGAATTATTGGTCGTTCCACCACGAATCCTGATGAAATGCAGCGGGCGATCGCAGAAGGAGCCGACTATATTGGCGTGGGTCCTGTCTATGAAACCCCCACTAAAGCCGGAAAAGCTGCCGCTGGATTGGAGTATGTCCGCTATGCGGCTGCCCATGCGCCTCTGCCTTGGTTTGCCATTGGAGGCGTTGATTCTGAAAATCTTCAGCCCATTCTTGCCGCTGGTGCAACGCGCGTGGCAGTGGTGCGATCGATTATGACCGCTCCAGAGCCCAGACTGATGACCCAGTTTTTTGTTTCGCAGCTCCATCGACCTTTTCCTATGTCTTCCGAATGAAGAAAAAGGCGAAACATAGGAGAACTTGTTTTACGTTATTTACGTTTGCCCTTGAGCCTTCTCCATGAATTCTCTCATCACCTTGCAAATCAATGGCGATCGCACCAATGTCCGCCTCAGATATGTTTACCCGAACTGTTGACGCAGTTGGGCATGAATCCTCGATTGGTTGCCGTAGAGTATAACGGCGAGATCTTACATCGGCAATTTTGGGGCGAGACAGAAGTGCAGGAGGGCGATCGCCTAGAGATTGTGACCATTGTGGGGGGCGGCTAATCCATAAAAAGTTGATGGAAAAAGGTTCGGTAATCCACTCCTAAGTCTCTCTTAAGACCCTTCTATCGACGACTTAGAGAAGATAGACTAGATGAAACGAATAGTTTGTAACGTTTGGTTAAGCCAAAAGGTTAGTTAAGAATCTACAGCCTCAGCCAACGTCAACCCTCATCAGTTTGAATCGGCATGGCACTATGAACAACACCCTGAACAAAAAACTCTCTAAACTCATCAAATCTCTGATTAAGCCTGTCCTTGCGATTTGTCTAGTCTTTACGCTAGTTCTGAGTCAAGCAGATGGAGCCTTAGCTGCCCGGAGTGGCGGTCGAGTGGGCGGCGGTAGCTTCCGCGCCCCCAGTAGCGCCCCCCGTAGTGCTCCGGGTGGAGGTTACGGCGGCGGTTACGGCGGCGGTTATTATCCCGGTGGTGGTGGATTTGGATTTCCGTTCGTTCTACCGTTATTTGGCTTTGGTGGCGGTGGATTATTCTCAATTCTCATTTTCTTTGCGATCGCCAGCTTCCTAGTTCGCAGTTTCCGTTCTGTGCAAAATGGCGGAGTGGTAGACAACTACGGTTATTCCTCAGCGTCTCCTGCTGTATCGGTTGCGAAAGTGCAAGTCGGTCTTTTATCCGAAGCCCGAAGCCTTCAATCCGATCTCGATCGCATTGCAAGAACCGCAGATACCAGCAGCTCTGAAGGTTTAACCCTGCTGCTGCAAGAAACAACGCTTTCCTTGCTTCGTCACCCAGAATACTGGAGCTACGCCGGTAGTAATGTTCAGCAAACTCGCCTAGAAGCTGCTGAAGATCAGTTCAATCGCTTTTCGTTAGCAGAGCGCAGTAAGTTCAGCGAAGAAACCCTTTCCAACGTCAACAACCAGTTGCGCCAAGCCACCGCCAAGGGCTTGCTTCCGGATGCTAGCGGACAACTCCTCCCTTCTGATCAAGACCCTGGTGCCTACATCGTAGTGACCCTGCTGGTGGCAACTCAAGGTAACCTCAAGCTCCCTGTGATTCGGAGTTCCCAAGATTTGCGCCAAGCATTAGGGCAACTAGGAGCCGTTTCTAGCGACAACTTGTTAGCCGTCGAGGTTCTGTGGACTCCTCAAGCTGAAGGAGATACGCTTTCCTCAGATGACATGGTGTTAGGCTACGCTGATCTGACCATGATTTAGTGATTCCTAGCGCTTGAAAATAACGTCTGAACAATAACGAGGGGATCTGAATATTCAGACCCCTTTTTTTGATTTCATTTAAGCCTCTCGCACCTTAGGACAAGGCTCTAAAGATTTCATCCCACCCCCTTGATTCGTCAAACAAGGCTGTTGATACGCTGCTTCTTCCTCCAAGGGTGGCGGCATTTGCCCAAACACCATCTCACAGCTCATATCTTCAAAGTTAGGAGTCAGGGTGAGGGGAATTCCTAGTCTGTGGGTGAGAAAGTTTTGAGTTGGAATTTTACACATGTTGATACACATTCCCACACAGCCACTTTGCTCTAAATAGCGGCATTTTTTCATATGCACACCGCTTTTCTGCGTTCTAACCTGTTGATCTGCCCCGGTGATTTCAACCTCCCGGATCTCACAAGGTCCTACTAGCCATTCAAACAGAAGCGTGGCAAACCAAGCGTTGGATTCGCAAACCCACTGGGTTGGCGAGAAGAAGGTGCGAATCAAGCTAGAAACAATGGATGGAACCAAGGAATTTAGCACTTTCGCCACTACTGCCTGCTGCTCTTTTGCGTTTCGCCCCTGCATGATTTTTTTAGACAGATCGACAAATCCATCGTAACCCTGCAATTTTGTATTCTTACCAATGGCTTTTGCCATGTTTCGAGAAAGAACCCAGATAAAGAAGCGATCGAGGCGATCGTCGTGATAAATTTCTTTGTCTACCATAGTCAACTGTAGCGAGGGGGAACGGGGTTTATTAAATTATTGAAAATCTTAGGCTGTCAGAAATTATAAAACCTAGAAATCCTCGCCCAGAGATAAGAATTTCAGCAGGGTTCTGATTTACCTTAGAAGTTCATTATAAATACCCCTATGAAAACTCCTTATTGGCTCATTGCTATTTTTGCGGCGATCGCTGCCGTAATTGGAGCCAGCCTTGCCTCTTATCATCCAGTATCCTCTCCCAGCCCCATCATCTCAGTCTCTCCTAAACCCTCTCTCCTTGTATCTCCTAGCCCTTCGCCCTCATCAATAGCGCCCTCCCCAAAGCCATCTCCCTCGCCTGCTCCTCCCCATCTCACCGAGCAATCCAAACTGGTGATCAATGGCATTCATCCGATTCGCATTGGTATGACCGTTATAGAAGCGACAAGAGCTGTGGGGTTACCAGCAAGAACGGAGGGTGATGTGGCGAGTCAAGGCTGTTTTTATTACAAATTTCAGGGTGGAGTTCCGGGTCTGTCGATGAGGGTGGTGGACGATCGCATTGTGCGCGTGGATATTGAGGAGGATAGCAAAATCACAACTCGAAGCGGCGCGGGCATTGGTTCTACTGAAGACCAAATTAAAGCACTGTATCCTAAGCAAATCGAAGTGATGCCCCATCCTGAGGTTCCAGGCGGACACTATCTGACCTTTGTTCCTAAAAGCGCTGCCGATAGCAAATACCGTCTTATTTTTGAGACTAATTCAGCGGGCAAAGTTACTCAGTTTCGGGCAGGACAGATGCCTGAAGTGATGGCGGCTGGGGGATGCGCGTAGGATGATCAGGAAGCGATCGCCGTTCCCAGGATTTTTGTCTCATAAAGTCTTTAAAAAACAAACAGGGTGCGATCGGCACCCCAGAAATCTTATGAATGTGACTGAATTGAATATGATTGAATGCGACTGAACGTGACCTGAAGGGAACTAAATGCTGGCTCAGTTGACAGGAATCCTCTAATGAACCGCAAAGCCGAGAACTGCTAACAAGCCACCGATTAAGTAGAAGCGAGACACTACTTTAGTTTCAGACCAACCTGTTAATTCAAAGTGATGATGCAAGGGAGCCATTTTGAAAAGCCGTTTGCCCACGCCCTCACTGTTCTTTGTTGCCTTGTAATAGCCCACCTGAGCAATCACCGACAGCGACTCAACCAAGAAGATCCCGCTCAAAATCAGTAAAGCAAACAGCGAGTGACTTAACAGCCCCACCGCCGCCAAAGCACCACCCAACGCTAGGGAGCCCGTATCACCCATGAACACTTTTGCTGGGTTGTGGTTGTGCGCTAAAAAGCCCAAACAGCCGCCGCTTAGACAAGCACAAAACACCATGAGTTCAGGAGAAGTGGGAGCAATCAGGGCACCTAGCCCCATTAGCGCGATCGCCCCTGTTCCACCCGCCAAGCCATCTAATCCATCGGTGAGGTTCGTGGCATTGCTTTCAGCCACCAAAACGAACCCTGCTAATAGCCAAAATGCTGCTCCTAAAGGAAGAGTCATCCCTAGGGGCAAAAGAATAGTGGTAATGTCCCAAGGCTGGCTCCACGCCATCCACAGGCAAAAGAGGGCGGCAAAGCCAATTTGTAGCGCCAACTTCATGCGGGCAGAAATACCTTTATTCGATTTCTTTAAGAGGATTTGCCAATCATCTAAAAACCCGATCGCCCCATAAGCCAGCGTTAGCACCGATACCGCCAGAACGTCAGGATTAAAGCCCGTCCAAACTAAAGCCACTATGACCGCAACGGGAACAAAGAAGATCCCGCCCATCGTCGGCGTACCTGCCTTTTCAAGTGTGCCTGAGGTCCATCTTGGCGAATGACTTGTCCTGCCTTAAGGGCGCGCAGCATCGGGACCGCCCAAAAGCCAATACCAGTCGTTACCAAAGCGCAGAAGACCAAAGGCAAGGTTAAGCCAACGCCCGAAAGCAGCGATCGCCCAGCAAACCAATCCAGCAGCAAAGCGACAACGCTTAACCCTGCTCCTAACGTTAAAAATAGATGGTATCCCACGAGACCACTGAGGGGTCGATCGGGGTGCAATTTTGCATCCACAAGTTTTACTCTCACATTCCACACCACTCACTACACCAGCACCCTAGCCCGTTACGGAAAATTCATCGACTGAATTTCAAGAGCATTAAAGCCTACAGAAATGGCTGTAGTCAAGCTTTTCTGCTACCAAAGGTCTAAAGTTCCCCTAAAAATATCTCAACTTTGGAATTTTGGATCAAGTTCTTTTAAAAAAAATCTCCTGTAAGTATTCCTACAGGAATTCCTACAGGAGAAGCGTTCCTGCTGAGGAGGCTAGTCGTCTAGATCGAGCGCATCATCGTCATCATCATCTGTTTCAAAGGAGTTGTCTTCGCCCGCCATCAGGTCGGTAATTTCTTCACCGTCTTCACGGTAATCAAAATCTTGAACGTCTCGTGCCAGCATCCGCCCAGTTCCTTCTAACCAGCCTAAGATGGAAGCATCTCGTTGCAGGGGAATGACCGCAGCAGGTTGACTGCGGGGAACTTGATGGAGCGCAGGGTTTTTCCTATCCATGGAGTTTCTGTACCTGTAGTGAAATCTGTTTGGAGTTTATACATTTCGTAGTTTATCCATTGTATGGCGAAGGTAGGGAAAATGCTGGGTAAATCGGCTTTACTGGAGGCGATCGCCGGAAAAAATCGCGGCTTGCTAGCGACTGATTCGGAACGGCGGGCTATTTTGGCAGCGGTGGCGCAACTAGAGGAACGCAATCCCACTCCGCGACCGTTAGAGGCGATCGACAAGCTTAACGGCAACTGGCGATTGTTGTTCACGACTAGTCAGGGATTATTAAAAATCGATCAATTTCCATTAGTCAAGCTGGGACAGATTTATCAGTATATTCAAGCCAGTTCTTCCAGCATTTATAACGTCGCTGAAACTTCTGGCTTACCCCTTCTCGAAGGGATAGTGAGCGTTGCAGCAAAGTTTGTGCCCTTGTCCGATCGCCGAGTCAAAGTAAACTTCGAGCGATCGATTATTGGCTTACAGCGCCTAGTTGATTACCGCTCGGTGGATCATTTTATTAAGCAGATTGAGGCAGGAGAAAAGTTTAAGGCGATCGATTTCAGCATTACCAACCGCGAGCAAAAGGGCTGGCTAGATGTGACCTATTTAGATGATGATCTCCGAATTGGCAGAGGCAATGAGGGCAGCGTATTTGTCCTAACTAAAGCTTAAGGCGATCGCGTTGGAGTACTCTCAAAGCCAATAGAAAACCAATAGAAAACCAATAGAAAAATAAAAGACCCAGCAGCCCCCTGCCAGGTCTTTATGAACGTCACTTATCTTCTCTTAAGATAGATGGGCGACTCGGAAGAGGCTTCATCATCTTGGTTCGCCCGATCGGGTGAACTACTCCACTCCTTCAATTCGGTCTTCCACCTGTTGATAAAGTTCCCGGAGAAGCTGCAAGTTACTTTCACTGGTTTCCCAGTAACCACGACCATTGACCTCTAATAATGTGCCTACTACTTTGCGGAAAGAGTTGGGGTTGAGGTTCATCAGGCGATCGCGCATTTCCTCGTCTTGAATAAACGTGGTGTTTGTGTCTTCATAGATCCAGTTATCGACGGCTCCAGCGGTGGCAGACCAACCCATTGTGTTAACCAGGCGCTTAGAAAGTTCTCGTACGCCTTCGTAGCCGTGAGACAGCATTCCCTCATACCATTGGGGTTGAGCAGCTTAGTGCGAGCATCAAGACGAACCGTTTCGGAAAGCGATCGCACTTGGGCGTTTGCCGTGGTCGTATCGGCAATGTAAGATGCGGGTGTTTTGCCATCGTTTCGCAGCGTCGAAACCACTTTGGTTGGATCGGAGTCAAAGTAATGCGATACATCGGTCAGAGAAATCTCTGAAGAATCGAGGTTTTGGAACGTCACTTCCACCGTTTTTAACGAAGCCTCGAAAATGTCCCGCGACTGATCCATCATGCCAGGATTATCGGAGTTGAAAGAAAAGGACTTCCGTGCCAGATACATATCCTGAAGTTCTGACTCGGTTTCCCATGTGCTGTTTTCTACTGCCAAGTTGACGTTAGAAGAATAGGAACCCGAAGCATTGGAGAAGACGCGGGTTGCCGCTTGCCGCAGGTTAACGCCCATGTCTTCGGCTTGCTTGAGAGCGTGCTTGCGCACAAAGTTCATCTCCAGAGGCTCATCGGCTTCGGCTGCCATTTTGATAGCGCGATCGAGCAGGTTCATTTGATTAATAAACAAGTCGCGGAAAACACCGGAGCAGTTAACCACTACGTCCACGCGAGGGCGACCCAAGGTTTCCAAAGGAATTAGCTCTAGCTTGTTAACCCGACCCAACGCATCGGGAACTGGAAGAACGCCCACTAGCAGCATGACTTGCGCCAGAGATTCGCCGTAAGTTTTGATGTTATCAGTGCCCCAAAGGACAAAGGCGATCGTTTCAGGATAACTCCCGTTCTCAGCCTTTTGTCTTGCCAACAGCCGATCGACCACAATTTGCGCCGACTGGACTGCGGCAGTGGTTGGAATAGACTGCGGGTCAAGGGCATGAATGTTCTTACCCGTTGGTAATACATCTGGATTCCGAATCGGATCGCCACCTGGTCCTGGCAGAATATATTCGCCTTCCAGTGCCTTCAGCAGTGCGCCTAACTCATTGTCGGCAGTGACTTGTTTAAGGCAAAACTCTAGATATTCAAACAAAGGCTTAATCGCCTCAGCATCAATTTTAGGATAGCCGGATGTATGCAGGGCTTCTATCCAAGGCGTTTTCTTCCCCATGTTGAAGAAGTTGAGCTTAGTGACTTTAGAAACCCGACCTTCTGCATCGGTCTGTTCTTTCACCATGGCTGCTACTGCCTCTCGACAAGCCTGATTGATGTCGAACAGCAATTGCACATCTTCGAGAACGCCACGATCGCTCCGCTTAAAAATATCATCTAGATCTCGCCCTAAACTATTGGCAATAATGCGAGGCAGGCTGAGAAGATTATCTTCAGGGCGATCGAGTCCGGCAATATTAACCAACGTTGCGACGGCTTCTTCAGCGGTAGGAGGCTTACCAATAATGTGCAATCCACAGGGCAGCAAGCGTGATTCAATCTCCATCAGCCGGATGTAGACCTGACCCACCAGCGTATCCCGTGTTTCTGCACCCATTTCGCCGCATTCTTCAGGCAGGTCAATGTCTTTATCGAGGTTCACCAAGCGGCATTTGTCGATAATGGCATTGATGATTGAGGTCGATCGCCCTGAATCTTTGAGGGTTTGGTAAGACGCAATCAGTTCGCTCAGTTCCTTTAACCCCTTGTACAATCCAGCGTTTTCGGCAGGAGGAGTAAGGTAGCTAATCGTTTCGGCGTAGCTGCGGCGTTTGGCGATCGTCGCTTCGGAAGGGTTGTTTGCCGCGTAGTAGTAAAGATTGGGAATTTTGCCAATCAAACTATCGGGATAACAATCGTTCGACATCCCCATTTGCTTTCCAGGCATGAACTCTAGCGAACCATGGGTGCCAAAGTGCAGCACAGCATCCGCTTTCCAGATGTGCTCTAGATAGGTGTAATACGCTGCGAAACCGTGGTGTGGACTGGCAGAGCGGGAGAACAGCAACCGCATCGGGTCGCCTTCGTAGCCAAAGGTGGGCTGAATGCCGATGAAGACATTGCCGAAGGTTTTGCCGTAAATCAGCATATTTTGCCCGTCGGTATTGAGTTGTCCGGGAGCAGGACCCCACGACTCTTCTAGGCGATGGTGATAGGGGGTGAGCGCCTCGTATTCGGGCACAGACATTTTGTAAGCAATGTTGAGTTCGGGGCTGTTGTACTGGGCTTGGGCATCGTGGATGACTGCCAGCATCAACTCTTCGGCAGAATTGGGAACGTCTTGGAGGTCGTAGCCGTTTTGTTTCAGCGCCTGCATGACTTCAAAAATAGAGCCGAACACGTCCAGGTAAGCGGCTGTCCCGACGTTGCCTTTGTCGGGAGGGAAGCTGAAGACGGTGATGGCTAGCTTCTTGTGAATTTTGGGCTTACGGCGGAGGGTTGCCCACTTCATCGCACGCTGGGCGATCGCTTCCACGCGGTCTTGGAGGGCGATCGCTCTCCCCGTTGTGCCATCTCGCCCAGACATAATAATGGGTTCGATCGCCCCATCTAGTTCAGGAATCGCAATTTGTAATGCGACTTGAATCGGGTGTAGCCCTAAATCGCTCTCCTGCCACTCTTCGGTAGTTTGGAAGACCAACGGCAACGCCACCATATAGGGACGACCCAGACGAGTGAGAGATTCGATCGCCTTAGGATGATCCTGTCGCGCTGGACCTCCCACCAAGGCAAACCCTGTCAAGGAAACCACCACATCGACCAGAGTGTTCTTCGAGATCGGGTCGTAAAAGTAAGCATCTACAGGCTTAGAAAAATCTAACCCACCTGCAAACACGGGCACTACACGCGCCCCCAGGCATTCTAGCTCTTGCACCATTGCCACATAATGAGCATCGTCGCCGGTGACGAGGTGCGTCCGTTGCAGCACCAAGCCCAAGGTTGGAACCAGGGGATCTTTCAGATCAGTAGAAATATCTGAGCGGGAACTAAACCAGTTGAGATATTCCTTCAAATCTTCAAACATCTGGGGAGCCAGCGGATGCCAGATGCCAATGTCGGGATAGGTGACCGGATCGCGGTACTGAAGCGTGACTTCCTTAAGCCCTTCTGCGGCTGGCACATACTTATCTGCCAACATTAGCAAGAAGTTTTCCAAGTTATCGGCAGATCCACCCAACCAATACTGGAAGCTGAGCATAAAGTGCCTAGCATCCTGCGCTTTTTCCATGGGCAGGAACTTTAGCACCTGGGGAAGCGTTCTCAGCAGCTTCAGCATCGCGTCTTGGAAGCCTGCCCCAGATTTCTCCTTGCGCTTTTTCATGAAGCTGGAAATCATGCTCTTCGACTGCCCAATCTGCGCCAACGAGAAACTGCCCATTTTATTGAGGCGCATGACTTGGGGCATGGAGGGGAAGACGACCGACACATCCAAGCGATCGCGGTAAGGCTCTACCGCTGCCACAACTTTATCGGCTAATTCTTCAATAAAAATCAGGGATGCAATAAAAATATTTGCCTGAGACACATCGTGCTTAAATGCCGCGTAGTTTTCGGCGTTGCGAAGCTCTTCTAGCAAATAGCCACTAATCTCAATGGCAACACTGGGGTTGCTTTCGTTGATCGATCGAACTGCCGCCGAGAGCGAACTTTGATATTGCGGCTCTAGCACGACGTAAACCACTTTAATCAGCGATCGCCCCTGAAGGTCGGCGGGTGCGATGTGCCTGATAGTGGGCTTAACGTGTGTGAACATGCAGGGAGGCTCCTTTTCAAGACTTCGTAGAGGCTGACGCAGCCAATCACAAACTGGTCACTCATTAAAGTGTTACATGAGTGTTGTACCAGAAAACCCTTACCCATTCAGCGGTTCAAGGTCTATCTGAAACAATTTGATATAAAAAACGACATATATGTTTACGTGATTTGATAACTTATTGAGTAACTACTCAGGATAAGTTAAGAAAGATTAAGGCGATCGCCCTAGTTGTCGGGTAAAAGTCCAACTAAAAGAAATTTGAAAAGTTTTGCGAGATCAAAATTCATTCGAGGTCTTTAGAAGGAGTAGCGCTCAGACAACCTCTTCTAACTCCAGAATATGTTCTGCTTCATAGTTTTCGATCACGACTCCAATCACGTCCATCATGGAAGCAAGAGGATGAGATTCATCTTCGCCCACTTGATCGATCAGGCTATCTGTGCCTCACTAAACGCTCATCTTCCTGTTCTGTGTGGGCGTTGCTGAATGCAAGTATGAAAGCCCCTACATCCCCCAAAATGGGGGACTTTGAAGGGTTCGGAAGTCCCCCAATTTGGGGGATTTAGGGGGCGAGAGAACGGTTAACTTAGATCAGTTCATACTTCGATTCAGCAACGCCCTGTGTGAAGGACAAAAACTGTTTTAGCAATAGATGACCAAGCAGCAATTGTTTGATCAAGGTTAAGGCTTTACATTATTCTTTCCAGCTTTCTTCATCGTATTCAGCATGAGTGAGTACAGCCCGAATATAGATTTTCTTCCGATTGTAGTGAATAGCTACAATGAGTCGAACTTTGTTACCTCCAATGTTAAAGACGGTCAATTTCGCGACTTGATCAGCGGCTGGAAACAGGTTAGGCAGTTCAATAAATGAAACAAATTCATTTTGTTGGATTAGTTTGTACCACTAAGCCAAAGCATTTTTGGTGTCTGGATGAAGTTTGGCAAACTCATTGAGTCGTTTGCGGATAATTACGTGCATATCAGTTCGCCTAGACCGCAACCATTGTCAATTTCGCGGATAACGTCATGCGGAAGCTAAAAATTCTAGATTATTAAACCTGTCGATTCTATGAGAAGTAGATCTTGCTAAGCCTCCAGGTTGATTCCCTGTATCCGAAGTTTTTCCACCAACGCAGTCAATTTCTGTTCCGCCTGCTCTGCCCGCTGCGATTCTTGTTCTGCCCGCTGACGTTCTTCGTTTGCCATCTGCTCTGCCTCCAGCCTTGCTTGCTCTGCCTCCTGATAGCTCAGGAGCTTTGCCCCGGTTTGGGGATCAAACAGCCTGAGTTCTCTCGTGGCAATTCCGGGAAATTGAACAGTGGTTTGGTCAGCAGGCAGCAGCCGCAAATCCAGCCCTAGCGTTTCACTGTGCAAGACGATCGTGCCATCGCTGAGGGTTGAGGGAGGAATCGGCTCGTAGCTGCCATTGACCAATCGCCTGCCTTTAAGCTGCGGCTTGAGATAGTCGCCTGTGGGGTCGTATTGGAAATATTCTGAAACTCCCAAACTCGCGTACAGCAAAGGCTTAGATTCTTCGTCCTGCTTTTTAGTGCTGAGCGAAGTAATCTCTAGAATAAACGAGGGCAATTTTCCTCCCTCTTGCCAAGCTTTGTAGCTGCGTCGTTTTCTGTTGCTAACTCCAAACACGACAAAAACATCGGGTGAGACGCTTTTGTTGGGCTGACCTTCCTGGTAGTAAATAAATAAATTGCCAGAAACGTAGACTTGCGATCGCCCTTGAAAAAATAGCCTCAAAGCCTCTACGCAATAAATTAAGTAAATGCGTGTGGCATCGCTTTCTGTCATGGGTTGACCGTCGCTGTCAGGATATTCAACAAAAGTTGGAGTTTGGGAGATTTCAACCATAGGGATCTGCCAAGTTAAGAGAGCAGGAGTCACTTCAGTATTTTAACAAGTCTGTCACCGCTCCTAGACTGCTAGAAGACACCAGATGGGCGTATTTTGCCAATACTCCCGATTTGTAGCGAGGCTGGGGTTGCTGCCATTGCGATCGCCGCTCTGCCAGTTCATCATCGGTCACGTTCACCTGCAACAGTCGGGCATCGGCATCAATCGTGATAGAGTCGCCCTCGTGAATTAGCGCAATATTGCCGCCCACAAACGCCTCCGGTGCGACGTGTCCCACCACCATGCCATAGGTTCCACCCGAAAAGCGACCATCGGTGATTAATCCGACCGAATCGCCTAATCCTGCACCAATAATTGCTGAAGTCGGAGCCAGCATTTCTCGCATTCCGGGTCCACCCTTAGGGCCCTCGTAGCGAATGACCAGCACATCTCCTGGATTAATTTTGCCTGCCAAGATTGCGTCCAAACAAGATTCTTCAGACTCGAACACCCGCGCAGGACCCGTAATTTTACGAAACTTGATGCCCGTCAACTTCGCTACAGATCCTTCTTGTGCCAGGTTGCCCTTCAAAATTCCCAGGTGCCCCTGCGGATACATGGGATTGCTCCAAGGACGAATCACCTGTTGATCAGGGCGAGGTTCGGCAGGAATATCTTTGAGGCGTTGGGCGATCGTTTCCCCGGTAATGGTTAGGCAGTCACCATGCAACAAACCGTGGCTCAGCAGCATTTTCATTACTTGGGGAATGCCGCCTGCGGTATGCAAATCGGTGGCAACGAAACGACCGCTGGGCTTCAGATCGCAGAGCACGGGAACACGAGCGCGAATGGGTTCAAAATCATCAATGGTGAAGGGAATATTGGCACTGTGGGCGATCGCCAAAAAGTGCAGCACGGCATTCGTCGATCCTCCCACCGCCATAATCACCGAAATCGCATTCTCGATCGATTGCCGCGTAATAATGTCACGGGGGCAAATATTTTGCCGAATTGCCTCGACCAGAACCTTCCCGGCTTCCTCAGTGTTCATAGCCTTTTCCGCATCCTCAGCCGCCATGGTTGAGGAATACATCAGGCTCATACCGATCGCCTCAAACGCCGAAGACATGGTGTTGGCAGTAAACATACCGCCGCAAGACCCCGCACCAGGGCAAGCCTTTTCCTCAACCGCTGTCAGCCGCGCCTCATCAATCTTGCCTGCGCTATATTGCCCCACCGCTTCAAACGAACTCACCACCGTTAAATCTTCGCCTTCTAAATGCCCCGGCTTAATGGTGCCGCCATAGACAAACACCGCCGGAATATTCATCCGCGCCATCGCAATCATGGCTCCCGGCATATTCTTGTCGCACCCGCCGATCGCCAGCACCCCATCCATGCTTTGCCCCATGCAAGCGGTTTCAATCGAGTCCGCAATTACATCCCGCGAGACCAAGGAGTACTTCATCCCCTCAGTGCCCATGGAAATGCCATCGCTGATCGTAATCGTGCCAAACATCTGCGGCATTCCCCCCGCCGCCCGAATCCCTGCTTCTGCCTTGACTGCCAGCGGCGCAATGCCCATGTTGCAAGGCGTAATGGTGCTGTGGGCACTGGCAACCCCAACGATCGGTTTAGTGAAATCTTCGTTCTTAAAGCCCACCGCTCGGAGCATGGCACGATTGGGCGATCGCTGTACCCCTTGGGTGACAACTTGGCTCTTTAAATTCTCAGGCTTGCTCTTAGGGGTGTGATCAGGATTGTTAGATGTGTGATCAGGATTCTGATTAGGATTGTGTTCAGGCATCGGGCTGTCCTCTTGTGCGCTCTCAATGGTCTCGCCAATGTTGGATTATACGCCACTAGAGCAATGCCGTGAATTTAGGGCAATCTAAATCCATATCGGGCGACTAAAAACATTGCGGAACGAGCCACCATGAACGTTGAAGAACTGCTGGAACACTATGCAGCAGGAAAGCGAGATTTTCGAGACATCAATTTAGCGGGAGCCAATTTAAGTGGTATTGACCTCAGTGAAATTAATCTGCGGCGTGCCAATCTTCATCGGGCGAACTTGTGCGGCACCAACCTCAGTTCAGCAAACTTGCGAGAGGTCAATTTGAGCGAAGCCAACCTCCGGGAAGCCAACCTGACTGAAGTGAATTGCATTGGCGCAGACCTAACCCGTGCCAATCTCTACGAAGCCGACTTGAGTCGCGCCGGAATGCGGGGGACTAAACTAGTTGAAGCCAACCTAGCCCGCGCCACACTGTTAGAAGCCAATCTAGGAGAAGCGATTCTAAACCAGGCAAACCTTTGCGAAGCCAACCTCAGCCACGCTGCCCTTCATCGCGCCAAGCTAGCGGAAACTGATTTAACCCGCGCCATTTTGAATAGCGCTAACCTGACTAGTGCCATGCTGAGCGGAGCCATTTTAGAAGGCGCAATTTTGACTAATGCCATGATGAACGGCGTGAGCTTAGAAGAAGCCGATTTGCGAGAAGCCGATCTCAGCCGTGCTCAGTGCGTAGGGGCAAATTTAATTAATGCCAACCTTTGTCAAATTAATGGGCGAGGTTTGAATTTAAGCTGGACTTCCTTGCGGGGAGCCAAACTGCGGCGTGCCAATCTTTATCGGGCGGTGCTGTGTTGGGCAAACCTAAGCGAAACCGATTTGAGCGAGGCGGTGTTGATTAGTGCCAATATCAACCAGGCAAATTTTCAGCACGCCGATCTAAACGGTACGGTGCTTCCTAGCGGTACAACTCACGATTGATCGCCTCTGATCCCCTCTGAATCGCCTCAGAAAAAGATCTTCTGGTACACCCCTGGTGGTTGTGGGCAACCTGGATATGGAACGGCGGCGCGACCCCTTGCGGGTAACTCGCAGAGATCGCCCCATTCTGAAACTGCTCTCTCTCCACTACGAGGGTCTATGACTGACACACAACATTTGCCCAATAACTCCCCTGTCCGGATGCCGCCGCCACCGCCACCCCCCCGGACGACTTCCCATGATGTCACGGATATGATGCCGCCTG
>JAAUPA010000322.1 GCA_012034615.1 Leptolyngbyaceae cyanobacterium CSU_1_4 | reverse complement strand
AATCCAAGGACGTTTATTATCTCCGGTAGTTTATGGTTCAGGGAAGGACGATCGGAACTAGGCAGGAAATTCTAGAATCAATTGATTCTGGCTATCCTCTGTTGATGGAGATGGCGGTAAGAGGGGGCGATCGGGGAGTAAAGGAATTAGAAAAAAGGCGTAAATGGGTAGAGGCTTTTTTAGAGCTGTAGGGTAGTATAACCCCATACCTTTTATCTCACAGAGCCACGTCTAACAGCGTGGCTCTTTTTTTGTTTTTATGGCAGATACCGATCGCTATGGTTTAACAGCCTTCTACGCCTTTGAAGTGCAGGGTAATGCCTTTGCAACGATGGATAAGGTCGAGCGGGGTTGCAGGAATATAGAAACCGCCATTAAAGACCTAGAGAAGATGAGCGGATCTGCACTGGGACAAAGGCTGAATTCCATATTTGGTAACGCTTCTAATCACGTTAAAGACTTGGCTAATGAAGTCAAGAAAACCAATAACGTCCTAACCAGCACGACCAGCCACCTATCCCCAATAAAACAAGAATTCCGAGCGCTTAGAGCAGAATCTAGGAACATTGATTTTGGTGATCTAAAGAACCCAGCAGTATTTGATAAAGCAAAAAATCAATTAATTCTTATATTGCAGAATTAGGCAAGCTGGAAGCTCAAATACAGGGCACAAGCGCGGCTGAGCGACAGTTTAAGGCAGAGATCGTCCGGGCTAAGCAGATTGCTCAAAACAAAGTAGACCTATCCGAGCAACAGCGTATTGGAGCCACAGCAACCGAACGAGCAGGAATGGCGACCAGTGTGGCAACGGCTGGAGCTGCGGTTGCAATGCCTCTGGCAATGATTGGTAAAAAATCAATTGATACCTATAAGGGTTTTGAGGATCAATTGTTTGCTGTCGAGGCTGTGATGGATGCCTCACAGAAAACCCAAAGCAATTTAGATAAGATTCGAGATAAATCTAAACAACTGGGAGCAACTTCCCGTTTCTCGGCTGGAGAAGCGGCTGGAGGATTCGTTCTCTTAGCTCAGGCTGGTTACAAGGTAGACGACCAGTTGAGCGCGATCGATGGCACCTTAAAACTGGCGGCTGCGGGTAGTTTGGGACTGGCAGAGGCAACAGGATATACCCTAAATTCAATTGGTCAATTTGGGCTGAAAGCGGGCGATTCCGCTCACGTCGCGGACGTGATGGCAAAGACCGCTAACTCTGCACAGCTTGACGTGAAAGACTTAGGGGAATCCTTAAAGTATGCAGGTGTGAACGCTAAAACCTACGGAGCTTCCCTAGAGCAAACATCGGCAATGATCGGGGTTTTATCGGAAGCGGGACTAAAAGGTTCCGAGGCTGGGACAGTAATGCGATCGGTCTTTACCAACCTCTCAGCACCGACAGCAGCCGCCAAAAGTGCATTAGAGAAGCTGGGTGTTTCAGTCCTGGACTCTTCCGGCAAAATGCGTCCCGTCAATCAGGTTCTGAAAGAAATTCAAGGTGGTTTGGGACAGCTTAATGATGGGCAGAAATCCGACGCAATGAAGGCGATTTTTGGGACAGAAGCGATCGGGGGCGCGCAATATTTAATTAACAACACGGACAAAATTAACGAATACACCCAGGCAAACTATAACGCTAGTAAAGGGATGGGTGCAGCGGCGGAGGCTGCATTGACGCTGGAGAAGGGAATGGGCGGTTCATTCCGAAACTTCTCCTCAGCTTGGGAGGGAGTTTTAATCGAGATTGGACAGATTCTTGCTCCAGTTGTGAAAACGGCTGTTGATGCCTTATCCAAGCTGATGACCGCTTTCATCGGACTGCCTCAACCCATAAAAACTGGAATCGTCATTGCAGGAGCTTTAGCTCTAGGTCTAGCATCCCTAGCAGTCGTCGTTGGGACATTAGCCGCTGCATACTTCACACTGCAACAGGCAATGGCATCTACCGGAATCGCCTCCATGTTGCTCAAGAATGGGACAATTCCCTTAACAGGGGTGATGCAAAAAATCACCCTAGCCTTTGGGACACAAGGTTTTGCCGGAATCGTCACGGAAGCGGGCGTAATTCTATCTGGTTTTGGGACAACAGTTTCCACCTTTGCGACGGGCGCTCTTGCATTCATCACAAGCCCAATCGGACTGGCGATCGCTGGCTTTGCAGCCTTATACGCAATAGTCGAACTATTAACTCCTAGCATTAACGTTTTGGGCGTGATTCTCAGCGTTCTAGCGGCTCCAATCGGGTTGGTCGTGGGATTGCTTAAAGGCTTGGGGATGGGCTTTGTAGAAGCGCTTAAACCCATCTTCTCAATGCTGAAACCTGTTGCAGGTGAATTCACTTTAGTCGGGGATGCTATTAAGGAAGCGTTCGGTTCCTTCTCAATGTTTTCTGGCATTGGAGAAAAGATTGGCAAAGGAATCGGCTTTGTCCTGTTTAACTTAGTCCTAGTGCCGATTTATGGCATTCTTGCCGTCATCAAAATCGTCGTCAGCGTTTTGCAGGGCATTGGTTCAATAATTGACTTTGCCATTATCAAGCCGTTGAGCATTGTTTTCTCAATTGCAGGAGCGATCGCCTCTCCCTTCATTACAGCAGCCGGAAAAATCAAATCAGCATGGCAAGGTTTTGTAACTTGGTTCCTGTCAATGCCCTTAGTTCAATTTGCCGTGAACATGGGACAGGGATTAATTAATGCTCTAAATCACTCACCGACCGTCAAGATTCCGATCGCCTGGGAAGGCGCGATCGCCAGAATCCAAGGATTAATGAATTTCCTAGTCACCATTGCTCAAGGCGTGGGTGTTTTGCTGACAGGCATCTTTGTTAGTCCGTTTCAATCTATTCTATCAGCCGTTAACACTACTCTATCGATCATGAGCGGAATGTGGACGGGCTTTGCATCCTGGCTGACTGATCTGCTGACGGCAATTCCTAGAGGGGTGGGAAATGCCTTTGAGAAGCTGGTTCCAGGCTTCCTCCGCAATGATGACAATGGGGGCAACGGAGGTCAAAGAACCGTTTCTAAGACTGTCACTGCTCCAGTAAATAAAGTAGTAAATCCACAAACTAGCAAACTAACAAATTCACAAAATGACATTAGACCTTTCACCCGTCCTGCTCCTGCTTCTAGCGTATCTCCTCCTGTCCGTCCTATCAGTGATGATCCTGTTTCCCCTGAAAGACGAACCGCATTACCACTACCACCGACACCGTTGCCATCGTCGCCTACAGCGATCGCAATTCCTGTCCGAGCTTCCATCCAATTGCAGGCGATACCTGTATTCCAATCCGTTATTCAAGATATTACGAGTCAGATACCACAGGCTGAAAGCATTGTGGTTCAAGGCATTTCACACATCGAGCAAGCATATAATGTCCGCGCTGCACAAGCTCGGTTTTTAGGATTATCTGGATTATTAGCGCTAGACCTATCTCCCATTGCTCAGCAGTTCGCAACGTTAAGCAAACAAACTGTTGAGTTTGCCAAGGGTTCAGCCGTTGCGATCGCTACCTTAGACTTCGGTAAAGCCCAGTCCGGCTTAAAGGGCTATATCGGTCACTTAGTAAGCGCGATCGCTAACATCTCCAGTCACATTGGCGGCATGAGTTTAAGCGTTGTCGCCTTTGGAATCGCGTCCCTCGCCTCGTTTTCCCCCGTGATATTGATCTTGGGAGGCGTGATAATTCTGGCTGTCGCCATCTCTAGAAATTTCTTGGGATTGAGAACCATTCTCAAAGGTGTGTTCACGGTCGTTTCAGGCGTTGTCCAGGGATTCAGGCGATCGCTGTCCGGCATCATTCAAATCGTGCAGGGTATTGGCAGAATCTTCTCTGGAGTCAGCTTGGCTATCCGGGGTGACTTCTCCGTCATGGGTCAAGGCATTCATCAAGTTTTCCAAGGGATTCGCAGCATTGCTCAAGGCGTTGCTCTTGCGATTAGACAAACCTTTCAAGGTTCCGCTCAAATCGTCCGAGGAGCATTTCAAGGCATTGAACAAGTCTTCTCCGGCATAAGTCGCTCAATCCGTGCAGTCCTACGAATGCTCCGGGGTGACTTCGGTAAGGTCGGGGATGCAGCAAGAGCATCATTTAATCTTGCTAAAACAGTCTCCCAGTCTGCCTTTAAGGGCATTCAAACCCTTGGCTCATCTACCTTTCACAACCTGAGCAAATTATTCTCAAGCGCCAAATTACACCTGAATGTAGAATCCCTACGGCAGTCGATTTCTAGAATTAATCAATTATTTGAGCGGGTTCAATCCTTCATAGCTGGAGGTATCCGGGCGATCGCCTCCTTGCCGATATCCTTCAATGTTTCCAGGCTTTCGCGCTTGCCCAATATCGTGACGGGCGCTGTTAATCGCACCCAAGAAATCATTCAGGGTTTTACCAGCCATATTGCCTCGCTTCCACTGCACCTTAAAACCGCAGTCTTTGAACAATTGCCATTGCTCGTCACTGGAACCCTAGAAAAGGTTTCTCAGGGCTGGCTCAGCTTCAC
>JAAUPA010000321.1 GCA_012034615.1 Leptolyngbyaceae cyanobacterium CSU_1_4 | reverse complement strand
TCGCAATCAACTGGAGGCACTCTGGGAAGCGGTTTCGGGACTAGTGTTCAAACCCTTTTGGTGCAGCCCGTAGAAGCGTTGAGCCAGAATGAAGTCGTGGATAGCCCGAACACAAGTCGCTGGGCAGAGGCACCTAGGGCGGAGGGTCATCTGCTTGAGGCAGGGATTAATCTTCAGCCCAAAGGTAGGTTAAAGCACGAGTTGCACCTAGGAACGTTGGCAAGCGAAGAAGCGACGGTTATTCCTTTAACGACGCTGCAATTGTTTGATTTAGCAAATGCCTTGGATGCCTACCATGCTGAGGCTCTGAGTTTGCCCAGTTTGGGTCGTCCCCGTTGGTTGAAGGCGGTTCCAGCAGGCTGGATGCAGGTGGCGGCGGCAGCGGTTTTAGTGGTGGGGGTTTCGCTGCCCGTCGTAAAATTTGTCACGGATCTTTCTGCACCGCAGACACCGACCACCGCTTCCACGAAAGACGTAGAAATTAGCACGGCTCAAAGATCCGGAGATTTGCCTGCACCTTTAGCACCCGGAACCACGCCGCCGCCGCTCACCTTGACTCCGCTCAACCCGACTGTCCCTTTGCCGCCCGTGGGCAACCCTGTTTTTCCGGCTCCCGTTCCTGGGGCAACTTCGGCTCCTACCCTCCCTGTTCCCTCTGCGCCCGGGGAAACGGTGCCGGTGCAGCCCGATACGACGATTGAGATTCCTGGAGAGCCTCGCTTTCCCGAAATTCCTAGGAGCCCGATCGAAGCTCCGGCACCGGAAGTTCCGCCTCGGTTGGAGGGAACGGAGGAAGGTACGGAGGAGTTTGATGGCGCTTCCCAGGCAGCGCCCCCATCTTCTCCAGAGATTTCTAGTGATGTTGCCAATGAGCTTGCCTCAGCGGGTTTAGCCACGCCCCCTGATGCAGCATTCGGGGCTAATGGGCGATCGGCAAGTCCTGCTTCGAGTAATCAAGCCGATGAGGTGAAAACTTATTTTCAAGAAAAGTGGCAGCCGCCCGAAGGGTTGAGTGAACCGTTGGAATATCGGCTCTTGCTGAACCCAGATGGCTCGCTGCAAAGAATTCTACCGCTGGGTGATGCCTCGGCAAACTTTCTCGATCGCACCAATATGCCGCTATTGGGCGAGCCGTTTGTTTCGCCAACCGCAAACGATAGACAGCCCCAAATCCGCGTGGTGTTAGAGCCAGATGGCAAAGTTCAAACTTTTTAGAGTATGCGAATTAGGGTTGGCATGGCTTTGTAGGCGAATGGGGCTGGCAGGCTAATCCCTGATCTCGACGAGTCTGCTATGCTCAAACTTTAAGTCCAGTAGCGACACTTTTTATGATTACTCTTGATCCGGCTCGTAGCAGCCCGCGCGATTGGCAACTCATCCTTCAAGAATTCGAGAGGGTTCTGGGAAAAAATGGCGTGGTGAAGCGGCGGGAGGAGTTGCTGGTGTATGAGTGTGATGGTTTGACCAGCTATCGACAGCGTCCGGAGGTGGTGGTGTTGCCCCGAACGACGGAACAGGTGGCGGCAATTGTGAAAATTTGCGATCGCACACTGTCCCCTTTATTGCCCGGGGTGCCGGAACAGGTCTCTCAGGCGGCGCATTGCCTGTAGAAGACTGTGTGTTGATTGTGACGGCGCTGATGCAGAAAATTCTAGAGGTCGATCTGGCAAACCAACGGGTGGTGGTGCAGCCGGGAGTGATTAACAATTGGGTTACCCAGACGGTCAGCGGCGCTGGCTTCTACTATGCGCCCGATCCGTCGAGCCAGATCATTTGCTCGATCGGCGGCAACGTGGCAGAAAACTCGGGTGGCGTTCATTGCCTAAAGTATGGCGTGACCACTAATCACGTTTTGGGGCTAAAAATTGTTACGCCCGACGGCTCAGTGGTCGATGTGGGCGGCAAAATTGCTGAGATGCCAGGGTATGACCTGACTGGCGTTTTTGTGGGTTCGGAAGGAACCCTCGGCATTGCCACAGAAATTACGCTGCGAATCCTGAAGGCTCCGGAGGCGATTCATGTGCTGTTGGCAGACTTTACCAGCGTAGAAGCCGCCGGGCAAGCGGTCACAGACATTATTAGCGCGGGCATTATTCCGGGCGGCATGGAAATGATGGATAACTTTAGCATCAATGCCGTTGAAGATGTGGTGGCAACCAATTGCTATCCTCGAGATGCGATCGCCATTCTATTAATTGAAATTGACGGCACCGAGATAGAAGTTGCGGCAAATAGCGAACAGGTCGCAGCCCTTTGTCGGCAAAACGGCGCCCGCAATATCACCACCGCCATAGAACCCCAAGAGCGCCTAACCCTTTGGAAAGGACGCAAAGCAGCGTTCGCCGCCATGGGCAAAATTAGCCCTGATTATTATGTTCAAGACGGCGTGATTCCTCGCACCCAGCTTCAGTACGTGCTGCGCGAAATTGAAGCCCTCAGCGAACAGCACGGCTACAAAGTTGCCAATGTCTTCCATGCAGGCGACGGCAACTTGCATCCGCTCATTTTGTACAACAACGCCATCCCCGGACAGCTAGAGGAAGTTGAAGCGCTGGGAGGCGACATTTTGAAGCTCTGTGTTCAGGTGGGGGGAAGCATTTCGGGAGAGCATGGTATTGGGGCGGATAAACGCTGCTATATGCCCGATATGTTCAGCCCTACTGACCTGGAAACCATGCAGTGGGTGCGGCAGGTCTTTAACCCCAAAGAGCTGGCAAATCCAGGAAAAATATTCCCCACTCCGCGCACGTGTGGCGAGGCAGCCAAGGCGCAGGCTAATTTTCCTCAGGTCGAGAAATTCTAAAAAGAGCCATTCCAGTCTAAAATTCAATTCTGGGTGATACATCAATATCTGGGTGATCCATCAAGCAAAACAAGGAACTGCATTCGTAGGAGGAAATAGTAGCCATTTCATGCTTATTCGACCTCTAAATCGGCTGATTTCTCGGATTTCCCGAAGAGTTCCCCTCCAGACTTTTCTGACAGTCCCATTTTTGCTGCAAATTGTGGCGGTTGCGGGGCTGACGGGTGGGCTATCTTGGCTCAATGCTCAAAAGTCTGTTTATGAGCTGACTGCTAAATTGCAAGATGAAATTAGTTCAGGCATTCAGCTAGAGCTAAGAACTTATTTGGCAGCGCCTCAACTGGCGACCCGCATTAGCAATGATGCTGTGCGGTTAGGGCAACTGAATCTGCAAGATACGCTCTCTCTGGAGCGCTATTTATTCACGCAGTTGACTCAGTTTAAGTCGGTTAGCGGCATTTCGATTGGCACAGAGCAGGGCAGTTTTCGATCGGTCAATCGCCGCCGGGAACTGCGGTTGCAACGCTCGGACAGATGGGATGATGGCAAGGTTTATGACTATGCCCTAGACGGCTTGGGCGATCGCGGGGCGCTTCTAGAATCTTTTGCCCGACCGCCTGCGCAAAGTATGAATGGTACGATGCCGCTGTGATCGATCGTAAGCCTACTTGGAGCGAAATCTTTCAAACGACTGACAATCAAGATCTGTCGCTCAATGCCAGTTTTCCAATTTACGACCCAGAAACCAGCGAACTTTTGGGCGTGGCTTCGGCAGGCGTGGTTCTTTCTAAAATTAATGCGTTCCTCAAAAACTTGCAGGTCAGCGAGTCGGGGTTAGTATTTGTGGTTGAGCATGACGGCAAACTGGTCGGCACATCGGCATCTCAACCTGTTTATCATCGGTTTCAGGAAAAAGGCGACACGGTGCGGTTAGAGCGAATTAATGCCGCAGATAGCAGTGACCCCTTAATTAAGGCAACGGCTCAGTTTTTAATTAAACGCTATGGCGACTTTAAAAGGGTCATTGCTGATCAGCGATTAAACTTCATGAACAATGGTCATCGCAATTTTGTAAAAGTTGTGCCGTTTCGAGATGAACTAGGGCTAGATTGGTTAATTGTGGTGGTGGTGCCCGAGAATGATTTTATGGCGCAGATTAATACCAACACTCGCACTACGTTTTGGCTGTGTGCAGGAGCTGTCTTGGGAACCCTGCTGTTGGGCGTGATTGGCTCGAACTGGGTGGCTCAGCCCTTGTTACGCCTGAGTCGAGCCAGTCGAGCGATCGCCGAAGGAGACTTGTATCAGCGCATTCCAGAACAAAACCCCATCAAAGAAATGCAGGTCACTGCCCATGCTTTTAACCAAATGGCAGAACGCTTGACTGCTTCGTTTGAACAAATTGAAGCCGCTAACGCGAACCTAGAAGGACAAGTGAGCGATCGCACCGCCCAACTGATGCAAGCCGTTGAAGAACTAGAACGCCTTAACCGCATTAAAGACGACTTTTTGAGCACCGTTTCTCACGAGCTGCGAACGCCTGGAGCGCATCGGCTTCAACGAGAACATGGAAGAGCAGCGGCGCGAAACGCTGCTCGCGGACAAGCGCTGGCGCATCCGCGACGTTCGCCAGGGGCCGGACGATCTGCTCTATGTGATCACGGATGAGCGGAATGGGGCGCTGCTCAGGATCGAGCCGG